>NZ_VAWE01000001.1:3580000-3890000 GCF_005795905.1 Streptomyces marianii
GTCCACGGACGGCGGAGCGGGCATCGTCTATCTGCTCGACGATCCGGACGTGGTCCGCCGCAAGATCATGCGTGCCGTGACCGACAGCGGTCAGGACGTCGTCCACGACCGTGAGAGCCGGCCCGGCGTATCGAATCTGCTGGAGATCCTCGCGGCCTGCGAGGGCGGGAACCCGGAGGGGCTGGCCGGTGCGTACGAGTCGTACGGCGCGCTCAAGAAGGACACGGCCGAGGCGGTGGTGGAGCTGCTGAGGCCGCTCCGGGAGCGGCACGCGGAGCTGGCGGCCGATCCGGCGTATGTGGACGACGTGCTGAGGGCGGGGGCCGCGAGGGCTCGGGGGCTGGCCCGTCCTCTGGTGGATCGCGCCTATCGGGCGATCGGGCTGCTTCCGGTCTGCTGACGGAAGGCTGTCCGGTAGTCGCGCGGGCTGGTGGCGAGGTGGCCGGCGAAGTGCTGGCGCATGGTCACCTCGCTGCCGAATCCCGTGCGGCGGGCGACTTCGGGGATGGGGTGATCGGTGAGCTCGAGGAGCTTCTGAGCGGCTGCCACCCGCTGGGCGATCAGCCAGTGGAGAGGGGTGGTTCCGCTGGTGGCCTGGAAGTGACGGGCGAAGGAGCGGGGCGACATGCCTGCGCGGGCGGCGAGTGACGCGACGGTGTGCGGCTCGGCGAGGTGGGCGAGGGCGTAGTCGCGGACGGCGGCGAGAGCGTCGGCGTCTCGATCGGCCCGCGGTGTGGGGTGCTCGATGAACTGGGCCTGGGTTCCCGTGCGGAAGGGCGCGGTGACCATCGAGCGGGCGATGGTGGCGGCGGCTTCGGCGCCGTGGGTGATGCGGACGAGATGGAGGCACAGATCGATTCCGGCAGCGGTGCCGGCGGAGGTCCAGATGTTGCCGTCGTGGAGGAAGAGTGCGTCGGGGACGACGGTGACCCGGGGATGGTGCTCGCGGAGGAGGTGCGTGAGGCTCCAGTGGGTGATCGCACGACGGCCGTCGAGGAGGCCCGCCTGGGCGAGGGTGAAGGCGCCTCCGCAGAGTGCGGCGATCGGAGTGCCCCGGTCGTGGGCGTGGCGGAGGGCGTCGAGGACCGGCGAGGGGGCGGGGGTGAGATGGTCGTCGAGGCCGGGCACGACGACGAGGTCGGCGCGGCGGAGCCAGGCGAGGGTGCGATCGGGGGTGAGGCTCAGACCGCCCCGCATGGGTACGGGTGCGTGGTCGGCTGCGGCGCGGCGGAGTTCGAAGGGGGGTACGCCGCGGTCAGTGCGGTCGACGCCCCAGACCTCGTTGATGACGGAGACGTCGAAGGCCCGTACCCCCGGGAAGGCGAGGAGGGCGATGCGCTGGGGGGTTGCTGTCGTCGAAGCCGCCATGGGCTGGCAGTAAACCATCGATCGGCGACTTTTGTGCGTCTGTGGCGCGGTACGGCGCCCGGGCAGCATGGCGGGCATGGAGATCGCGGAGAACGCAGCGCTGGTGGTCGTCGATGTGCAGAAGGCATTCGAGGAGGAGGACTTCTGGGGGCGGCGGAACAACCCGGGGGCGGACGAGAACATCGCCGCACTGATCGATGCGTGGCAGACGAGCGGCCGTCCGGTCGTGTTCGTACGGCATGACTCGTCGAAGCCGGGGTCGCCGCTGCGGCGGGGCCACGCCGGCAACGAGTTCAAGGACTACGTGGAGCAGCGGAGGGGGAAGGGAGCGGGACCGGAGTTGCTGGTGACGAAGACCGTGAACTCGGCGTTCTACGGGACCCCGGACCTGGGGGCATGGTTCGGTTCCCACGGGGTGCGTCAGTTCGTGGTGGCCGGGATCCAGACCAACATGTGCGCGGAGACCACGGCGCGGATGGGCGGGAACCTGGGGTACGAGGTGCTGTTCGCGCTGGATGCGACGTACACCTTCGACCTCGTGGGCCCGTTCGGCTGGAGCCTGGGGGCCGATGAGCTGGCACGGGCCACCGCCGTGTCGCTGCACGGGGGCGGGTTCGCGACGGTGGTCGCGACGGAGGAGCTGGTGGCAGCCGCCGGGAAGTGAGCACCGGCCCGGGTTCGGGCGCGCGCACGCCGGTGGACTCCGGGACGGTGATCCGGCCGCCGGCCCGGACCGCGCGCGCCCGACGGCCGGAAGGCGGGTACCGCGACCGCCGTCGCGCTACCGGAACCCTGTCGGCCGGGCGGCCAGGGGGCGCCCCGGTCTCAGCCGTTGCCGGAAGCGAGCTCGCGGCTGCGGTCGCGGGCCGCTTCCAGCGCGGCGATGAGGGCGGCGCGCACACCGTGGTTCTCGAGTTCGCGGATGGCGTTGATGGTGGTGCCCGCGGGAGAGGTGACGGCCTCGCGGAGCTTGACGGGGTGCTCGCCGGAGTCGCGCAGCATCACCGCGGCGCCGATCGCGGCCTGGACGATCAGGTCGTGGGCCTGGGCCCGGGGCAGGCCGAGGAGGATGCCGGCGTCGGTCATGGCCTCGACGAGGAAGTAGAAGTAGGCGGGTCCGGAGCCGGAGAGGGCGGTGGCGGCGTCCTGCTGGGACTCGGGGACCCGAAGGGTCTTGCCGACTCCGCCGAAGATCTCCTCGGTGTGGGCCAGGTGCTCGACGGTGGCGTGGCTGCCGCCCGAGATCACGGACATGCCCTCGTCGACGAGGACGGGAGTGTTGGGCATGACACGGACCACGGGGGTGTTGGGGGCGAGCCGGCTCTCGATGGTGGCGGTGGTGATACCGGCGGCGGCGCTGATCACGAGGCGCTCCGCCGAGACATGGGGGGCGAGCTCGTCGAGAAGCCTGTTCATGTCCTGCGGCTTGACGGCCAGGATGAGGGTGTCGGCCCGTTTGGCGGCGTCCGCGTTGGTGACGGCTTCGACGCCGTAGCGGGTGCGGAGCTCCTCGGCGCGCTCGGCCCGGCGGGTGGTGACCAGCAGGGCCGAGGCGGGCCAGCCGGCCCGGATCATGCCGCTGAGCAGGGCCTCGCCGATCTTGCCGGTACCGAGGACTGCGACTGTCTGGGTCATGCGGGTCACCTCGCCGGGGTGGTGCGTGTGCACATGGTGGTCGTCCGTGTCCGTGGCCGGTCGCTTCCGGGTTCTTCCACGGACATGGACATCCTTGCACCGGGCTCCCCGTGGTGTCGGCGGCGTCCGAGGGGCGGTCACGCGGTGCGGCGGCGGAGGGTGGCCGCGCCCAGGGAGAGGACGAGGAGGGCGCAGGCGGCGACGACCAGGATGTCGCGGAGGAAGTCGGCGGTGACGTCGGTGTGGCGGAGCACCTCGTTCATGCCGTCGACGGCGTAGGACATGGGCAGCACGTTCGAGATGCCCTCGAGGACGGGCTGCATGTTGTCGCGGGCGGTGAAGAGGCCGCAGAGGAGGAGCTGGGGGAAGATCACGGCCGGCATGAACTGGACCGCCTGGAACTCGGATGCGGCGAAGGCGGAGACGAACAGGCCGAGGGCCGTGCCGAGCAGGGCGTCCAGCAGCGCGACCAGGAGCAGCAGCCAGGTGGAGCCGACGACGTCCAGCCCGAGGAACCAGACCGCGAGCCCGGTCGCGAGGGCGGACTGGACGACGGCCAGGAGGCCGAACGCCAGGGCGTAGCCGGCGATGAGGTCGGCCTTCCCGAGGGGCATGGCGAGCAGTCGTTCGAGGGTGCCGGAGGTGCGCTCGCGCAGCGTCGCGATGGACGTGATCAGGAACATCGTGATCAGCGGGAAGATGCCGAGCAGCGAGGCGCCGATGGCGTCGAAGGTCTGCGGGCTTCCGTCGAAGACATAGCGCAGCAGGAAGAGCATCAGGCACGGCACCAGCAGCATCAGGACGATCGAGCGGGGATCGTGCCGCAGCTGCCGCAGGACCCGGGCGGCGGTTGCGAGGGTGCGGGACGGGGAGAGCGCGGGGCGCGGCGCGGACTCGGCGGCGGTCGCGGGCGGGCGCGAGGGATGGGCGTTCATCGAGCGGTCTCCTGGAGGGCGTCGGCCGTGTCGACGAGGTGGAGGAAGGCGTCTTCGACGGTGGCGGTGTCGTTGCGGCGGCGGAGGGCGTTGGGGGTGTCGTCGGCGAGGAGTTCGCCCTCGCGCAGCAGGAGGAGCCGGTGGCAGCGCTCGGCCTCGTCCATGACGTGCGAGGAGACGAGGATCGTGGTGCCGCGTTCGTCCGCGACACGGTGGAAGAGGTCCCAGAGGTCGCGGCGCAGGACCGGATCGAGGCCGACGGTGGGTTCGTCGAGTACGAGTAGTTCGGGAGCGCCGAGGAGGGCGACGGCGAGGGAGACTCGGCTGCGCTGACCGCCGGAGAGCCTGCCCGCGAGTGAGCCGGCGTACGCGGCGAGGTCGACGTCCGCGAGGGCCTGGGAGACATGGCGCCGGCGCCGTTCGGCCGCGGCGCGACCGGGGTCGAGGACCGCGGCGAAGTAGTCCAGGTTCTGGCGGACGGTCAGATCGTCGTAGACGGAGGGGGCCTGGGTGACGTAGCCGATGCGGGAGCGCAGTGCGGCGTGGCCGGCGGGCCGGCCGAGGACGTCGAGGATGCCGGTGACCCTGGCCTGGCTGCCGACGACGGCCCGCATGAGAGTGGACTTGCCGCAGCCGGAGGGACCGAGGAGTCCGGTGATCTGCCCTCGCGGCACCTCGAAGTCGAGGTCGCGCAGGACGGTTCGGGAACCGCGGACGACGCTGAGGGCGCGCGCGTGGACGGCCGGTGCCGGAGTACCCTCCGGCGGATTATTCATCATGCGGTGAATAATCCATCCGGAGCGGGTGGGCGTCAAGATGCGAGGCGGGGAGCCATGACATGCCCGGCGCCGGCGGGACGACCCGCGGACGACGGTCCGCGGTCCGTCGGTCCGCAGTCCGCAGTCCGCAGTCCGCAGGAGAACGACGGTGGCGCGGACGATCGCTGCTCGACCCGGGCGGCCGGACGCCCCGTCAGAAAGCGGTCGCATGGACTGCCGTCCGGCCTGACGAACTGGATGCACCCCTCCCGGCGGCCGAGGCTCACGCACTGGACCAGGAAGCGGAAGTCCGGTGGCCGAGGCTCACGCCCGCAGAGCCGGAAGACGACCGCTGCGGCGGTGTGCGAGCCCGTCGGGAGCGCGGACGCACCGGCTCTGCGCAGTGCGCCCGCCCCCTTGGATGTGCCATGCGGCTCAGCACCGCGGCCATGGCGGGGCCGGGTTCGACGGCGACGACCCGGGCGCCTCGGTCGCGCAACAGACGGGTGGCGATGCCGGTACCCGCGCCGACGTCGACGACGCGGGAGTCCGGAAAGGTCTGCCGGTCAGTTCCTCGATCGCGTCGAGAAGGGCGGGCGGACAGCCGGGGCGGGCCGCCTCGTACTGGTCGGCGACGGACCCGACGGAAAGCGGCGGCCGTGGGCGTCAGGCCCCGGCCGCCGGGCCGCGTGCGTCATGTGCCTCATCATGGCGCGGCCCGGTCACTTGCGCTTGGGCTTCCTCCGGGCCGCCGGGTTGCCGGTGCGCGTGCCACGGCGCTTCTCGTACTGCGCGAGGGCCGTCTCGTACTCCCCGCGCCGCAGTTCCTCCCCCGGCGCTTCGGCGAGCGAGCGGAAGAAGTAGGCGAGCAGCGCTCCGATGAAGCCGATCATCCGCAGGCTGTGCAGGGACTCGTCGCGCGCGGGGTCGGCCGGACGGCGCGAGAAGCCCTCCCAGGTCTTGCGGAAGGCGATGGCGCTGCACACCGCGAACGTCACGATCACGAGCAGGTTGACGAAGCCGCCGACCCGGGCGGTCTCCAGGCCCTGGTAGGCGAACCGCAGGACGAGGCACCCGGTGACCGCCGCGGCGAGCGAGCCGGCCGCGACGGCGACGCGGCGCAGAACGTAACCGCCGTCGTGGTGGACCCAGGTGGTGCCGAAGAACCTGATCTCCTCGGGCTGCGGCCCGGCGCGGCCGTCGCTCCCGGCGCCGGACTCGCCGGGAGCGGCCGCGAAGCCGGGGGTACGGCTGGGGTGGGGACTGTCTCCACGGGTCTCGCTCACGCACCCGATTATCCCCGGCCGCTCCCGGCCCCCGGACGCGGCCGCGGGGAACGGGTCCCCGAGCGGCCCGGCCACCGCCCGCGGCAGATTCGGCGACGGCCGGCGCCCGCCCGGACGGAGCCGCCCCGCGTCCGCGCATGGGCGGAGGAGGCACGGCGGGCCGCAGAGGCGGCCGGGACCGCCGCGGAGTCCTCGGCCGCGGGGACGAGGGTGCCGGCTGCCGTGGTGGGCGCGAACGACGTCACGCAAACGGTCGAGACGCCCCGCCCGCACATCGGCAGTCCCACTGCCGGTGTCGAGCCGGACGTCCGGGCCTCGGGCGGCGGGCCGGGCAGCGCTCCGCGAGCGGAGCGAACGCGGTCGCCAGGCGGGCGGCGGACGCGGCCGTCGGCGCCGTGGCTGACCCGGTCACCGGAAGGGTCATCGCCCCCGGACCCGGTCACCGGAAGGAACGCCGCCCCCGGAACCGTGACGGACCCGGTCACCGGAAGGGACGCCGCCCCCGGGCCCACCGGGCCCACCGAGTGCCCGGGCCCGGGCTCCGTCCCTGACGAGTCGAGTCGAGTCACCGGAGTGTCCACGCCGGTCCGGGTGTCCGGCCGGACGGAGCCGCCGGTCAGGCACAGCGCACGGCCACGTACCCGTCGCTGCCCGTGTTCACGTACGCGTCGGAGACGAACTGGCCGTTGGCGATGTTGTCCCACAGGTTCGACGTGCCGTACGGCCCGGTGACGGTCTCGCCCGGCTTCTGGCAGTTGATCGGCACGCGCGCGCCGTACTGCAGCACCCTGACGATCTGGTAGTGGGTTCCCGGCCCGCTGCGGACGTTCAGGCGGTAGCCGGGGGCCACCGCGTAGCGTCTCGTGGCGCGCGGTGCGGCGAGGGCCTGGGGCTCCGCCTCTTCCGCCTCTTCCACGCTTTCGCTTCCTTCGACGGCCATGAAGGCCTCCCCCGCGTTTCGAAAGACATGTCTGCGCCCCGCAGGCTAGCAAGCCGCCGCCGACTCGTACGCGCCATCGACTAGGCTCCGTGAGTCGCGCTTGCGGACAGAACACGGGGGTGGGCGATGCCGCCGCTGCGCAGCACCGGGCCCGTCCCGGAAGCGGAACATCCTGAGTACGCCGGGCAGTACCGCCTCGAGCGGTGTCTGGGCTCGGGCGGCATGGGTGTGGTGCATCTGGCCACCTCGGTGTCCGGGCTGCGCCTCGCCATCAAGGTCGTCCATGCGGAACACGCCACGGATCCGGAGTTCAGGGCTCGTTTCCGGCAGGAAGTGGCCGCGGCCCGCCGGGTGAGCGGTGCGTTCACCGCACCCGTCGTGGACGCCGACCCGGAGGCCGGGCGCCCTTGGATGGCGACACTGTTCATCAAGGGGCAGACCCTCGCCGAACGCGTCAAGTGGAACGGGCCGTTGAGCCTCGACGAACTGCGCAGGGTGGGCGCCGGGCTCGCGGAGGCGCTGCGCGACATCCATCGCGCGGATGTCGTACACCGCGATCTCAAACCCAGCAACGTGCTCCTCGCCGCCGACGGTCCGAAAGTCATCGACTTCGGGATCTCCCGTCCCTCGGACAGCGATCTACGCACGGAGACGGGGAAGTTGATCGGCACTCCCCCGTTCATGGCACCGGAGCAGTTCCAGCGGCCACGGGACGTCGGGCCCGCCGCCGACCTGTTCGCGCTGGGCGCCGTCCTCGTCCACGCGGCGACAGGACGGGGGCCGTTCGACTCCGGCAGCCCGTACATCGTCGCCTACCAGGTGGTGCACAACGAGCCGGACCTGACCGGGGTGCCGGGCGAACTCGCACCACTCCTGGCCCGTTGTCTGGCCAAGGACCCCGCCGAACGGCCCGCGCCCGACGAGGTGATGGCCGAACTCCGCACCCCGGTGGGGGAAGTGGCGACGGCCTTCATACCGCTTCAGCGGACGCCCGCGGCCGGACGGCCGTCCGGCGGATCCCCCTCCCCCGCGGAGGAGGAAGGGGCTGGACCGGCCCCCCGGCCGCGCCGGCGCCTTGTCCGGTACGCCGCCGTCGGCGGCCTCGTCGCCGGACTGCTCGCGGGCGCGTACGCGGGAATCCGCCTGGCCGCGGACGACGGCGCCCGCCCGGCCGGCGCCCCGGTCGCCCACCGCGGCGAGCCTGCCTTCACCGCCTGGCGGACCTCCCTGTCGAAGGGCTCCGACGCCCTGCGGACCCCCGCGTGTTCCGCCCACGGCGGATACCTGTACTGCGCGGCGCCGGGCGTCATGGCGACCCGGCTCGCCGCGGCCGACGGCAAGCCCCGGTGGAAGCGCGAGGCCGTCGGCTCCGCTGCCGGAGCGGGGCCGCAGGCGGACTCGGGCTACCAGGCCGGGGCCCCCGTGCTCTCCGGCGGACTGCTGCATGTCACCACGGCCGGCGGTAGGCGTCTCGAAGCGCTCGACCCGGAGTCGGGCGCCACGCGCTGGACGACGTCCATCGGTTCCGCCACGGTCGGCCACGCCGAGGGATGCGTCCTCCTCGCGGGAGCGGACGGGATCGTGCGGGCACTCGACGGCGCGACCGGCGAGGAGCTGTGGCGGAAGCGGCGGGGCGCGCCGGGCACCCAGTGGGCGCCGGGCCCGCCCGGTTCGGGAACCGTCTTCGCCGTCACCCCGGGGGCCGACGGCGCCACCACCGTCGTCCGGGCCGTCGGCACCCGTGACGGCGGTGTGCGCTGGGAGGAGCACCTGAAGGGCTCGCTGTCGCCGGTGCCGTCGGTCTCGGAGGACGCGCTCTTCCTCCTGGCGGCCGATGCCGACGACTTCACCACGGCGGTCGTACGCCTCGACACCGCCACGCGCGAGGTCCGCCGCGTCCCGCTGCCGGTCGACGTCGACCAGGCCCAGGCCGCGGTGGCCGGCGGCACGGTCTACCTGGCGGGTGCGGGAGGCTCGCTGCTCGCCGTGGACACCGCGGACGAAGGCCGCCAGCGATGGCGGCTGGAGACGTACGTGGCCCGGTCCTCGCGGCCGGTCGCCGACGGGCACCGGGTCTATCTGAGCGGTGCCGACGGGCGGCTGCTGGCGGTCGACGCCGAACGCGGTGTGCAGCTCGGTCAGACGGATCCACGGATGGGCACGGGGCGTTTCACCCACGCGTCCGCCCTGCCGGCTCCCGTCACCGCCCCCGGCAAGGTGTTCGCGACCGCTCCCGACGGGAGCGTGTTCGCCGTGGACGCCGAGGATCCGGCGCGCTGGTAGGCGGCCGGGTACGGCGGAGCCCCGCCGGCCGGTGGGGCCGACGGGGCCGGCGCGGCGGAGCGGTGCGTCAGCCGAGCCTGTCGACGTCCCGCACCGCGCCCTTGTCCGCGCTCGTCGCCATCGCCGCGTATGCCCGCAGCGCCGCGGAGACCTTGCGCTCGCGGTTCCTCGGCGCGTAGACGCCGCCCAGGGCCTCGCGGCGGGCGGCGAGCACGGCGTCGTCGACGAGGAGCTCCACGGAGCGGTTCGGGATGTCGATGCGGATGCGGTCGCCGTCCTCGACGAGGGCGATCGCGCCGCCGGACGCCGCCTCCGGGGAGGCGTGGCCGATGGACAGCCCCGAGGTGCCGCCTGAGAAACGGCCGTCTGTGATCAGCGCACAGGCCTTGCCCAGGCCGCGGCCCTTCAGGAAGGAGGTCGGGTAGAGCATCTCCTGCATGCCGGGGCCGCCGCGCGGGCCCTCGTAGCGGATGACGACGACGTCGCCCTCCTTGACCACCTTGGAGAGGATCTTGTCGACGGCCTCCTCCTGCGACTCGCAGACGACGGCCGGGCCCTCGAAGGTCCAGATCGACTCGTCGACGCCCGCCGTCTTCACGACACAGCCGTCCTCAGCGATGTTGCCCCTGAGGACTGCGAGGCCGCCGTCCTTGGAGTAGGCGTTCTCGACGGAGCGGACGCAGCCGCCCTCGGCGTCGACGTCCAGCGACTCCCAGCGCTCGGACTGCGAGAAGGCGGTGGCGGAGCGGACGCAGCCGGGAGCCGCGTGCCACAGCTCGACGGCCTCGGCGGACGGGGAGCCGCCGCGGACGTCCCAGGTCTTGAGCCATTCGGCCAGGGATGCCGAGTGGACGGTGTGGACGTCCTCGTTCAGCAGCCCGCCCCGGTACAGCTCGCCGAGGATGGCGGGGATGCCACCGGCCCGGTGGACGTCCTCCATGTAGTACGTGCCGCCCGGCGCGACGTTCGGTGCGACCTTGGCCAGGCACGGCACCCGGCGCGAGACGGCGTCGATGTCCGTGAGGTCGTAGTCGAGCTCGGCCTCCTGGGCGGCGGCGAGCAGGTGGAGGATCGTGTTGGTCGAGCCGCCCATGGCGATGTCGAGGGCCATGGCGTTCTCGAATGCCTCACGGGTGGCGATGTTGCGCGGGAGGACCGACTCGTCGCCCTCCTCGTAGTAGCGCTTGGTGATCTCGACGACCGTGCGGCCCGCGTTCTCGTACAGCGCGCGGCGGGCGGTGTGGGTGGCGAGGACCGAGCCGTTGCCCGGCAGGGAGAGGCCGATGGCCTCGGTCAGGCAGTTCATCGAGTTGGCGGTGAACATGCCCGAACAGGAGCCGCAGGTCGGGCAGGCGTTCTCCTCGATGCGCAGCACGTCCTCGTCCGAGACGTTCTCGTTGACCGAGTCGACGATGGCGTTGATCAGGTCGAGCTTGCGGACCGTGCCGTCGACGAGGGTGGCCTGGCCGGCCTCCATCGGGCCGCCGGAGACGAAGACCGCCGGGATGTTGAGGCGCATGGCGGCCATCAGCATGCCCGGGGTGATCTTGTCGCAGTTGGAGATGCAGATCAGGGCGTCGGCGCAGTGGGCCTCGACCATGTACTCCACGGAGTCCGCGATCAGGTCGCGCGACGGCAGCGAGTAGAGCATGCCGCCGTGGCCCATCGCGATGCCGTCGTCGACGGCGATGGTGTTGAACTCGCGGGGCACCGCGCCCGCCGCCAGGACGGCGTCCGAGACGATCCGGCCGACCGGGGCGAGGTGGGTGTGCCCGGGGACGAACTCCGTGAAGGAGTTGGCGACCGCGATGACCGGCTTGCCGATGTCCGCGCTCGCTACGCCCGAGGCCCGCATAAGGGCGCGGGCGCCCGCCATGTTGCGGCCGTGGGTGACTGTGCGGGACCTCAGCTCGGGCATCGTCGCTCGCTCCTTCAGGCAGTTCTGGCTTTATCGAGCGTACGCCGATGCTCCAAGATCTGGACATCCCGTCCGGAATACGGGACGCGGGTCCGCCTTTCGGTCAGCGTCCCGGGCGCCGGTACGAACGGTACGCGCCCCCGTCCACCATGCGGGCCGCAGGACGCACCGTAGCCCGGTCCGGCGGCGCACCGGGCACCGGGCGCGACCGGGAGAGAGCTGCCGGACCCGGCGGCGCGGCCCCCGCGCCCCGGTCCGTCCTCCCGGAACCGGCCTCGGGCCGCGGGGCGCCCGTCCCCGGAGCCGGCGCGCAATCCGAACCGGGCCGGGCCGGCCCCGGCAGTGACCGTCGTCCCGGCCCCGGACTCACGCCTCGGTGAGGTACCTCTGCAGCGTCGGCGCGACCATCTCGATGATCTCCTCCGGGTCCACCGTGGCCAGCGGCTCCACCTGGACCACATAGCGGAGGATGGCGATGCCGATCATGTGCGAGGCGGCCAGCTCGGCCCGGAACTTCGGGTCCGGCACGTCCAGGTCGGCCGCGATCCGCTCCAGCATCCGCCGAAGGACGAAGCCGCGGAGCACCTTCGCGGCGGCCTCGTGCGTCAGCGCGGAGCGGAGGATCGCGAGCAGCGGCGCCCGGCTCACCGGGTTCTCCCACACCCCGACGAAGTAGCGGGCCAGCCGCTCGCCGACGCCGTCCTTGCCCTCGCCGAGGATCGCCGGCACGACCAGCGCCGGCTCGAAGGACACCTCGATGGCGGCCGCGAAGACCTCGTCCTTGGTGCCGAAGTAGTGGTGGACGAGAGCGGGGTCCACCCCCGCTGCCTTGGCGATCCCCCGTACGGAGGTCTTGTCGTAACCGCGCTCGGCGAACTCCTCGCGGGCCGCTTCGAGGATCCGCTCCCGGGCGCCGGGGCCGGTCTCCGCCTCGGTGCGCGCGGGCCGGCCGCGTCGTCTGGGCACCCCGCCGGTCATGATCGGCCCGGGTCCGCCGTGCCGGGGCGGCCGCCCCGCGGCGGCGCGCTCGCCGAGGCCAGGTGCAGCCGGGTGAAGGCCAGCGCCTCCGCGAGGTCGGCTTCGCGTTCGGCGGCCGACATCGCCCGCCGGGTGTTCACCTCGATCACGACGTGGCCGTCGAAGCCGCTGCCGGCCAGGTGCTCCAGCAGCTCCGCGCACGGCTGGTCGCCACGGCCCGGCACCAGGTGCTCGTCCTTCGCCGAGCCCCTGCCGTCCGCGAGGTGGACGTGGCCGAGCCGGTCTCCCATGCGGTCGACCATGGCGAGGGTGTCCGTGCGGGACGTCGCCGTGTGGGAGAGGTCGATCGTGAAGTGCCGGTAGTCCTCTTTGGTGACGTCCCAGTCGGGGGCGTACGCGAGCATCTCGCGGTCCCGGTAACGCCAGGGGTACATGTTCTCGACGGCGAAGCGCACGTCCGTCTCGTTCGCCATCCGCCAGATTCCGGAGACGAAGTCCCGGGCGTACTGCCGCTGCCAGCGGAACGGCGGGTGCACGACGACGGTCGACGCGCCGAGCTTCTCGGCGGCCGCCTGGGCACGCTGGAGCTTCACCCAGGGATCGGTGGACCAGACGCGCTGGGTGATGAGCAGACACGGCGCGTGGACGGCCAGTATCGGCATCTCGTGGTAGTCGGAGAGCCGGCGCAGCGCCTCGATGTCCTGGCTCACGGGGTCGGTCCAGACCATGACCTCGACGCCGTCGTAGCCGAGGCGCGCGGCGATCTCGAAGGCCGTCGCCGTCGACTCCGGATAGACGGAGGCCGTCGACAGGGCGACCTTCGCATCCGGGATGCGCACCACTGGTTCTGCCACGAGGGACAGATTACGGGCCCGCATCAGAGGGTGGGGAGGTGATCCAGCCTCCGCAGGATCACCCCCTCGCGGAGCGCCCAGGGGCAGATCTCCAGTTCGTCGACGCCGAAGAGGTCCATCGCACCCTCCGCGACCAGCGCTCCTGCCAGCAGCTGGCCGGCGCGGCCCTCGGAGACGCCCGGCAGGGTGGCACGCTGCGCGGCCGTCATCGCGGCGAGCTTCGGAACCCACTCCTCCAGTGACTTTCGACTCAGTTCGCGCTGGGTGTACAGGCCCTCGGTGGAGCGGGCGGCGCCCGCGATCCGGGCGAGCTGCTTGAAGGTCTTGGACGTGGCGACCACGTGGTCCGGCCGGCCGAAACGGCTGAACTCACCGACCGTACGGGCGATCTGCGCCCGCACATGGCGGCGCAGTCCGCGGACGTCCTCCGGGTCCGGCGGATCGCCGGGCAGCATCCCGGCGGTCAGCCGTCCGGCGCCGAGCGGCAGGCTGACGGCGATGTCGGGGTCCTCGTCTATGCCGCAGGCGATTTCCAGCGAGCCACCGCCGATGTCGAGGACCAGCAGCTTCCCGGACGACCAGCCGAACCAGCGCCGGGCGGCCAGAAACGTCAGCCGGGCCTCCTCGTCGCCGGTGAGGACCTGGAGGTCGACGCCGGTCACCGCCTTCACCCGGGACAGGACGTCGTCGGCGTTGGCGGCCTCCCGCACGGCGGAGGTCGCGAACGGCAGCACGTCCTCGCAGCCCTTGTCCTCGGCTGCCTGCAGGGCGTCGTTGAGCGTGCCGATCAGCCGGTCGACGCCCTCCGGGCCGATGGCTCCGTCTCCGTCGAGCAGCTCCGCCAGGCGCAGTTCCGCCTTGTGGGAGTGGGCGGGCAGCGGCCGGGCGCCGGGGTGGGCGTCCACCACCAGAAGGTGCACTGTGTTCGAACCGACGTCGAGGACTCCGAGTCTCATGGACGGAACGCTACTGCGGCGACGCGCATACGCTGGAGTCGTGCCAAAGACGAAAAAGGCGAAGCAGGACAAAGCCCAGCCGAAGAAGCCCCCTGTCACCTCTCACGACCCTTCGCAGGCCGAACCGGACGAGAAGGGCCTGGACTTTCCGCGGGCCTGGGTCGAGTTCCCGGACCCGGCGGACGACGAACAGCTCTTCCGCTGCGACCTGACGTGGCTGACCTCGCGCTGGAGCTGCATTTTCGGCAGCGGCTGCCAAGGCATCCAGGCGGGCCGTGCGGACGACGGCTGCTGCACGCTCGGTGCGCACTTCTCCGACGAGGACGACGAGAGGCGGGTCGCCGAGCATGTGGCACGTCTCACCCCAGAGGTCTGGGAGTTCCACGACATCGGCCGCGCGTCGGGCTGGGCCGAGGTCAACGAGGACGGTGACCGGCAGACGCGGCGCTGGAAGGGCTCCTGCATCTTCCAGAACCGGCCGGGCTTCGCGGGCGGCATGGGCTGCTCGCTGCACATCCTGGCGATCAAGGAGGGCCGGGAGCCGCTGGAGACCAAGCCCGACGTGTGCTGGCAGCTGCCGATCCGCCGCACGTACGAATGGATCGACCGGCCGGACGACACGCGGGTCCTCCAGGTCTCGATCGGCGAGTACGACCGCAGGGGCTGGGGCCCCGGGGGTCACGACCTGCACTGGTGGTGCACCTCGGCAACGTCGGCGCACGGCGCGGGGGATCCGGTCTATGTGACCTACCGGCCCGAACTGACGGAGCTGATGGGCAAGGCGGCCTACGACGTGCTCGTGGAGCTGTGCGAGGCGCGGCTGGCCTCGCAGCTGCCGCTGTTGGCTCCCCACCCGGCGGATCCCGCGTAGCGGGATCCCGGCAAGAGCACGCCTGACCGGCGGCCGCCCGCTGACGCCGCGAGATCGCAGACCCGGCGGGCGTGCGGGCCGCAGCCTTCGACCGTGCCGGGCGGACGACGCGCGACCACGCGGATCGCGACCGTGCGGCTGCCTGCTGAGGCGGGACCGCCCGGCGCCCGGCGGTCCCGCCTGGTCCACGGCTTCTCACACCGGGGCACCGGGGCACCGAGGCAAAACGCTTCGTCAGCCTGGCGTGGCCGGGGCCTCACTCAGCGGCGGCGGGGAGGGACCGGTCGCCGACGACGGCGGCTCCGACGGCGGAGGTTCCGAGGACGACGGCGGAGGTTCCGAGGACGAAGGTTCCGAGGACGGCGGCTCGGACGGCGGAGGCTCCGACGACGGCGAGGTCTGCGGCGCCCCCTCCCCCCGGATCTGCAGGACCGTTCCAGCGGGGTCGACACCGACACGGGCGCTCCACGGACCCGCCGGTTCGGCAGCGTGGTCGACATGGACGCGGACGACGACCGACCGCCCCGGAGCCAGCGTGCCGGAGACGCGGTCGGCGTAGAGCCACGGCACGTCCGTCCACAGGGACCAGGAAACCGGGGCACCGCCGGAGGCGGTGAGGGTGAGCATCGTGGACCCGCCGTACGGTCGCGCCTCCACGGAGAGCCGGCCGAAGCCCTGTCCATCCGCCCCGGCGGAGCCGGGAGGGAGGCCGGGGCTGATCACCTCGACGGTGACTCCACCGGCCCCGGGGCGCGGCAGCCCGCCGGCGACCAGGGAGTCCGCGGCGTCCCGACGCGCGTTGCCGGCGTTCTCGTACCGGTCGTACGGGACGCCGCCCACGGGCTGCGCCGCGTCGGCCTCGCTCGCGGAGACCGAGGAGTCCTCGCGTGCCTCGCCGGTCAGCGGGGCGCCCCGGTAGGCGGCCCAGAGGGCGAGCACGGGCGCGGCGACGACGGTCGCGACCACGGTGGTGGTGACGGCGCGGGCCCGCAGCCGGCTGCGTCGGGCGGCGTGGTCCTTGGGGTCCAGGGGGAAGCCGTCGCGGCCGAAGCGGGGCGCTGCGGCGCGGGCGCGCGGGAGGTGCGGCAACGCCGCGTGCGCCTCGGCACGGGGCGCGGCGACCAGGGGGAGTGCGGCGGGCGTGACCGTCGACCCCGGCCACGGTCCCGAGGCACCCGCCCGCTCGGCCGATCGGCGACAGCGCGGACAGTCGTCGACGTGACGGACGAGCTCACGCCGCAGTGCGGCGGAGAGCAGCACCCTGCGGTCCGCGGTGAGCCGGGCGACGGAGGGACAGTTGCCGGTCTCGACGACGGCGAGCGCGGCACGGGTGCGCTCCACCTCGCAGGCGGCGGACGAGAGCAGTTCGCGTGCGCTGGCCGGCTCCATCCCGAGCACGGCGGCGACGTCACGGGAACCCAGCCCGTGCCGCACGGCGAGTTCCAGTGCCTCCCGCTGCTCGGGAGTGGTGCCCGCGGCCTCGGGCCAGGCCAGCCGGGCGAGCTCCGCCCGGTGCCGCTCCTCGGTCTCGGGAGGCACCAGGGGCTCGCCCTGGTCCTCCGGGGCGGCGGCCCCTCGGGCGTGCGCGCCCGGTCGGGCGGCGTGCGCCCCCGGTCCCTGGTGCCTCCGGCGGCGCTGCTCGCCCAGTGCACGCAGGCAGGCCCAGCGGGCTAGTGCGTACAGCCAGGCCTTCCGCCGCTCCTCGTCGGCGGGGCCGCGCCCGTGATGCCGTTCGGCGACGGCCAGGACCTCTCCGAGCACCGCCGTCGCGGCGCCGTGGTCGCACAGCACGGACAGGCAGTAGGTGAACAGCCCGTCCAGATGGGGCTCGTAGCGCGCGGACGGGGTCTGCCCGAGCGCCGGCCGCGCACGGCGGAGTGCGCGGTGTGCGCCGGTGGTTTGCGCGGGGGGCTCCAGCATGCGGCTCGTCACCTGGCGACCGTAGGCAGCCATTGGCACACCCTTCGCGCGACTTGAGCGCATTTAATCCATACGGGTGAAGCGATCCCTCGAAAGAGAACAGCGGCATTTGCCACGGTGCGGGTGATTGTGGTTACCAACCTGGCCTATGCGCAACGCATGTGCGTGTCCCTCCCGCGCGGGCCGCCCCGGGCTGCGCGGCTCCCCGTCCGGGCACCCGTGGGCGCGCTGTCGGTGCGCGCCGCTACGGTTTCCCGCATGGCTGCCCGTACGAAGACCTCGAAGGACCGGCCGTCCTACCGCTGTACTGAATGCGGATGGACGACCGCCAAGTGGCTCGGCCGCTGCCCCGAATGCCAGGCGTGGGGCACGGTGGAGGAACAAGGCGCGCCCGCGGTCCGCACGACCGCCGCCGGCCGGGTCACCAACGCCGCCCTGCCCATCGGCCAGGTGGACGGGCGCCGGGCGGCGGCCCGCACGACCGGCGTCGACGAGTTGGACCGGGTGCTCGGCGGGGGGCTGGTACCGGGCGCCGTCGTGCTCCTCGCGGGTGAGCCGGGCGTCGGGAAGTCCACACTCCTGCTCGACGTCGCGGCGAAGGCGGCTGGCGACGACCACCGCACCCTCTACGTCACGGGCGAGGAGTCCGCGAGCCAGGTCCGGCTGCGCGCCGACCGGATCGGCGCGCTGCACGACCACCTGTACCTCGCGGCCGAGACCGACCTGTCCGCCGTCCTCGGGCATCTCGACGCGGTCAAGCCCTCCCTGCTGGTCCTGGACTCGGTCCAGACGGTTGCCTCCCCCGAGATCGACGGCGCACCGGGCGGGATGGCACAGGTCCGGGAGGTCGCGGGAGCGCTGATCCGCGCCTCCAAGGAGCGCGGCATGTCCACGCTGCTGGTGGGCCACGTCACCAAGGACGGGGCGATCGCCGGCCCCCGGCTGCTGGAGCATCTCGTCGACGTCGTGCTCCACTTCGAGGGCGACCGGCACGCGCGACTGCGCCTCGTACGGGGCGTCAAGAACCGCTACGGGGCCACGGACGAGGTCGGCTGTTTCGAACTGCACGACGAGGGCATCACCGGACTCGCCGACCCCAGTGGGCTGTTCCTCACCCGGCGCGACGAGCCCGTACCGGGCACGTGCCTCACGGTGGCCCTGGAGGGCCGCCGCCCGCTGGTCGCCGAGGTGCAGGCGCTGACCGTCGACTCGCAGATCCCCTCGCCCCGGCGCACCACCTCCGGGCTGGAGACCTCCCGGGTGTCGATGATGCTGGCCGTGCTCGAGCAGCGGGGCAGGATCAGCGCCCTGGGCAAAAGGGACATCTACAGCGCGACGGTCGGCGGTGTGAAGCTCTCCGAGCCCGCGGCGGACCTCGCGGTCGCCCTGGCGCTGGCCTCCGCCGCGAGTGACACCCCGCTGCCGAAGAACCTGGTGGCGATCGGCGAGGTGGGGCTCGCAGGCGAGGTGAGACGCGTCACGGGCGTCCAGCGCCGGCTGGCCGAGGCGCACCGTCTGGGCTTCACACACGCGCTGGTCCCGTCCGATCCGGGCAGGGTCCCGCCTGGTATGAAGGTCACGGAAGTCGCCGACATGGGGGACGCGCTGAGAGTGCTCCCGCGCGGGCGTAGGGCAGAGGCCCCACGGGCGGACGACGCGCGCCGGTAGACTTTGCCCTGGTCTCGCCCGCCCGTACGAGCCGGAGGAGTGCAGTGGCAGCCAACGACCGGGGCTCAGCACCCGGAAAGTCCGGCGGAGGCCCCGGGGGATCCGGCACGGACGCGCTGATGCGCGCCTCGCTCAGCGCGGTCGCCCCGGGCACCGCCCTGCGTGACGGTCTCGAGCGCATTCTTCGAGGCAACACGGGCGGCCTCATCGTCCTGGGAATGGACAAATCGGTCGAATCCATGTGCACGGGCGGCTTCGTGCTGGACGTGGAGTTCACGGCCACACGACTGCGCGAACTGTGCAAGCTCGACGGCGCGCTCATCCTCGACAAGGACATCACCAAGATCCACCGGGCCGGTGTGCAGCTCGTCCCCGACGCGTCGATCCGGACCGAGGAGACCGGCACCCGGCACCGGACGGCGGACCGCGTCTCCAAGCAGTGCGGCTTCCCCGTCATCTCCGTGTCCCAGTCGATGCGCCTCATCGCGCTCTACGTGGACGGCGAGCGGCGGGTCCTGGAGGAGTCCGCGGCGATCCTGTCCCGGGCGAACCAGGCACTGGCCACGCTGGAGCGCTACAAACTCCGGCTGGACGAGGTCGCCGGCACGCTCTCGGCCCTGGAGATCGAGGACCTGGTGACGGTGCGGGATGTCACGGCGGTCGCGCAGCGGCTGGAGATGGTGCGGCGTATCGCCACCGAGATCGAGCAGTACGTGGTGGAGCTCGGTACCGACGGCCGGCTCCTCGCGCTCCAGCTCGACGAGTTGATCGCCGGTGTGGAGCCGGAGCGCGGTCTCGTCATCCGCGACTACGTCCCGGAACCGACCGCGAAACGCTCCCGCACGGTCGACGAGGCGCTCGCCGAGCTCAACGACCTGACGCACGCCGAGCTGCTGGAACTGCCCATCGTGGCGCGCGCCCTGGGGTACAGCGGCTCGCCCGAGACGCTCGACTCCGCGGTCTCGCCGCGCGGTTACCGGCTGCTGGCCAAGGTGCCCAGGCTGCCCGGCGCGATCATCGAGCGGCTCGTCGAGCACTTCGGCGGCCTGCAGAAGCTCCTGGCCGCCAGTGTCGACGACCTCCAGACGGTCGACGGCGTCGGAGAGGCCCGCGCCCGCAGCGTCCGCGAGGGGCTGTCGCGCCTCGCCGAGTCGTCCATCCTGGAGCGCTACGTCTGACGGCCGCGGGCAGGCGTACGGCCACAACCCGGCAGGTGGCGCGCTACGGACAGCGGCCGCACGCGGCGCCCCCCGATCTCCGAACCGGCCCTCGCCCGGCCGGAGACGGCACCCGCCCTTGCCCGGCCGGGACCGCACCTGCCCTCTCCGGCCGGAACCGACCCAGCCCTAGAACACCGATGAAGAACTTGCTCTGGCCGCCCGGCTCACCCCGGATTGCCGGTAAATGTCAATCGCGTAAATGTCAATCGCTGCAAACCAGGGCAGACCGGGCACAGTTTCAAGATCTTCAGGACGCTTCTAGTCCTTCTCCAGCCGGAACGACGCCGGAGCCACCGACGTGCCCGGGAACGCGGCTTCCAGCAGGTACGAGCCGGGGGCCGCGGGAGTGGACGGCGGGGTCGCGCACTGCGGGGCGCTTCTGCGCCGGTCCCAGCCCACGGTGTGGGTCACGGTCCGGCCCGCAGGGACCTTCAGGAGGAGGGAACCGCCCGCGGTCGGGCAGTCCTTCGAGGACCACACCTTGTCGTTCTCGCCGTCGTTGATGGCGGACACGGTCAACACCGCGTTCTTGGGCCCGACATCGGCCTTGCAGGTCACGGACGAGCCGTTGTGCACGGAGAGTTCGAACCGGGGGCGCTCTCCCGGTGCGTAGGCGGGCTTGACGCTGCGCACCGTCAACCCGACCGCGCCCGGGGCGCAGTCGGGGAGGGATGAACCCGCCGGGACCTGCTCGGCCGGGCCGGTTCCGCCGCCGTTCGCCGCGCCGCCCGCCCCCGGGTCACCGTTCTTGCCGTCGCCGCCGCCGGTGTCCGTACCCGTGCCCGCGTCGCCGCCGGTGCCGCTGCCTTCGCCGGTGCCGCCCGACTCGTCGCGGCCGCCCGGCTGTTCGCTGATCGCGGGGCCCGAGCCGCTGGGGCCCGGCGTGATGGAGGGCGCGGGCTCGGTGCCGCCCGGCTTGCCGTCTTCGCCCGTTCGGCTGCCGGTGTCGCCGGAGCTGACGGCCCAGGCGATCAGCAGCGCGAGCAGCGCGAACAGCAGCAGCGCGACCGCCCTCCGCCGCCAGTAGATGGAGGAGGGAAGGGGCCCGACCGGATTGCGCAGAGATCCCACGTACCGAACTGTACGAGAGATCGGCGGGCAACTCCGGCCCCACCCGCCGCACATGGTTCCCGAATGTGCGGATCATCATCATGCGCCCCTGATTCCGGCCGCCTTGAAGTGCCCGGCAGGGCCCCGAGGGGAGCCGCGGGCCCGACCGCCGGCCCCTGCCCGCCACCGCTCCGGGCCGTGTGTGCGGTGAGTCCCTCAACTCGCCGGTGGACGAGGAGCGTCCGTTCGCCGGTGGACGAGGAGCGTCCGTACCGCGCCGTCGCGGGGGCCGTGCGCGCCCCCGGTGCCGTGCCGGCCGACGGACGGCTGGTCGTTCCGAGCGCCCCCTCGACGACCGCCGGGCCGCGCTCGTGCCCGGTACGGCCGTGGATCGCCCGGCTCACCGCTCCCACCTCCTGATCACGGCCTGCTCCCGCATCCTCGCCGGGGGCCACCGCACGACGTGAACGCGGCCGGCTGCCGGGCACGGCGGCCCTGGACGTGGAGCCCCGTGCGACCGGGCCGGGCGTCTCCCCCGGCGCGGTGGTCCGTCCCGGCCGGTCCCACGGCGGGGAGGCCCGCGGGCCGCAGCCCCACCGGGGGCGGCCGCCCGACGCCCCGGGCGCACGGGCGCACTGGCGCGGACAGACCGGGAAATACACCGATCCGGACGCGGCCGTGTACTCCGACCCGGACCCCGTCACGGTCCGCCCGGAGCGCATACGCCGCGTCCGGCGCTGAACATGCCAGGATCGGAGGTGCCATGACTGCGACCGAGATGCCCTCCTCCGTGACCGACGTCCCCTCCGACCAGGACGGTGTGCCCGGCGCCGCCGAGGCCACCGCCGACCTCCACACCCCCGTCCTCGCCTGGTTCGACCAGCACGCCCGCGACCTGCCCTGGCGCCGCCCCGAGGCCGGTGCGTGGGGGGTGATGGTCAGCGAGTTCATGCTGCAGCAGACCCCCGTCAACCGGGTCCTCCCGGTGTACGAGCAGTGGCTGGCCCGCTGGCCGCGCCCCGCGGACCTGGCCGCTGAGGCCCCCGGCGAGGCCGTGCGCGCCTGGGGCCGCCTGGGCTACCCCCGCCGGGCACTGCGGCTGCACGGAGCCGCGGTCGCGATAACGGAGCGGCACGGCGGTGACGTACCCAGCGAGCACGCCCAGCTGCTCGCACTGCCCGGGATCGGCGAGTACACGGCCGCCGCCGTGGCGTCGTTCGCCTACGGGCAGCGCCACCCGGTCCTGGACACCAACGTCCGCCGGGTGTTCGCCCGCGCGGTCACCGGAGTCCAGTACCCGCCGAACGCGACGACCGCGGCCGAACGCCGGCTGGCCCGCGCGCTGTTGCCGGACGACGAGCCGAAGGCGGCCCGCTGGGCCGCAGCCTCCATGGAGCTGGGCGCACTCGTCTGCACCGCGCGCAACGAGGACTGCGGACGGTGCCCCGTGGCCGGGGTGTGCGCCTGGCGCCTCGCCGGCAAGCCGGCCCACGACGGACCGCCCCGGCGCGGCCAGACCTACGCCGGTACGGACCGCCAGGTGCGCGGCAAGCTCCTCGCGGTGCTCCGGGAGGCCGTGCGACCGGTGCCGCGCGCCGTGCTCGACCGGGTCTGGGACGAGCCCGTCCAGCGGGCCCGCGCCCTGGACGGCCTGGTATCGGACGGATTGGTCGAACCTCTGGAGAATGACCGGTTCCGGTTGCCGCTGACCTGAGAATCGGCGGCCTGACCCTCCTGTTACACAACCGATGGATGGCCGTGCGCCCTCCGACGGCTTCTCCGCACAGCCTCGTGACAACTGCTCCGTAGCTTCTTGTGGCGTAAGCGAGACCACGGAAACACACGGCGTGTCACGAGGCTGGAACGGGGAACGGAGGCGGTTGGAATGGCGCACGCAGAGGTGCTCGAGTTCGAGGAGTACGTCCGCACGCGGCAGGAGGCTCTGCTGCGCAGCGCACGACGGCTCGTCCCCGACCCGGTCGACGCCCAGGACCTGCTGCAGACCGCGCTGGTGCGGACCTACGGCCGGTGGGACGGGATAGCCGACAAGTCCCTCGCCGACGCCTATCTGCGCCGCGTCATGATCAACACGCGTACGGAATGGTGGCGGGCCCGCAAGCTGGAGGAGGTCCCCACCGAGCAGCTGCCGGACGCCAGCGTCGAGGACGTCACCGAGCAGCACGCGGACCGGGCCCTGCTCATGGACGTCCTGAAGGTACTCGCGCCCAAGCAGCGCAGCGTGGTCGTGCTGCGGCACTGGGAGCAGATGAGCACCGAGGAGACGGCCGCCGCGCTCGGCATGTCGGCGGGTACCGTGAAGAGCACGCTGCACCGGGCGCTCGCCAGGCTCCGCCAGGAGCTGGAGAGCCGTGAGCTGAACGCCCGGACCACGGAGCGTTCGGATCACGGGAACCAGTCGCACGCAGGGCGTGAGGAACGGGGGCAGGAGCGTTGCGCGGCCTGATCAGAGGGGCCGGCCCCGGGGACGGGACCGGCCCGCGGGGCGGTCCCCCCTTCGGACGGCTCCCGGGCCCGTGGGCGGCGAGTGGCACGGCGATGGCCGGCCTCGCCGCCTTCGGCCTGCTCGCGGCGGGATGCTCCACCGGCGGCATGGGTACCCGCGACGAGGGTCCGGCGCGTACGGACCCGGTGGCCCAGTCGCCGTCGACGACGTCGCCGACCGCCACGACCTCTCCGGTGAAGAAGGTGGACGCGGTCGCGCTGCTCAAGAGCGACCCCAAGGTCAGCAAGGGGGTCAAGGCCGATCTCCGGCCGTGCGCGGCCGACGCCTACGCGATCGACACCTCGTACGGGAGCCTCACGGACAACCCGACGACACCGGACGTGGTGGTGAATCTGATGACGTGCGGGGATGCCGTGGGGATCGGTACGTATGTGTACCGGGCGACGGACGGGACGTACGAGAATGTCTTCGCGAAGGAGGAGCCCGCCGTCTACGCGACGATCGACCGCGGGGACCTCGTCGTCACCCAGCAGGTCTACGCGAAGGACGACCCTGTCACGTACCCCTCCGGCGAGATCGTGACCACCTACCGCTGGTCGGGGAACAAGTTCACCGAGCACGACCGGGTGCAGAACGAGTACAGCCGGGTCGTCGGCGGCGAGGCGGAGCCGCCGCCGACGCCGGTGCCGAGCGAGAACTGACCCGCGCCCCGAGCCGGCCGTGCCGCCGGACGGCCCGCGCAGCGCCGCCGGCAGCGGCCGGGAGGTACCGGGAACTGCGGACGGCCGCAGACGACGATCGAGAGACGAGAGCCGAGAGAGCTGAGGGATGGCCGAGACACATGTGCTGTTCGTCGAGGACGACGACGTCATCCGTGAGGCCACCCAGCTGGCGCTGGAGCGCGACGGTTTCACGGTGACCGCCATGCCGGACGGGCTGGCCGGTCTCGAGGCGTTCCGCGCGAACAGGCCCGACATCGCGCTGCTCGACGTGATGCTGCCCGGTCTCGACGGGGTCAGCCTGTGCCGCAGGATCCGGGACGAGTCGACCGTGCCCGTGATCATGCTTTCGGCACGGGCGGACTCGATCGACGTGGTCCTCGGCCTGGAGGCCGGGGCCGACGACTACGTCACGAAGCCGTTCGACGGTGCCGTACTGGTCGCCCGGATACGTGCCGTGCTGCGCCGCTTCGGCCACGCGGGCGGGGTCGCGGGCGACTCGGGCGAGCCGGGCCGTCCGGGCGAGCGCGGAGTGCTGGTCTTCGGCGACCTGGAGGTCGACACGGAGGGCATGGAGGTACGCCGGGACGGCCGTCCGATCGGTCTCACGCCCACGGAGATGCGGTTGCTGCTGGAGTTCTCCTCCGCGCCCGGCACGGTGCTTTCGCGCGACAAGCTGCTGGAGCGCGTCTGGGACTACGGCTGGGGCGGGGACACCCGCGTCGTCGACGTCCATGTGCAGCGGCTCCGCACGAAGATCGGGCAGGACCGGATCGAAACGGTCCGCGGCTTCGGGTACAAGCTCAAGGCATGAGGAGACCGGCCCTGCGCACCGGCGTCCGCTGGAAGATCAGCATCGCGATCGCCGCGGTGGGTGCACTGATCGCGATCGCGCTGAGCCTGGTGGTCCACAACGCCGCCCGGGTGTCGATGCTCGAGACCTCGCGTGATCTGCAGATGAGCCGGCTGCTCTTCGCCCAGCGCATCTACGAGACCACGAAACCGAGGACCGAGCCGAAGCTCGGCTCCAAGCTCAACGACCCTGAACTGCCGCGCCCGCTGCGCAGCCTGCTCGCCGACGGACGGATGGCCACCTATGTGCAGGGGGAGGGCCCGGCGCCCGACATCTGGGCGGCCGTGCCGCTGAGCAACGGCGATGTGCTCTCCCTGCACAGCCGGATACCCGACCGCAGCGCCGACATCATGAAGGACCTCGACCGCGCCCTCGTGATCGGTTCGGTGTCGGTCGTCTTCGGCGGCTGCGCGCTGGGCGTGCTCATCGGCGGACAGCTCTCGCGCCGCCTGCGGAAGGCCGCCGCGGCGGCGGGCAGGGTGGCCCAGGGCAACACGGACGTACGGGTCCGGGAGGCCGTCGGCGGCGTCGTACGCGACGAGACCGACGAGCTGGCGCGGGCGGTCGACGCCCTGACCGACGCGCTCAACGAACGCATAGAGGCCGAACGCCGGGTCACCGCCGACATCGCACACGAGCTGCGCACACCGGTGACCGGACTGCTGACGGCGGCGGAGCTGCTCCCGCCGGGCCGCCCCACCGAGCTGGTGCGGGACCGGGCGCGAGCCATGCGCACCCTGGTCGAGGACGTGCTGGAGGTGGCACGGCTGGACGGCGCTTCGGAGCGGGCCGAGCTCCAGGAGATCGCCCTGGGCGAGTTCGTCAGCCGCCGGGTCGCGGTGCTCGACCCCGAGGTCGGGATCAGCGTCGTACACGAGTCGTGGGTCAGTACGGACCCGAGGCGGCTGGAGCGGATCCTGCTGAATCTGCTGACCAACGCGGCCAAGTACGGCAGGCCGCCGATCGAGGTCACGGTCGAGGGCCGGGTGGTCCGGGTCCGCGACCACGGTCCCGGCTTCCCGGAGGCGCTGCTGCGCGAGGGGCCGAGCCGCTTCCGCACCGGCGCGAGCGACCGTGCGGGAACGGGCCACGGGCTGGGCCTCACCATCGCCGCGGGCCAGGCCCGGGTCCTCGGCGCCCGGCTGACCTTCCGCAACGCGGCCCCGGAGGGCGTCGTGGGGCCGGGCACCGCCGGAGGTGCGATCGCCGTGCTCTGGCTGCCGGAGCACGCGCCGACGAACACGGGAAGTTTCCGCAGACCGACGTTCCCGGACTGATCGCTTCCCGGCGGAACGCCCCCGCTCGGATCGCTCCCGGCGCAGCGACCGACGGGCCGTCCGTCCCCGGTGGCCGCGGCCGTGGCGGACGAGCGAGCGGGCATGCCATCGGGCCCGCGTTCACCTCGTCCGCGCTTCCCGGTGTCCGTCCGTCCGCCCGACGCCGTACGCACCCTCGACGGCGGCCCGCACGGCAGCCGGCCCCCGGTGCCGTGCACGGGGGGCCGTCGCGCATCCGCGCCCGAGGTCAGACCTCCTCGGAGACCTTCGCGCCATCGGGAGCACCGGTCGAATCGCCCTCCGTGCGGGCCGGGCCGGCGCCCTTCAGCGGCACTTCCTTGACCAGGAACGCCGCCAGGAAGCCGATCACCGCGATCGCGGAGCCGAGCAGGAACGCGGAGTGCGTACCGGAGGCCACCGCGGACTGGTAGGCCTCCCGCACCTGCTCCGGCAGTCTCGCCAGACTCGCGGCGTCGAGCTGTGCCGACTGCTGTGTCGCCACCGACCCACCCCGTGCGGCCATCTCGTCCTGGACCCGGGAGGTGAAGAGGGCACCCATGATCGCCACGCCGAAGGAGGAGCCGAGGGTGCGGAAGAGGGTGGTCGCCGAGGAGGCGACGCCCATGTCCTTCATCTCGACGCTGTTCTGCGCGACCAGCATCGTGATCTGCATCAGGAAGCCCATGCCGGCGCCGAGGACCGCCATGTAGAGGCCCGAGGTGAGCCGCGAGGTGCCCGTGTCCATCTGCGCGAGCAGGAAGAGCCCGGCCACCATCAGGGCACCCCCGACGATCGGGAAGATCTTGTACTTGCCGCTGCTGGTGGTGAACCGTCCCGCGATGAGCGAGACGACCATCATCGACAGCAGCATCGGCAGGAGCAGCAGCCCGGAGTTGGTGGCGGAGGCGCCCTGCACGGACTGCTGGAACAGCGGCAGGAAGAGCACGGCACCGAACATCACGAAGCCGATCAGGAAACCGATCACCGACATCAGGGTGAAGTTGCGGCTCCGGAAGATGTGCAGCGGCATGATCGGTTCCGCGACCTTGGTCTCAACGAAGACGAAGCCGACGAGGGCGGCGACGCCGATCGCGATGAGCTCCAGGATCACCGCGGAGTCCCAGGCGTACTCCGTGCCTCCCCAGGTGGTGACGAGTACGATCGCGGTGATACCGACCGTGAGCAGCGCCGCCCCGAGGTAGTCGACCCGGACCTTGGCCGTCCGGTCGGGCTTCGGCAGGTGCAGCACGACGCCGAGCATCGCGAGGGCGACCGCGCCGAGCGGCAGGTTGATGTAGAAGCTCCAGCGCCAGCCCCAGTGGTCGGTGATCGTGCCGCCGACCAGCGGCCCGCCGATCATGGCGAGGGCCATCACACCGGCCATCATGCCCTGGTACCTGCCGCGCTCCCGGGGCGGTATGAGATCGCCGATGATCGCCATCACGCCGACCATGAGACCCCCGGCACCCAGGCCCTGGACGGCTCGGAAGCCGATCAGTTGGCCCATGTCCTGGGCCATTCCGCTGAGGGCCGAGCCGATCAGGAAGACGACGATCGAGGTGAGGAAGACGCCCTTGCGGCCGTACATGTCGCCGAGCTTGCCCCAGATGGGGGTGGAGGCGGCCGTGGCCAGGGTGTACGCGGTGACCACCCAGGACAGGTGGGCGAGGCCGCCGAGTTCACCGACGATCGTCGGCATCGCGGTCCCGATGATCATGTTGTCGAGCATCGCGAGGAGCATCGCGATCATGAGCGCGAGCAGGACGACGCGGACGCCGCGCGACTGCGGAGCGGTGGACGGGCCGTCCGCGGCCCCGCCCGCCCCGGCGGGTTCGGGCCCACCGGACCCCGCTCCCCGATCTGCTGCCTGTGCTGCCACCCGTCCCACTCCCCTGTGCACTTACTTGCCGCCCGGCTAGTTCATTACACTGGGGAAGGTAGTCACGGAACTAGCCGGTCGTCAAGTAAGTTTCCGCCCCAGGAGAGCCCCCATGGCCAGAGGCAACACCCGCCAGCGCATTCAGGACGTAGCCCTGGAACTCTTCGCCGAGCAGGGCTATGAGAAGACGTCGCTGCGCGAGATCGCCGAGCGGCTCGATGTGACGAAAGCGGCGCTCTACTACCACTTCAAGACCAAGGAAGACATCGTCATCAGCCTGTTCCAGGACCTGACGCGGCCCATCGACGAGCTCATCGCCTGGGCCGAGGAGCAACCGCACACCCTGGAGACCAAGCAGGAGATCCTGCGCCGCTACCAGGAGGCGCTCGTCGGCGCCTACCCGCTCTTCCGCTTCATGCAGGAGAACCAGGCGACCGTGCGTGAGCTGAGCATCGGCGAGACCTTCAAGGAGCGCATGATCACCATGACCCGGCTGATCCAGGAGCCGGGCCTGGCCCTGACCGACCGGGTGCGCTGCGTCAGCGCGCTGTTCACGATGCACGCCGGGATGTTCTTCATGCAGCACGTCGAAGGCGACCCCGAGGACAAGCGTGAAGCCGTCCTCGAGGTCGCCGTCGATCTGGTGTCGCAGGCCCATCACGGCCCGCGGGGGTGAGCCGTGGCGGCCGTCGCGGCGAGCGTCAGATGGTGACGCCCTGGGCGCGCAGGAAGTTCGCCGGGTTCAGGGCCGAGCCGTAGTTCGGGGTCGTACGGATCTCGAAGTGCAGGTGCGGGCCGGACGAGTTGCCGGTGTTGCCGGACAGGGCTATGAGCTTGCCGGCGTTCACGCTCTGGCCGACGTGCACGTTGATCTTCGACAGGTGCGCGTACTGCGAGTACTTGCCGTTGCCGTGCTTGATCACGATGGCGTTGCCGTACGCCGGACCGTCACCGCCGCCGTTCGGGCCGGCCTTGACGACGACACCGCCGCTGGCGGCCTTCACCGGGGTGCCGACCGGAACGGCGAAGTCCTGGCCGGAGTGCTTGTTGGACCACATGGCGCCGCCCTGGTTGAAGCTGGCGGTCAGGGTGTAGCCCGAGACCGGCTTGACCCACGCGTTGGCCTTGGCCTTCTTCGCCGCGGGCTTCGCCTCGGCGGCGACCGAGCCCTTCACCGTGTCGGCGGACGCGACACCGGCACCGGCCCCGACGACCATCGCGGCGCCGAGTCCGGCGGCCACGACGGCACCACGGGTACGGAGCGCGGACGGAAGGAAACGGGTGGGGGTGATGCGCTTCGACATGCGGGGAGAACCTCCGGGCTGTGGGGCGGGAAGCGACCCGATGCCTGAGCACCGGGGCGACACCTTGGTAACCCGCGCCCCCAAGCCGACTCAAACACCCCATCTACGACATCTCGTCGTAGGTTCGCGCCTGTGAGCGGGACCCTTGACGTCAGCGGATTCCCTGTCCCCTATTGCCCGAAATCTCCGGACGAAGAATGGTTTATTCGCACGTGGGGGCTGCACGGATGCGTTGTCCGGTCCGGACCGCCGCCACACCGGGCCCGGACGTCCGGCGCACCCGCCCACGACGGCCCGAAAAGCCCGAAGCGCGGCCCCGCACCCCCACTAAGCCACCTAGTAGGCTCGGAATCGCCTGTGCGCCTTGTCACGGCCGGTGGGACCAAAGACCTTCCGTTTCGGGACCAAAGTCCCGTTAGCCGGAGGCGCTGACGGACTTCGGACGATGAGCCCGAAGTGCCCAATTTGAGTGGATACGCCCCTCGGGACACGGGAGAGAGGCCGATGGAGCCCGCACTGATCGGCACCCGCCTCGCATCGGCGGTGCTCTCCCCCCTCGTCAGGCGCCTCCTGGTGCAGGAGGGCGGCGGCGCCGCCCTCACCGACCGCCCCGTGCGACTCGCGGGCCTGGTCTCCTTCCGGGGCGAGAAGCGCACCCTCACCGAGCGGGACGTCCGCAGGCTCGCGGGCACCCTCGTCCGGGAGTCGCTGACCCGGCCCGGCGAGCCGCCGTTTCCCGGTGACGAGGCCGAAGCCGTCGCGGACGCCCTGTCCCGGAGCCTGCTGGCCCTGGGCGACCTGGAGATGGACGACGTCCAGGCCGTCCGCCACGGCCACCGCGAACTCGCCCGGCGACTGCGCGCCACCCCCGCGGCACGGAGCGCGGCCGAGGGCCTGTCCGCGGACGCCACCCTCTACCTCGACTCGATCACCGAGTGGGCCTGCCTCCACATCCTGCAGTTCTTCACCCAGCGGTCGTCCTTCGTCGCCCGCACCCTCGTCGAGCAGAGCCGCACCCAGGCCGAGCTGATCGCGAAACTCGACGAGCTGATCCTGCGCGTGCCGCGTACGGACGCCCGTGACACGGCGTTCGAGCGCCGCTACCTCCCGTACGTCGGGCGGAGGTACGGGCACCTCACGATCTACGGCATCGACCTGCACGAGGCACCGGACGAGTGGCCGCTGGACGTGGCCTACCTCTGCCTGGAGGCCTCCGCCCGGACCGGACCGTCCGGGGACCGGCCCACCGGACCGGCCGCGGTCGGGCCGGCCGCCGACCCCCGGACCGACCCGCCCGGGGACCGGCCCACTGTGCCGCACGCCCGCCCGGAGCCGCCGGACGACGGCGTCCGGTGGCTGCGGAGGGCGAGCGTCACGGACGGGCCGGAGGCGGAACCCGTGCAAGCGGACCAGACCCTCGCCGCCCACGACCGGGTGCTGCTCCGCGGCGTCGCCGGCTCCGGGAAGACCACCCTCGTCCAGTGGCTGGCCGTGTCCGCGAGCCGCACCGCGGGGGAGGATCCCGACGGGCGGATGGCCTACCTCCACGACCGCGTCCCCTTCGTCCTGCCCCTGCGCACCCTCACCCGCCACGGCGAGCGGCTGCCCGGCCCCGGCGGATTCCTGTCGGCCGTGGGCTGCCCCCTCACCCCGCCCGAGGGCTGGGCGGACCGGGTCCTCACCGCCGGCCGCGGGCTGATCCTCGTCGACGGCCTCGACGAGGTCCCCGAGGCGGAGCGGAGCCGCACCCGACGCTGGCTGCGCGACCTGCTGGGCGCGTACGGCGACGGCAACCGCTGGCTCGTCACCTCCCGCCCCTCCGCCGTACGCGACGACTGGCTCGCCCCGGACGGCTTCACCGACCTCACTCTCTCGCCCATGAGCCGCCGCGCGGTCACGGCGTTCGTGCAGCGCTGGCACCGTGCTGCGGGCGCCGACGCGGGGACGTACGAGCAGCCGCTCCAAGACGCCCTCCGCGGCAAACGGGACCTCGCCGCCCTCGCCACCAACCCCCTGATGTGCGGACTCATCTGCGCACTCCACCGCGACCGGCGCGGCTTCCTCCCTCGCGGCCGCAGGGCCCTCTACGAGGCGGCGCTCACGATGCTGCTCACCCGCCGCGACCGGGAGCGGGACCTGGGGGCACCCTCCGGCGTCGACCTCGCGGAGGCACCGCAGATCCAGCTCGTCCAGCGCCTGGCGTACTGGATGACGCTCAACGGGCGTACGCAGATGGATCGTTCACGAGCGGAGTCGCTGGTCACGGGAGCGGTCCCGGCGGTTCCCGAGGCGGCCGCCGCCGGGGACCCCCAGGCCGTCTTCGGTCATCTGCTGCACCGCAGCGGACTGCTGCGCGAATCCTCCCCCGGTGCCGTGGACTTCGTGCACCGCACCTTCCAGGACTTCCTCGCGGCCAAGGCGATCGTGGACGAGTGGCACATCGGAGTCCTCACCCGGCATGCGGCGGACGACCAGTGGGAGGACGTGATCCGGATGAGCGTGGCCCATGCGCGGCCGCGCGAACGCGCCGAGATCTTCACGGAGTTGCTCGCCGCGGCGGACGCGGCACCCGACCGCGCCACCCAGCTGCGGATCCTGGTGGTCGCGGCGGCGGCGATGGAACAGGCCACGGAGATCGCGCCCTCCGTCCGCGAGACGCTGCTGAGCCGTACGGCCGAGGCCATTCCGCCGAGGACCGTCGAGGAGGCCCGTGCCCTGTCCGCCGCGGGTCCCCTGGTGCTCGACCTGCTGCCGGGGCCCGAACACGCGGCCGACGACGACGTGGCGCGCATGACGGTCGTCACCGCCTCGCTCGTCGGCTCCGAAGCGGCGGTCCCCTTCCTCGCCCGGTACGCCGAACATCCCTCGGTGCGGGTGCGCTCGCAGCTCGTGTGGGCCTGGGACCGGTACGGCCACGACGAGTACGCCAGGGACGTGATCGCCGCCGTCGACCCGTCAGGGCTCTACTTCACGGTGCGCAACGCCGAGCAGGCCCGCTCGGTCGCCGCCCTCGCCGGCGGCCGCGCGGTGCACTTCCAGGGGGACCTGCCAGGTGAGCTCATCACCGCGACCGTCCGGTCCTGTGCCCCTCCAGCGGTCCGCATCTCCCAGAACCCGCAGCTCACCGACCTCACCTGGCTGGCGGACGCGCCCGCGTCGCCGGAGGACGTCGAGATCGACCGCTGCCCCGCTCTCACCGACCTCTCGGCCGTGGGCCCCCTCACCACGCTCCTCCTCGACGACAGCCAACTGGCCGTCGTGGAGAGGGTGCCGGACACGGAGGGGGTCCAGGTGGAGCTGAGGCGGGCGGTACCGAACCTGCGCCGCATCGCGGCTCTCTTCCCCGGCCTTCCCTCCCTCTCCGTCGTGCACCTGTGGCAGGACGAACCGGTCGACCTGTCTCCGCTCACGGCCGTCGACGGGCTGCGCCGGGTCCTCCTCGTCGGCGACCCCACCCTGTTCCTGGGGGCGGACGACCTCGCCGCACGTGTCTCACTGTCCGTCAGACTACCTGAATGACACGGGCGTTGCGTCACGCCTCCTTCCGGCCCCGGGTCCCGTCCGCCATCCTCCTGTGACATGAGCAGACCCGTGATGAGCCCGAAACCACGCGGGCACGGCCGCCGCGACCCCTTCCTCCGCGGTGTCCGCCGCGCCCGGACCTGGCCGCTCACCCTTCTCCTCGTAGCCGCGCTCACCTGGAGCGGCGGCAGCGCGCCCGCCGGGGCAGGGCCCTCGGACACCGGACTCAAGGGCGCGATCGACACGATCCTCGCCGACCCCCGGATGGACGGCGGTGCCGCGAGCGTCGTCGTCGCCGACGCCACCACCGGGGAACGGCTCTACGAACGCGACGCCGGCGACCGGCTGATGCCCGCGTCCAACACGAAACTCGCCACATCGGCCGCCGCGATGGCCCTGCTCGGCCCCGGCTACCGGTTCCGTACCGAAGTGCTGTCCACCGGCCGCCGATACGGCTCGGTCCTGCACGGGGACCTGTACCTCCGCGGCGGGGGCGACCCCACCACGCTCGCCTCCGACTACGAAGGACTCGCCGCCCGGCTGCGGGAGTCGGGCATCCGCAGGGTCACCGGTCGAGTCGTCGCCGACGACACCCGATTCGACACCGGCCGCCTGGGCCGGTCCTGGGCCGCCGACGACGAGTCCTCGTACTACTCCGCCCAGATCTCGCCGCTGACCGTCGCACCCGACACCGACTACGACTCCGGCACCGTCGTCGTGGAGGCGTCACCCGGCGCCGCACCCGGCGACAGGCCGGAGGTGAAGCTCACCCCGCCGACGGACTACGTGCGGGTCGACGTCCGGGGCAGCACCGTCCCCGCCGGGCAGGCCGACACCCTCGCCGTCGAGCGCGAGCACGGCACCAACACCATCGTGGTCGGCGGGGACATCCCGGTCGGCGGGTCCACCACCAAGGAGTGGATCACCGTGTGGGAGCCCACCGGCTACGCCGCTGCCGTGTTCGCCGACGCCCTGGCCGAGCACGGCGTACGCGTCACCGGCACCCCGCGCCTGGGCAGGCCCACTCCGCCCGGCGCGAAGGTCCTCGCCACCCACAGCTCCATGCCGCTGAAGGAGCTGATGCTCCCGTTCATGAAGCTGTCCAACAACATGCACGCCGAGACGCTGACCAAGGCGATCGGCTACGAGACGTCCGGAAGCGGCACCTGGAGCGCGGGACTCTCCGCCGTCGACGGCTATCTGGAGAAGGAGGGCGTCGAAGCCGCGAAGCTGCGCCAGGTCGACGGCTCCGGGCTGTCCAGGATGAACGTCTTCCCCGCCGACCAGCTCGCCCGCCTGCTGCTCGCGGTCCGGGACGCGCCCTGGTACGCCGGCTGGCAGGCGTCCCTGCCCGTCGCCTGCCACCCCGACCGCGCCGTCGGCGGCACGCTCCGCAACCGGATGTGCAACACCCCGGCGGCGCTCGGCGCCCGCGCCAAGACCGGGTCCCTGACCGGGGCCTCGGCCCTCTCCGGATACGTCGAGGACGCCGCCGGCCGCGAACTGGTCTTCAGCATCGTGCTCAACAACTATCTCGCGTCCTCCGTGAAGAGCATCGAGGACGCGATCGTGGTGACGCTGGCCGGGTCCGACACGGCCGCCGGCACGATCGCCGCGGCGCCCTCCGTACCGGGCCTGCGAAGCGCCGACCGGAAGGCACCCTCGGATCTCGAATGCACCTGGCGGAAACCCGATGTCTGCTGATGCGCCAGGGCCCGGACCGCGGGGAGGCGCGGTCCGGGCCCCGGCGACCGGTGTCGTCGGCCACCCGGCGTGGGCCGCCGTTGCGGAAGTCCGCCGCCTGACCGGGCGGCACCGCAAAGGGGCTGCCCCCGGACCCGAAGGCCCGGGGGCAGCCCCTTCGACGTGTGCTCAGGACGCTCAGGCGTCCTTCGACAGGTTCGGCCCGCTGCCGCCGGCCGCCGACTCGATCGGCGGGACGTCCGGCAGAGCCGACTTCTCCTCACCGCGGAAGGTGAACTTCTTCTCCTCACCCTCGCCCTCGGTGTCGACCACCACGATGTGACCGGGACGCAGCTCGCCGAAGAGGATCTTCTCGGAGAGCAGGTCCTCGATCTCCCGCTGGATCGTGCGGCGCAGCGGCCGGGCGCCCAGGACCGGGTCGTAGCCCTTCTTCGCCAGCAGGAGCTTGGCCTCCTGGCTGAGCTCGATGCCCATGTCGCGGTCCTTCAACCGCTCGTCCACCTTGGCGATCATCAGGTCGACGATCTGGATGATGTCGTCCTGGGACAGCTGGTGGAAGACGACCGTGTCGTCGACACGGTTGAGGAACTCCGGCCGGAAGTGCTGCTTCAGCTCGTCGTTGACCTTGGCCTTCATCCGCTCGTAGCCGGTCTTGACGTCGCCCTGGGCTGCGAAGCCCAGGTTGAAGCCCTTGGAGATGTCCCGGGTGCCGAGGTTGGTCGTCATGATGATGACCGTGTTCTTGAAGTCCACGACCCGGCCCTGGGAGTCGGTCAGGCGACCGTCCTCCAGGATCTGGAGAAGGGAGTTGAAGATGTCGGGGTGGGCCTTCTCGACCTCGTCGAAGAGGACGACGGAGAACGGCTTGCGGCGGACCTTCTCGGTGAGCTGGCCGCCCTCCTCGTAGCCCACGTATCCGGGCGGGGAACCGAAGAGGCGGGAGACCGTGTGCTTCTCGCTGAACTCCGACATGTCGAGGGAGATCAGCGCGTCCTCGTCGCCGAAGAGGAACTCGGCCAGTGTCTTGGACAGTTCGGTCTTACCGACACCGGACGGGCCGGCGAAGATGAACGAACCACCGGGGCGCTTCGGGTCCTTCAGGCCGGCACGCGTACGCCGGATCGCCTGGGACAGCGCCTTGATGGCGTCCTTCTGGCCGATGACGCGCTTGTGGAGCTCGTCCTCCATGCGGAGCAGACGGGAGGACTCCTCCTCCGTCAGCTTGAAGACCGGGATGCCGGTCGCCGTGGCGAGGACCTCGGCGATCAGCTCGCCGTCGACCTCGGCGACGACGTCCATGTCGCCGGCCTTCCACTCCTTCTCCCGCTTGGCCTTCGCCGCCAGCAGCTGCTTCTCCTTGTCGCGCAGGGAGGCTGCCTTCTCGAAGTCCTGCGAGTCGATCGCGGACTCCTTGTCCCGGCGGACACCGGCGATCTTCTCGTCGAACTCGCGGAGGTCCGGCGGCGCGGTCATCCGGCGGATGCGCATCCGGGAACCGGCCTCGTCGATCAGGTCGATCGCCTTGTCCGGCAGGAAGCGGTCCGAGATGTACCGGTCGGCCAGGGTCGCGGCCTGGACCAGCGCCTCGTCCGTGATGGAGACGCGGTGGTGCGCCTCGTAGCGGTCGCGCAGGCCCTTGAGGATCTCGATGGTGTGCGGCAGGGACGGCTCCGCGACCTGGATGGGCTGGAAGCGGCGCTCCAGGGCCGCGTCCTTCTCCAGGTGCTTGCGGTACTCGTCGAGCGTCGTCGCACCGATGGTCTGCAGCTCGCCGCGGGCCAGCATCGGCTTGAGGATGGAGGCGGCGTCGATCGCGCCCTCGGCGGCGCCCGCACCCACCAGGGTGTGCAGCTCGTCGATGAACAGGATGATGTCGCCGCGGGTGCGGATCTCCTTGAGGACCTTCTTCAGGCGCTCCTCGAAGTCACCGCGGTAGCGGGAGCCGGCGACCAGCGCGCCGAGGTCGAGGGTGTAGAGGTGCTTGTCCTTGAGGGTCTCGGGCACCTCGCCCTTGACGATGGCCTGCGCCAGGCCCTCGACGACGGCGGTCTTGCCGACGCCGGGCTCGCCGATGAGGACCGGGTTGTTCTTGGTGCGGCGGGACAGCACCTGCATGACCCGCTCGATCTCCTTCTCGCGCCCGATGACCGGGTCGAGCTTGGACTCGCGGGCCGCCTGGGTGAGGTTCCGGCCGAACTGGTCGAGAACGAGGGAGGTCGAGGGCGTGCCCTCGGCCGGACCGCCGGCGGTGGCGGCCTCCTTGCCCTGGTAACCGGAGAGCAGCTGGATGACCTGCTGCCGCACCCGGTTGAGATCGGCGCCCAGCTTCACGAGGACCTGGGCGGCGACACCCTCGCCCTCGCGGATCAGGCCGAGCAGGATGTGCTCGGTGCCGATGTAGTTGTGGCCCAGCTGAAGAGCCTCCCGGAGCGACAGCTCCAGGACCTTCTTGGCACGAGGGGTGAAGGGGATGTGCCCGGACGGGGCCTGCTGGCCCTGGCCGATGATCTCCTCCACCTGCTGGCGGACCGCCTCGAGCGAAATCCCGAGGCTCTCCAGGGCCTTAGCGGCGACACCCTCACCCTCGTGGATAAGGCCCAGGAGGATGTGCTCGGTGCCGATGTAGTTGTGGTTGAGCATCCGGGCTTCTTCCTGAGCCAGGACGACAACCCGCCGCGCGCGGTCGGTGAACCTCTCGAACATCGTTAATCGCTCCTCAGAGCGGTCAGTCAGTTAGGGGTCGATCCCCTCCCTGTCCTTCCGCAGCTTAGTCCCGCAAGCGGGGACCGCTCATTCCAACTGCCGACACCCGTCTGTGGCCTCCTGCCCCGAACGCCGACAAATGCTCCAACCCGATGGTGCGAGACGATGTTCCCGCAGGCCAGGCAGTTACCCGTGCCATCAGTACGCCGATGGCGAACGTGAGACTCCAAAGCCCGCGTGTCACCCGTCCCCACTAGGGATGTCTTACCCGTATGGACCGACACTCCATGCGGCGCGTACCGGTTCCCTCAGCTACGGGCGAACATCCTTGCGCCCTCGAACACACCCTCACCACCTCCTCGCCGACACCCTGGGTGACAAATGCCCGACGATGCGTAACCACCGGGTTCTTCCGGGAGTTCCCGGGTCATGGCCTTCACTCTCCCGGCACCTCGCGTGCCGCTCGATGACGGCAGCACAAGGTGGTACAAGAACGAGCTTGGCTGGGCTACGGCCGAAGGGCCACCGCTACGGCTGATCACCGGGCTGCGGTTCGACGCGCTGCAGCTGCCGGCGGACGCCGGGAAGGCTCTGTTGCGGCGCTGCCGGCGCACCGGACCGGTCGCCAGGGCGGGAGACAGAATTCTGCTCCTGGTCGCCGCGGGCAGCGCCGAGGAGCTGCCCGGGCTGCTCGACTGGCTGGAGTGGGGCGGGATCGGCCTGGAGCTGACCGCCCTCGGGGCGGGCGGATCCGTGCCCGCGCCGATGCCCCCGGGGCTCGCGGTCCCGGCCTGGGCGCCTCAGGGGGCCGCCGTGTGGCTGCGGCCCCCGAAGCCGGGGCGCGAGGTGGAACCGTCACTGCCGGCGTTCGGCGCCGTGGGGCACCCGGGCGACGGGTCCGGGGGCGGTGGGGGCGCCCCCGACCTCGTACGGCTCGTGGACGCGGCGGCGAACGCCTGCCACAGGGCCCGTCTGCTGCGCGCGTATGCGGGCGGGCCGCACACGAACGCTCAGCCGTTGGCCTTCTCGTAGGCCTCACGGATCTCGGCGGGGACGCGGCCGCGGTCGTTGACGCTGTAGCCGTTCTCCTTCGCCCACTTCCGGATCTCCGCGGTGTCCTTGCTGCCCGTCGAGGTCGCGGCACGGCCCTTTCCGCGGCCGGCCGAGGCACGGCCGCCGGTACGCCGGCCGCCCTTGGTGTAGGGCTCGAGTAGACCGCGGAGCTTGTCCGCGTTGGCGGTGGTGAGGTCGATCTCGTAGGTCTTGCCGTCCAGAGCGAACGTCACGGTCTCGTCCGCCTCGCCGCCGTCGAGGTCATCGACAAGAAGGACCTGAACCTTCTGTGCCACCGGATTTCCTTTCATCGAAAATGCAGTACGCGGAAAGGAAACCGCTTTTCCCTGGAAAACACAAACCCTCGGCAGAGGTTCAGAACCCGGGGAACGCGGGAAACGTACGCGATTCGGACATAGGGGTTCGGTGCCGGGCCGAGTCCCGCTTCCGCTTGCCGCCGAAGCGGCATCACAGGTGCAGAAGCATCCGGCTGTTACCCAAGGTGTTCGGCTTCACCCGTTCGAGGCCGAGGAACTCGGCGACACCCTCGTCATAGGAACGCAGCAGCTCGCTGTAGACATCTCCGTCAACCGGGGTCTCCCCGATCTCCACGAACCCGTGCTTCGCGAAGAAGTCGACTTCGAAGGTCAGGCAGAATACCCGCCGCACACCCAGCCAGCGGGCGGTGTGCAGCAGCTTGCCGAGCACGTGGTGGCCGACGCCGGCACCCCTGAACTGGGGGTCCACCGCGAGGGTACGGACTTCGGCGAGGTCCTCCCACATCACGTGGAGGGCACCGCAGCCGACCACCCGGGCGTCCGAGTCGCGTTCCGCGACCCAGAACTCCTGGATGTCCTCGTAAAGCGTCACGGTCGCTTTGTCGAGCAGGATACCTTCGCTCACGTACGGGTCCACGAGACGGCGCACGGCCGGCACATCGCCGGTCCTGGCCCGGCGGACCGTGACGGCATTTGCTGCGGCATTGGGGGGCGACTGCTCTGACGACATGACCGGACGCTATCGCCCCGCCCCGCCCCCGCCGTCGGCGCCCTCGGCCTCCCGTTCGGGAGAACCTTCCGCCACACCTCGTGGAGACCCTTCCCGCCCGGGCTCCGGAGCTTCTCCCTCGGGGTCGCGCTGGACGACGCGGATCGCGTCACGGAGCGCCTGGCGCTGCTCCGGCGACATCATGCCGAAGAAGGCGACAAGAGCCGCAGCGGGGTTGTCGCTCTTCGACCAGGCTTCGTTCATCAGTGCGGCCGAGTAGGCGGCCCGGGTGGAGACCGCGGTATATCGATAGGCGCGGCCTTCGACTTCCCTGCGAACCCAGCCCTTCTGATGGAGATTGTCCATTACGGTCATGACCGTGGTGTAGGCGATGGACCGTTCCTGCTGGAGATCTTCCAGCACTTCGCGCACCGTCACCGGGCGGTTCCATTGCCAGATGCGCGTCATGACGGCGTCTTCGAGCTCTCCCAATTGGCGGGGCACATCGCCACCATAGTCGGAGATGTCGTAATGGTCGGCTATTGACGTACTTCGGGTACGAAAAAGGACGTACGACCGCGATGAGCCGTACGTCCTGAGAGAGCCGGTGCGGACCTGGGTCAGGCCTCGGTCGGACGGTCCGACGGCGCGGCCCCGCCGGCGGCCTCCGCGCGGGCGATCGCCGCGTCCACGGCAGCGTCCTCCTTGGCCTTGTTCGGACCGCCCTGGCTCTTCACGATCGTGACGACGAGGGCGGTGAAGAACGCGGCCATCACGACCGGGGGAAGGAGCGCGGATACGTAGTCCATGCCCTCCAGAGTAGCTATCCGACGGCCCGCTTCTCCGGCGGGGGCGCCGGGCGGCGGCGCGGCGGGAAGACCTCGCCCGGGGTGGGGATGGGGCGCTCCGGGCGGGGAGCCGGGCGGGAGGGCTTCGGGGAGGCCGGGCGGGGCTCCTGCTTGTCACCGGCACCGGCACGGCCGCCGGGCAGGGCCTGCAGCCGCGCCCGGGACGGAGGCGCCGAGGGCGCGCGGGCGGCCGCGCGGTCCGCCGACCGGGCCCGTACGGACTCCTCGGCGAGGTCCTGGCAACGTTCCAGGAGCACCTCGGAGAGGGGTGTGGGGCGCAGGGAGCGCAGAGCCTCGAGATCCTCGGGCGCGGGCCCGTGGCCGGCGGCGAGGGCCTCGTGGAGGAGCTCCAGATAGCCGCCCGCAGAGCCGGGGAGGGCGTCGCGGTACCGCTCCAGGTCGGCGAACAGGAACGCCCGCAGCCGGCTCGCTTCGCGGACGGCCTCGTCCACGGACTGTGCGAGCCGCAGACACTCCTGGGCGGTGTTCGCGCCGGGACCGTCACCCCGGTCGGCGCGACGGGACTGGTCGGGGTTGAGGGCGATGGCGAGAGCGCGGCGGAGCACACGCAGTTCGTCCGCGCTGAACGCCATGCCGCCGCGGGATCCGTATGGCGTGGGCATGGGCCGACGATACGCGCTAATCGGACAAAATTCGTTTAACGTCACATTGACGGCGCGGCGTGCAGTGCGGCGACGGTGTGCGCGGGCCTTGCGTGCGGGCGCCCGGGGCGCGCCCGCACACCGGCTCACATTCGGGAGACGTTCCGCTCGTAGACCAGGCGCAGGCCGATCAAGGTCAGCCACGGCTCGTGCTCGTCGATCGCGGAGGACTCGCCGAGGACCATCGGGGCCAGGCCGCCGGTGGCGATCACGGTCACGTCCTCCGGGTCGTCCGCCAGCTCGCGCTTCATGCGCTGGACGACGCCGTCCACCTGGCCGGCGAAGCCGTAGACGATGCCCGCCTGCATGGCCTCGACCGTGTTCTTGCCGATCACGCTGCGCGGGCGGGCCAGTTCGATCTTGCGGAGCTGGGCGCCCTTGACGCCGAGGGCCTCGACGGAGATCTCGATGCCGGGGGCGATGACGCCGCCCGCGTACTCACCGCGGGCACTGACCGCGTCGAAGGTCGTCGCCGTGCCGAAGTCGACGACGATCGCAGGGCCGCCGTAGAGCTCGACGGCCGCGACCGCGTTGATGATGCGGTCCGCGCCGACCTCCTTCGGGTTGTCCATCAGGATCGGCACTCCGGTCTTGATACCGGGCTCGACGAGCACCGCGGGCACGTCGCCGTAGTAGCGCCGGGTCACCTCGCGGAGCTCGTGGAGCACCGAGGGCACGGTGGCGCAGATCGCGATGCCCTCGATGCCGTCGCCCAGCTCCTCGCCGAGCAGCGGGTGCATGCCCATCAGGCCGTTGAGGAGCACGGCCAGTTCGTCGGCCGTGCGGCGCGGGTCGGTGGAGACGCGCCAGTGCTCGACGATGTCCTCGCCGTCGAAGAGGCCGAGGACGGTGTGGGTGTTGCCGACGTCGATGGTGAGCAGCATCGGATCAGACCCCGGCCTCTCGCAGGTCGAGACCGATGTCGAGGATCGCGGAGGAGTGGGTGAGCGCCCCGACCGCGAGGTAGTCCACTCCCGTCTCGGCGTAGGCCCGGGCGTTCGCCAGGGTGAGCCGGCCGGAGGACTCCAGGACCGCGCGCCTGGCGACGATCGCGACGGCCTCGGCGGTCTCCACCGGCGTGAAGTTGTCCAGGAGGATCAGGTCAGCGCCCGCGTCCAGGACCTCGCGGACCTGGTGGAGGGTGTCCACCTCGACCTCGACGGGCAGGTCCGGGGTGCCCAGCTCGGCCAGCGTCTCCCGGACGGCCTTGAACGCCTGGGCCACGCCGCCCGCGGCGACCACGTGGTTGTCCTTGACGAGGGCCGCGTCGGACAGTGACATGCGGTGGTTGACGCCGCCGCCGCAGCGCACCGCGTACTTCTCAAGGGCGCGCAGGCCCGGAGTCGTCTTGCGGGTGTCGCGCACGCGCGCGCCGGTGCCCTCGAGCGCGTCGGCCCAGGCGCGGGTGGCGCTGGCGATGCCCGAGAGGCGGCACAGCAGGTTCAGGGCGCTGCGCTCTCCGGTGAGCAGGTCCCGGGTGCGGGCGGTGACGGAGATGAGCTTCTGGCCCGGCTCGACGCGGTCGCCGTCCTCGACGTGGCGCTCGACCTCGAACTCGTCGGTGCAGACGATCGAGAGCACCGCCTCGGCGATGCGCAGACCCGCGACGACGCCCGACTCACGGGCGGTGAAGTCGCCGGTGGCGACCGCGTCCTCGGGGACGGTGGCGACGGTCGTCACGTCCACTCCGCCGTCGAGGTCCTCCTCGATGGCGAGGTGCGCGATGTCCTCGACCTGTACGGGGTCGAGGCCGGACTCGGCCAGCAGCCCGGCGAGGGCGGGGTCCAGGCCGCACTCGTACACCTCGTCGCCGCAGCCGCAGTCGTCGCCGCAGCCCTGCTCCTCGGCGGCGCGGGCGCCGATCTGGATCAGCGGGACGTCCACGGGCTCCGGACGTTCTTCGGACGTGCTCACTGTTACGGCTCCCTGTCGGCGGTGGGGGTGGGGACGAAGGCGGGACGGGTGGGCGGGAAGACCTCAGTCGCCGTGCGGCGCACCACGAGGCGGCGGTCGGGGGTGAGGCGCACGACGATATGACGGCGCCACCCGGCGTCATCCCGCCCGGGGTGGTCCTCGCGCCAGTGGCAGCCGCGCGTCTCCGTCCGCTCGTGGGCGGCGGCGACCAGCACCCGGGCGACGAGCAGCAGATTGGTGGCCTCCCAGGACTCGACGCCCGGTTCGGCGGCCTTGTCGAACTCCTCGGCGTCGTGCAGCGCGGACAGGTGCAGCGCCTCCAGGGCGTCCGCCGCGTCGTCCAGGCTCGCCGCGGAGCGCAGCACTCCGGCGCCGTTCGTCATGATCCGCTGGATCTCGCGCCGGGCCTCGGGCACGAGGAGCGGTACGGGGCCCCGGGAACCCCCCTCCGCCGGGGCGCCGGCCGCGAGCCCCGGCCGGCTGTCCGCCACGGCCGCGACGGGCGGGGAGCCGTCGGTACCGGCCGGCGGGACGGGCCCGTGCGCATGGGTCTCCGCGATCGTCCTCGCGATGCGTTCCGCGAAGACGAGGCCCTCCAGGAGGGAGTTGGAGGCCAGCCGGTTGGCGCCGTGGACACCGGTGCAGGCGACCTCGCCGCAGGCGTAGAGGCCGGGGACGGTCGTACGGCCGTGGAGGTCGGTGCGGACACCGCCGGAGGCGTAGTGGGCGGCCGGGGCGACCGGGATCGGCTCGGTGACCGGGTCGATGCCGTGGGCGCGGCAGGCGGCGAGGATGGTGGGGAACCGGTTCTCCCACATCTCGGCGCCGAAGTGGCGGGCGTCCAGGAACATGTGGTCCGCGCCCTGCTCCTGCATGCGGCGCATGATGCCCTTGGCCACGATGTCCCGGGGGGCGAGCTCGGCCAGTTCGTGCTGCCCCACCATGAAGCGGGTGCCGGACGCGTCGACGAGATGGGCGCCCTCACCCCGCACCGCCTCGGAGACCAACGGCTGCTGGCCCTCGGAGTCCGGGCCGAGCCAGAGCACCGTCGGGTGGAACTGGACGAACTCGAGGTCGCTCACCTCGGCGCCGGCGCGCAGCGCGAGCGCGACGCCGTCGCCGGTCGACACCGGCGGGTTGGTGGTGGCGGAGAAGACCTGGCCCATGCCGCCGGTCGCCAGGACCACGGCGGGGGCGTGCACCGCGCCGACGCCGTCGTGCTGGCCCTCGCCCATGACGTGCAGGGTGATGCCGGCCGTACGGCCCTCCGCGTCGGTCAGCAGGTCGAGCACCAGCGCGTGCTCGATGACGCGGACCGCGCCGTCACGTATCGCCGTGACCAGCGCGCGGGAGATCTCCGCGCCCGTGGCGTCGCCTCCCGCGTGGGCGATGCGGCGGCGGTGGTGGCCGCCCTCGCGGGTCAGCGCGATGCCTCCGGCGCCGTCGGTGTCGAACCGCGCGCCGGTCGCGATCAGCCGCCGCACGGCGTCCGGGCCCTCGGTGACGAGCGTGCGCACCGCCTCCCCGTCGCACAGCCCGGCGCCCGCGACGAGGGTGTCGCCGAGATGCTGCTCGGGGGTGTCGCCCTCGCCGAGCGCCGCGGCGATGCCGCCCTGGGCCCAGCGGGTGGATCCGTCGTCCAGGAGCGCCTTCGTGACCACGACGGTGCGCAGGCCCTCGGCCCTGCAGCGGAGTGCCGCCGTGAGTCCCGCGACGCCCGATCCGACCACGACGACGTCCGCGTCGATGGCCCAGCCGGGGGCCGGGGCGTTCAGCCGTATACCGGTGCTCGTCACGAGGCGGCTCCGAAGGTCAGGGGGATGTTGTCGATCAGGCGGGTCGTGCCGACCCGTGCGGCGACGGCCATGATCGCCTCGCCGGTGTGGCCGTCGGCGACCTCGGAGAAGTCGGCCGGGTCGACCAGGGCGAGATAGTCGAGGACGAGGGGCGACGAGGACTTGGCGGCCTCGTCGAGAACGGCTCGCGCCGCGGCCCGCACCGCGTCGGCTCCGCCGCCGGGCTGGGCGACGGCGACCGCGTGGGCGTCTGCGGCCGCCCTGGCCTCGCCGAGCGCGGACAGCGCGGCGGCCCGGGCGTTGGACGCGGGCGCCGACTCGGCCCGGGCCCGCAGGGCGACCTGCGCGGCGAGCCGGTCGCGGGCGGCGAAGAGGGCCCGGGACAGCGCCAGGGCGGTGTGGCGCTCCTCCGTCGAGAGGTAGCGGTTGCGGCTGGAGAGGGCGAGGCCGTCCGGCTCCCGCACGGTCGGCACCCCGACGATCTCCACCGGGAAGTCCAGGTCCCGGACCATACGGCGGATCAGGGCGAGCTGCTGTGCGTCCTTCTGCCCGTACAGCGCCGTGTCGGGACGGGTGAGGTGCAGCAGTTTGGCGACGACGGTCAGCATCCCGTCGAAGTGGCCGGGCCGGGAGGCGCCCTCGAGGAGTTCGCCCATCGGGCCGGCGGTGATCCGGACCTGGGGCTCGCCTCCCGGGTACACCTCGTCGGCCGAGGGGGCGAAGACGGCGTCGGCGCCCGCTTCCGCCGCGGTCTTGAGATCCGCTTCGAGGGTGCGCGGATAGCGGTCGAGATCCTCGCCCGCGCCGAACTGCAGCGGGTTCACGAAGACCGTGACGACGACCTGTCCCGCCGGCCCGACCAGCGACCGGGCGGTACGGACCAGGGTGGCGTGGCCGTCGTGGAGGGCGCCCATGGTCATGACGACGGCGCGGCGGGCGGGCGCCGCCGGGGCGAGGGCGTGCAACTCCGCCGCGGTGCGCAGGGGGGTGATCATCGGTCGCTCTCTCCGTCCGAGGCGCCCGGGCCGTCCGTGTGGCCCCGGCCGTCCGCGGCGTCGTGGCCGTCCGCGAGGACCACCAGCAGGTCCTCGGCGAGTTCGGGCTTGAGCAGGCCGTGCGCGAGGGCGCGGTCCGCGGTCGCCCGTGCCATGGCCAGATAGCCGGCGACCATGCCCGGGGCGTGCTCGCGCAGCTCGGACACATGGGCCGCCACGGTCCCGGCGTCACCGCGTGACACCGGCCCGGTCAGCGCGGCGTCGCCCGAGCGCAGGGCGTTGTCGAGCGCGGCGCCGAGCAGCGGGCCGAGCATCCGGTCCGGGGCCGAGACCCCGGCGGTGCGCAGCAGTTCCATGGACTGGGCGACCAGGGTGACCAGGTGGTTCGCGCCGAGGGCGAGGCCGGCGTGGTACAGCGGGCGGGCGGCCTCCTCGATCCACTCGGGCTCCCCGCCCATCTCGATGACGAGGGCCTCCGCGGCGAGCCTCAGCTCCTCGGGCGCGGTGACGCCGAAGGAGCAGCCGGCCAGCCGCTGGACGTCCACGGAGGTGCCCGTGAAGGTCATGGCGGGGTGCAGGGCGAGCGGGAGCGCCCCGGCCCTCCGGGCGGGGTCGAGGACCGCAGCGCCGTACCGTCCGGAGGTGTGCACCAGCAGCTGGCCGGGGCGCACGGCACCGGTCTCCGCCAGCCCCTCGACCAGTCCGGGCAGCACGTCGTCGGGAACGGTCAGCAGCACCAGCTCGGCGCGCGCGAGCACCTCCGCCGGGGGGACCAGCGGCACGCCGGGCAGCATCGCGTCGGCCCGGCGCAGGGACGCGTCGGAGACCCCGGAGACGGCCACGGGGCGGTGGCCGGCGAGCTGGAGGGATGCGGCCAACGCCGGGCCGACGCGGCCGGCGCCGACGACACCCACGGCGAGGCGGGCCGGACGGTCCTTGGGCTCGACCGGCTCCTGTGCCGGTGGTGTTGCTGGCGATGGTGCGTTCACGCGCGGCCTTCCGTTCCAGTCCGCAGGGGGTACCGGACGATTCCTCGCCATGCTACGCCAGCGTTTCGACGGGGTTCCGCTTGTCCACAGGCTGTGGAGGCGGTGCCGGCAACGGACGGACGGGGCCTGTGGACAACGGCACGGGACGGCCCGGTGTGAGCGATCATCGCAGCATGACTCAGAACGCGGAGGGGACGCCGCCCATCGACTCCGGCGGACCGGGGGCCGGCACGGAGGGGGCGACCGGCGCGGACCCGGCAGCTGCCCCGGAGCGACACGGAGGGGACGGCGACGAGGAAGCTGAGCGCCGCCGCAGACTGGCGGCCTGGCGGGCTTCCGAGCGACTGCTGTGGCACGGCCCCGCGGACGGCCGGCTCGGCGAGCGGCTGGCGGCCCTGGCGGCCGACGCGGGCGCCGTCCACGACCTCGACGAGCACGTGGACCTCTACGGCGACGGGGTCGTCGCCCGGCTGGAGGGGCGCGTGGCGGCGCTGCTCGGCCTCCCGGCAGCGGCGTTCTTCCCCACCGGCACGATGGCGCAGCAGGTGGCGCTGCGCTGCTGGGCGGGGCGCACGGGGAACCGGACCGTCGCGCTGCATCCGCTCGCCCATCCCGAGCTCCACGAACGGGGCGCGCTGGGTGCGGTCGGCGGACTGCGCACGGTCCATCCGACCCGGGAACCGCGGTTGCCCACGGCGGACGAGATACGCGGCCTGGACGAGCCGTTCGGCACGCTGATGCTGGAACTGCCCCTTCGGGACGCCGGATTCGTGCTGCCCGAGTGGGACGAACTGGTGGACGTCGTCGAGGTGGCGCGCGAAATGGATGCGGTGGTGCACTTCGACGGCGCGCGACTCTGGGAGTGCGCTCCCCATTTCGGCCGAGAACTGGACGAGATCGCCGGACTCGCGGACAGCGTGTACGTGTCGCTCTACAAGTCCCTCGCGGGCCTGTCCGGCGCGGTGCTGGCCGGGCCCGGGTCCCTGGTGGAGGAGGCGCGAGCCTGGCGCCACCGCTACGGCGGCCTGGTCTTCCAGCAGTACCCGGCGGTGCTGTCGGCACTGCTGGGCTTGGAGCGGGAGCTCCCGAGGCTGCCGTCGTACGTGGCTCATGCGAGGACCGTCGCGGCGGCGTTGACGGCCGGACTGGCGGAGGAACCGGGCGTGCCCTGGTTCCGGTTGCATCCCGATCCGCCGCACACCCACCAGTTCCAGGTGTGGCTCCCCTTCGGTGCCGAGCTGCTCGACGAAGCGGGCGTACGGCAGGCGGAGGAGACGGGCGTGACCCTGTTCCGCCGCTGGTTCCCGGCCCAGTGCGGCCCGCCTGGCGTCTGCGTCACGGAGGTGACGGTCTCCTCTCCGGGTCTTTCGTGGACCGCCGACGACGTCAGGGCGGCCCTCGCGGACTTCATGGCGCGGGTACGGGCCGGGGGCGGGCGGGCGCGCGGCTGATGGGCGGGCGCCGCGTCCTCCCCGCCACCGTCACCGCGGCGGACGTCCGGGCGCGCGAGGCGGCACAGCCCCGTCCGCGGACCGGCCAAGCGGGGCGGACGGGGCGCCGCTCCTGATGGCCCGGCCCCTGCTCCTGGTGCTCCCGCCCTCTCTGCACCGCGACTTCCTGGAGGAGGTGCTGCGCTGGTTGCCGCGTCGGGCAGGGTCTGCCCATCGCGGAGCGGCGCCCGGCGCATGAGGTCTCCGCCGGCCCGCCGGGCGGGGGAAGGACCCGGGGGCGGGGGGAAGGACCCGGGGGCGGCGGGGAAGGACCGCAGGGCGCCGGACGCCCTCGTGGTGGGCCGATCCGGCCGATCCGGCAGCGCCGCGAGTCGCCGTGCCGGGCGTCGCGACGGCGCGAACGTCGCCTGCCGCGGCACCGGTGCCGCGGCAGGCACGGGAGCACGCCGGTCAGGACGCGGAGCCACCGCCCGCGCGGACCAGACCGCTCTCGTACGCGAGCACCACGACCTGCACCCGGTCGCGCAGCCCGAGCTTGGTGAGGATGCGGCCCACATGGGTCTTCACCGTGGCCTCGGACAGCACCAGCCGGGCGGCGATCTCGCCGTTCGACAGTCCCTGGGCGACGAGCAACATCACCTCGCGCTCGCGGTCGGTGAGCCGCTCCAGCTCCTTCTGCTCCGGCTCCTTCCCGTGGGAGGGCAGCATCGGCGAGAAGCGGTCGAGCAGCCGGCGCGTCGTGGACGGGGCGACCACCGCGTCACCGCTGTGCACGGAACGGATGGCACCGAGCAGTTCGGCCGGAGGCACGTCCTTCAGCATGAAGCCGCTGGCACCCGCCTTGAGTCCCGAGAACGCGTACTCGTCCAGGTCGAAGGTCGTCAGGATCAGCACCTTCGGCGGGTCGGACTGGGCGCAGATCCTGCTGGTCGCCTCCACCCCGTCCAGCCGGGGCATACGGACGTCCATCAGCACCACGTCGACCGCTGTGGAGCGGAGGATCTCGATGGCCTCGGCCCCGTCGCCGGCCTCCGCGACGACCTCCATGTCGGGCTGGGCGGCGAGCACCATCCGGAAGCCGGTGCGCAGCAGCACCTGGTCGTCGACGAGCATCACGCGGATGGGCATGGGCGGGGTCCTTGTCTCGTGGGCCGGGGAGGGACGGATGCGGGTGGATTCGGTGGGGTGGCTCGACGGGGTGGCCGGAACGGGCGGGTGCCGGTGCCGGTGCCGGTGCCGGTGCCGGTGCCGGCAGGCTAGTGGGCGGATTTGAGGGGCAGCAGCACGCTGATCCGGAATCCGCCGCCCGGCCGCGGACCGGCGTCGAGCGTGCCGCCGACCATGCCGACGCGCTCCCGCATGCCGATGAGGCCGTGGCCCCTGCCGTCCGCGCCGCCGTCCTCGTACAGCTCGTGTGCCGCGCCCCGGCCGTCGTCCTCGACGAGGAGTCCGAGGCCGTCGTCGAAGTAGACCAGCCGGACGCTCGCCCCGGCATCCGGGCCGCCGTGCTTGCGCGTGTTGGTGAGGGCTTCCTGGACGATCCGGTACGCGGTGAGCTCCACCCCGCTCGGCAGCGGTCGCGGGGTGCCCTCGATCCGGAAGTCGACGGTCAGTCCCGAGCCGCGGACCTGCTCCACCAGTTCCTTGATCTGCTCGACGTCCGGCTGCGGCACGTACTCCCCGCTCTCCGGTGCGTCACCGGTGCGCAGGACGCCCAGCAGCCGGCGCATCTCGGCGAGCGCCTGACGGCCCGTGGAGGAGATCGTCTCCAGGGCCTGCCGAGCCTGGTCGGGCGCGGAGTCCAGCACGTATGCGGCGCCGTCGGCCTGGACGACCATCACCGAGACGTTGTGTGCGACGACGTCGTGGAGCTCTCGTGCGATCCGGGCGCGCTCGGCGGCGACGGCCACCTTCGACTGGGCCTCCCGCTCCTTCTCCAGCCGGGAGGCACGCTCCTCGAGCTGGGCGAAGTAGGCGCGACGGGTGCGCAGGGAGTCGCCGAGCACCCAGGCGAGGGCGAACGGAACGGTCATGACGACCGTGAAGAAGATCTTCCCGCCCGCGCTCATACTCGGCTCGGGCCAACGGATCTGGGCGAGCGTGGCGGCACACAGGCCGCCGGCGAGCGCGAGGTGGGAGGCCCAGCGCGGTCCGTCGTGCGCGGCGACGGTGTAGATGAGCACGAGCATCGCGAAGTCCGCCGGGTTCGGCCCGACGTCCAGCGCCAGCTGCGCGACGCCGATCCCCGCGACCAGCAGCAGCGTCTTCTCCGGCATTCGGCGGCGCAGCGCGACGGCGAGGCAGAGGAGGAGCACGACGAGGGCGGGTGCGATGCGCGGCTCGACCCCGACGTGCTCCTGGACGACCCACAGCATCGAGAACCCGAAGAGCATCACAGCCCAGAAGCTGTCGACGCCCGTCGGGTGCCTGCGGAGAAAATCATAGAGGCGCTGCACGTAACCCAGCGTAGGCACGTACGAAAGGTGCCCGGGTCAACCGGAGGGCCGATCCGGTCCGTGGACGCCTACTCCCCAAGGTGGAGGCCGGGGCAGGTGGAGACCGGGCGCACTCCCCGAGGTGGAGACTGGGGCGCGTGACGTACCAGGCGACGAACGAGGCGGAGGACGCCGACGGCGCGGAGTGGGTCCCCTGGCGGGAGGCCACGGAACGCGCGCTGTACGGTCCACGGGGCTTCTACCGGAGGCCGGAGGGACCCGCAGGGCACTTCCGCACCTCCGTGCACGCGTCCCCGCTGTACGCCGCCGCTGTGGCGCGGCTGCTGAGGGAGACTGCGGAGGGCCTGCCGGCCCGGGTCGCGGAGGTCGCGCTCGTCGACGTCGGCGCGGGACGCGGGGAACTGCTGACCGGAGTGCTGGCGGCGCTGCCTGACGGCTTCCCGGTGCGCGCCTACGCCGTCGAGCGGGCCGCCCGGCCGGCGGGGCTCGACCCCCGGATCGAGTGGGGCGAGCGGCCGCCGTCCGGGGTCTCCGGGCTGCTGTTCGCGAACGAGTGGCTGGACAACGTCCCGGTGGACGTCGCCGAGGCCGACGACGCGGGCGTCCGCCGTTACGTGCTGGTCAGGGCCGACGGCGAGGAACGCCTCGGCGATCCGGTCGCCGGGGCCGACGCCGCCTGGCTGGACCGCTGGTGGCCGACCGCCGGCCCGGGTGCGCGGGCCGAGATCGGGCGGCCCCGCGACGAGGCCTGGGCTGCGGCGGTCGCGGGACTGGAGGCGGGACTCGCGGTCGCCGTGGACTACGCCCACCGCGCGGGCGACCGTCCGCCCTTCGGGACGCTGACCGGATTCAGCGGCGGGCGCGAGGTGCGTCCCGTTCCCGACGGCGGCTGTGACATCACGGCGCACGTGGCCCTCGACGCCTGCGCCGGTCCCGGGGCCGAGCTGGTGAGCCAGCGCGAGGCCCTGCGCCGTCTCGGCGTCTCCGGTGCCCGGCCGCCGCTCGCCCTGGCCTCGTCCGATCCCGCGGCCTACGTCCGCGCCCTGGCCTCCGCGGGAGAGGCCGCCGAACTCACCGCCCGGGGCGGCCTCGGCGACTTCACCTGGCTGTTCCAGCCGGTCCCGGCCGGCTGAGGCGCCGTCGGCACGGGTCCGCGCGCACGGCGACGGCTCCTCCGGCGATCGGGGCCGAGGCGCCGTGACGCGAGTCCTCGGGTACGGCGACGGCCCGTGCACGGCCGCGGGGGGATCCGCCGCGCACGGCACCGGTGCCGTGCCGACCTGCCCGGTTCACACCGAACCGCCTCCCGCTCACGGCCCCCGCCACCGCCGAGGGCATCACCGCACGCACCGGCGGACACCGGACATTCGGCAGACGGAGTCGCGGCGGGCGCGCGCAGGCGTCGGGCAGCGGCCGGCGCCGCCACGGGAGCCCGACGAAGGACTCACACTCTCCCGACACGGATCCGTCGAGGTCCGGCCCCGGACGGACGGCCGTGGCCGGCTCCCTGTCCCGGACGGTTCGAGCGCCCGCCTCGGACGGGTGCGTGCGGCGCCTCGCGCCGGACGGATCGGAGGGCAGGCGCGCACCGCTCGGATCGGGCCCCTGCCGGTGGCCGGACCGGGCCCCCGCCGGTGACCCGGTCGCATGCCCGTCCGGTCCGCGGGCGGGCTCCTTATCAGTCGCCCACGCGAGGGATACTGTCGCCCATGACGGAGACGACGATCGGCATCGGCGGCGCGGCGGAGAGCACCGACATGGTGCTGAACATCGGGCCGCAGCATCCCTCCACGCACGGCGTGCTGCGCCTCCGTCTCGTCCTGGACGGCGAGCGCATCGAGCGGGCGGAGCCGGTGATCGGCTACATGCACCGGGGCGCGGAGAAGCTCTTCGAGGCGCGTGACTACCGGCAGATCGTCATGCTGGCCAACCGCCACGACTGGCTGTCCGCGTTCTCGAACGAGCTGGGCGTCGTGATGGCCGTCGAGCGCATGCTCGGCATGGAGGTCCCGGAGCGCGCCGTATGGCTGCGCACGCTCCTCGCGGAGCTGAACCGGGTGCTCAACCACCTGATGTTCCTGGGGTCGTATCCCCTCGAACTCGGTGGCATCACCGCTATCTTCCACGCCTTCCGCGAGCGGGAGGACCTCCAGCACGTGATGGAGGAGATCTCCGGCGGCCGGATGCACTACATGTTCAACCGCGTCGGTGGACTCAAGGAGGACCTGCCCGCGGGCTGGACCGACCGGGCGAGGAGCGCGATCGCCGAGGTACGGTCGCGGATGGACGTCTACGACCGGCTCGTCCTCGGTAACGAGATCTTCCGGGGCCGCACCCGGGGGGTCGGCGTGATGACCGGGCGGACTGCACACGCGTACGGCGTCTCCGGCCCCATCGCCCGTGCCTCAGGCGTCGACTTCGATCTTCGCCGCGACGAGCCGTACCTGGCCTACGGCGAACTCCAGGAGACGCTGAAGGTCGTCACCCGCACCGAGGGGGACTGCCTGGCCCGCTTCGAGTGCCTGCTGAGGCAGGCGCACAACTCGCTGGAGTTGGCGGACGCCTGCCTGGACCGGCTCGCCGAGCTGCCGCCGGGGCCGGTCAACCAGCGGCTGCCGAAGGTGCTCAAGGCGCCCGAGGGCCACACGTACGCCTGGACCGAGAACCCGCTCGGCATCAACGGCTACTACCTGGTGTCCAAGGGGGAGAAGACCCCGTACCGCCTCAAGCTCCGCTCGGCGTCGTACAACAACATCCAGGCACTCACCGAGCTGCTGCCCGGCACCCTGGTCGCGGACATGGTCGCGATCCTGGGATCGATGTTCTTCGTGGTCGGGGACATCGACAAGTAGGACCAGGCGAGCCGACGACGTCCGCGCGCAAGGCGAGCCGGCGGGACGGTCGCGAAGCAAACCGCCGAGACCGGCGCACGGAGCGGTTCGGTGGGGATCCGCACCGCGGGGCCGGCGATGCCGGGACCAGACCGACGCGACCGGTCGCGGCCGGACACACGGCGGCGCCGGCGCGGCACCCGGTTCCGGACGGCGAGCGGCCCGTCGGGCCCCTGACACCACGAACGCCGGGCGGCACGGCCGCCCGGCGTTTCCGATCCTGGGCAGCGCGGCGGCGCGGCCGCGCCGGATCAGGAGATCGCGCTGCGCAGCTGCGCGACGTCGAGCTGCTCCGTCTCGTCGTGCGCGGTCAGATCGATGACCTCACCCACGGCGCGTTCGTCGGTGTGCCTGCTCTGGGCCAGGGCCTCCTCGCCCACCACATCGGCGAGGTCCTCGTCCTGGACGGAGGCGAGCTGAGCAGGTTCCAGGGCCGCGATCGGCTTCTTCCGGCTGACGTCCCCGGCGTTCACCTCCGGTCCGGTGGACCCGGCGGCTTCCGCGGTCTGTGCGCCGGCATCCGGTGCCTTTGCCCCCTGGGTGCCGAAGAAGTCGAATCCGCCCTGCGGGCGCGCGGCCCGGCGCTGCCCGGAGTAGGGGACTATCGCCGCGGCGACCGGCACACGCGTGGCGGGGACGGCGGACGACGGGCGGGCGTGCTGTGCTCCCCCGGCGGCCGCCGCGTGCTTCCCCTGCGGCTCGTCCGCCTCTCGGGCACGCTCGGCGATGTCGCGCTTGCGGGCCTCCTCGACGGTGCGCTTGGCCTGTTGCTCGGCGGCCCGGCGCGGCAGGTCATCCAGCGCCTTGGCCGCACGCAGATACGCGGACGGCGTCGGCGTGGAGCCCGCCGCGGGAAGCTCCTTGGGCGAGCCCGCCCCGATAGCGAGCTGCCTGCGGCCCTCGAGCGCGCTGGCGCGCTCGGTCTCCGCGTTCGCGTACCGGCGGAGCAGGGCAGCGTGCTCATTGCGCAGTCCGGCCAGCTCGACCCGCTTGGCGCGGAGCTTGGCGTCCAGCCTGGTCCGCAGTTCGCGGGACTCGTCGAGATCGGCTTCCAGCTCGGCGATGCGCTCCTCCGTCTTCCACGCGTCGCTGGCACGGAGACGGGTGAGCTCGGCGACGCGGCGGCCCGCGTACCGGTCCCAACTGCGCATGAGGACCGCGCCGGTGACCGCCGCGGCGGCGGCCGCCGCGACCAGGGTGCGGAGCAGGACCGGATCGGAGAGCAGCCAGGCGCCCAAAGCACAAAGGACCGAAGCTCCGGCGACCGCCGAAGGCGGAAGGAGCCTGTGCAGAGGTGGGGAATGGCGGTGGCGTCCACGTGGCATGGCCTGAAATTTACCGTGCGTAGGTGACGATTGGGGGGTCAGCCCGGCAATCTCTTCGCATCAGGAACACATCGCTTTCGACCTGCCCTGCCGTCCCTCTTCGTCCTTGCCCCGTTCCCCCTCGCACCGCGCCTTCGGACGCCCGCCCTCAGAGCAGGCCCCTCGACGTCAGATACTCCTTCGCCACGTCCTGCGGCTTGGCCCGCTCGGCGTCCACCTTCCGGTTCAGCTCGACCAGGTCCTCGGTCGTCAGCGCGCGGGTGAGCTTGCCGAGCGCGTCGGCTATCTCCTGCGATCCGGCGTCCTTCGCATTGACGACGGGCAGCACGTTGTCGGCGTTCTGGAGCTTCTTGTCGTCCTCCAGCAGCACCAGCCCGAAGCTCTCAAGCGTGGCGTCGGTCGTGGTGGTGAGCACCAGCTGGTCCTCACCGTCCTTGACCGCCTGCTTGGCCTGCGGGGTGCCGACGCCCTTCGGGTCCACGCCCGCCACGTCGATGCCGTACGTCTTCTTCAGACCCGGCGCGCAGAACGGGCGCACCTCGCACTCGTCACCGGCCGCGATCCTGACCTTGATCTTCGACCTGCCGAGATCGGAAAGAGACGTGAGCTTGTTCTTCTCGGCGAATTCCCTGCTCACCGCGAACGCGTTCTGGTCGACCGCGTCCCCGGCGGGCAGCACCTTCAGCCCGCGAGGGGTCGCGAGCTTCTCCAACGCGGCCACGGTGGCGGCGACGTCGCTCGACGCGACGGGCTTCTCCTCGGGGGCCTTCGGGCCGTTCGCCTTGGCGTTGAGGAATTCGGCGATCGTGGCCGCGTATTCCGGTACGACGTCGATTTCGCCCTTCTCCAGGGACGGTTCGTACAGCTCGCGGTTCTTCACCGTGGTGACGGAGGCGTCGTATCCGGCGTCGCGCAGTACCTGGGCGTAGAGCTCGGCGAGCACCTTGGACTCGGTGAAGGCCGCCGCCCCCACGACGAGGGTGCCCTTGCCGCCGGCGGCGCCGTCCGAGGCTCCGGCGCCGCCCTTCTCCTGCTCCAGGCTGTCACCGCCGCAGGCGGCGAGCGAGCCCAGCAGGGCCACGGTGCCCAGTACCGCTCCCGCGAGGCGCGAGGTCTTGCTCATGAGGTTCACCATCCAAGGGAGTGAGTCGTCACACGGTCTTGCGGAGCGGACTGAACAGACGGTCCACCGCCACCAGCACGGCCTCCACGAGGAGGGCGAGCACGGCCACGAGCAGGGCGCCCGCGACCACTTGCGGAGTGTCGTACGTGTTGAAACCGGCCGTGATGATGCGACCGAGGCCGCCCTGCCCGACCATCGCCGCGATCGTCGCGGTGGCGACGACCTGGACCGCTGCGGACCGCAGCCCGGTCATGACCATCGGGTACGCGAGGGGCAGCTCGACCCGGACGAAGAGCTGCCCGCCCGACATGCCCATGCCTCGCGCGGCCTCGACGACCGCCCGGTCCACCTCCCGCATGCCCACATAGGCGTTGGTGAGCAGGGGCGGCACGGCGAACAGCACCAGGGCGATGATCGTCGGGACGTATCCGGCACTGCGCAGCGGTGTGACCATGAACAGCGCGAGCACCGCGAAGACGGGCACGGCCCGGCCCGCGTTCGCCAGGTTCACGGCCAGCGCGCCGCCGCGCCCGACATGTCCCAGATACAGCGCGACGGGCAGGGCGACGGCACAGGCGAGGGCCATGGCCACGCCGCTGACGTACAGATGCTCGCCCAGCCGGTGCCAGGCTCCGCCCTCCCCTGCCCAGTTGGCGCCGGTGCCGAGCCATGCCCAGGTCCTGGCCAGTACGTCCATCAGTGGGCCCCCCGGGTCCCGGCGTCACGTATCCGGGTCCAGGGCGTGAGCAGCCTCTGCGCACCGAGCAGCAGCAGGTCCGCGGCGACCGCGAGGAGCACGCAGAGCACGGAGGCGGTCAGCACCTGCGCCTTGAAGAAACTGGGCAGCGCGTCCTCGATGAGATTGCCGAGGCCGCCGCGGCCGACGATCGAGCCGACGGTGGTGAGAGCGACCGTCGAGACCGTCGCGATCCGCAGGCCCGCCATCAGCGCGGGCAGGGCGAGCGGGAGCTCGACTTCCCAGAGCAGCCGGGCCGGCCCGTAGCCCATGCCCCGGGCGGCCTCCCGGGCCTCCGCGGGGACCGCCTCCAGCCCCGCGACCGTGTTCCGCACCAGAATCGTCAGCGAGTACAGCACCAGGCCCGTGACCACCAGGGCGGCCGAGAGGCCGAAGAAGGGCAGCAGCAGCGAGAACATGGCCAGCGACGGGATCGTGTAGAGCACGGTCGTCAGTCCGAGGACAGGGCCGGCGAACCGGGGCCGGCTGCGCGCGAGAAGCGCCAGCGGAAAGGAGACGACGAGTCCGATCGCGACCGAGGCGCCCGTGATCCCCACGTGCTGCACCGTGGCGTCGATCAACTCCTGGCTGCGGGAGCGCAGGTACTCACCGCAGATCCAGTCGTTCGTGACCAGGCAGTCCTGGCCCGCCATGGCCCCACCCCCGTCCTCGCGTCCGGCCTGTTCGACCGGTTGCCGAACGGAAACCGACCCTAACCCCCGCCACCGACAATCGCCGAGGGGCCTCGCGTCCCGGCGACACCGCCTTCACACGAGGCCCGCCGTCACCCGTCACAATGGGGAACCATGATCCGATTCGAGCACGTGACCAAGCGCTACGGGGACGGCACCACCGCGGTGGACGACCTCTCCTTCGAGGTCGCCGCGGGTGAACTGGTCACGCTCGTGGGACCGTCCGGCTGCGGCAAGACGACCACCATGAAGATGGTCAACCGCCTCATCGAGCCGACCGAGGGTCGGATATCCCTGGACGGGGAGGACATATCCGCAGTCGATCCCGTCCAACTGCGGCGCCGGATCGGCTATGTCATCCAGCAGGTAGGCCTCTTCCCGCACAAGACGGTCCTGGAGAACACCGCGACCGTGCCCCACCTCCTCGGCTGGAAGCGCACGAGGGGCCGTGAGCGCGCCGCCGAACTCCTCGATCTCGTCGGCCTCGACCCCCGCGTGTACGGCGACCGCTATCCCGAACAGCTCTCGGGCGGCCAGCGCCAGCGCGTGGGCGTGGCCCGGGCCCTGGCGGCAGATCCGCCGGTGCTGCTGATGGACGAGCCGTTCGGCGCCGTCGACCCCGTCGTGCGGGAGCGCCTGCAGAGCGAGTTCCTCAAGCTGCAGGCCGCGGTCCGCAAGACCGTGCTCTTCGTCACCCACGACATCGAGGAGGCCGTCCGGCTCGGCGACCGCATCGCCGTCTACGGGCAGGGCCGGATCGAGCAGTTCGACGCCCCGGCCGCCGTGCTGGGGGCACCGGCGACGCCGTACGTGGCGGATTTCGTCGGAGCCGACCGGGGCCTCAAGCGGCTGTCCGTCACCCCCGTCGAGGAGGGCGATCTCGAGCAGCCGCCCGTGGTCCGTCTCGACGACCCGCTGCCCCGCACACTGGACGCGCCCTGGGCCGTCGTCCTGGACCGCGGCGGCGATCCGCACGGCTGGATCTCCGCCGAACACGCCGGCGGCGCGGGCACGGTGCGCGAGCACGCGCGCCGCATGGACGCCTGGCTGCCCGTCGGCGCCTCGCTGAAGCAGGCGTTCTCCACGATGCTGCAGCACGACGCGGGGTGGATCGCGGTCGTCGACAAGGAGGAGAAGGGACGTTTCCTCGGAGTGTTGACCCCGGGGCGCCTGCACGAGGCCCTGCGCCGCTCCATCGACGCGGACGCCGAGGACGTACCGCGTACCACGGTGGACATCGACAAGGTGCCGTCCGGCTGAACCCGCCTGGGAACCGGGCCTCTCACGCCGCGCTGAGCCGACCGCTCATCCACACCAGCGCCGGCGGGATCTCACGGCGCCAGGTGTTGAAGTTGTGCCCGCCGCTGTCCAGCGTGATCGACGAGACGCGCGCGGGCGCCTTCACCCTCCCGATGAAGTCCCGCGTCCCCTTGAGGTTTCCCTCGCCCTGCTCGGACGTGGTCACCAGGAACGAGGAGGCGCCCTGCGGCCGGTGGTCCAGACTCCACAACAGGTTCGCGCGCTTGCGCTCGTGCTGGTTCCCGTGGAACAGGTCGCCGGTCGTCGGGTCCTCCGCGGCCTTGTAGTACGCGGAGAGTCCCGCTCCGGCCGTGAACCGCTCGGGGTGGTGGAGAGCTATCTTCAGCGCACAGTACCCACCCGTGGAATTGCCCATGATGCCCCAGTTGCGAGGGTTGTTGCCGACCCGGTAGGTCTCCGCCACGGCGGCCGGCAGGTCCTTCGCGAAGAACGTCTCCGTCTGCGGCCCGTCCGGAACGTCGACGCACTCGGTGTCCCTCGGCGGCGCCAGCGTCGGCCGGAGCATCACCAGGATCATCGGCTGCATGCGCCCCTCGCGGGCCTGCATGAACGCCGTTCGCGGGTACTTGAGGCCCTTGAGCAGGTTCTCCGCGGTGCCCGGGTAGCCGGTCAGCACGACGCTCACGGGAAAGGTCCTCTTCGCGTGGGCGGGCTGGAAGTACTCGGGCGGCAGGTACACGTACGCCGGGCTGTCGATCCCCGACCGCTCGCCCACGATCACGACCTTCTGGATCTGACCGCCCGTCTCCGGCCGCGAGCTCCCCGGAACGTCCAGCTTCTGCTTGCCGACCACCTTGACCGTCCTGCTGCTCGCCGAGTGGTCCACGACCACTCCCATCTCCTGCTCCTGGCCGAGGAGATCGGCCCAGGAGCCGTAGAAGAGGAAGGACTTGTTCGCGGCCAGGCCCACCGCGGCGAAGAGCGCGAACTGCGTCGCCAGCAGCAGCCCCACCCGGCCGAGGACCGCGCGCCAGCCCCGGCGGGAGAGCCGTGGCCACAGCCAGATCGTCGCGGCGAAGAGACCCACGGCGGCCAGAACGGCCAGCGCCAGAACCTTGTTACTGGTGAGACCCATGAGGCGATCGAGCTTCTTCCGTGAGAATTTCCTGAGAGTCGGATGAACCCGCCACCCGGAAGCGCCGTCCTAGAGAGCGCAAATCGTCCGGGCCGAACGTTCTGCGGCCGCGGACTCCACGATCTCTCTCGAGAGCCTCAGGAAGCGATGTCTGTCACCATAGATGGGGATAAGTCGGGCTTGGTTCCGGATCGCGTACGCCGGATCCTCCGCGGCCCGCGCGCCGAATCCGTTCCTGCGCTGGTCGGCACGGCCTGCACCTTCATCGGCCTGATCGACATCGCCGCAGGGGTGTTCCCGCGCTTCCGGCACAGCCGGATGCACGCCCTCGCCGAGGTGCTCCCCGGCGCACTCGGCCCGTTCGCCGCCGCGCTGTCACTCAGCGCCGGCGTGCTGCTGCTGCTCCTCGCACACGGGCTCAAGCGGCACAAGCGGCGCGCCTGGCGGGCCGCGGTGATCCTGCTGCCCGCCGGCGCCGTCGCACAGTTCGCCTATCGCCACTCCGTGGTCGGCGTCCTGCTGTCGCTGGCCCTGCTGGCCCTGCTGCTGCGCCACCGGGGCGAGTTCGCCGCCCTGCCCGACCCGCGAAGCCGGTGGAAGGCGCTCGCCAACTTCGTCCTGATGGGCGCCGGTTCGATCGGCCTCGGTCTGGTCGTCGTCAGCGCCCATCCGGGCAGGGTCATCGGGAGCCCCAGCCTCACCGACCGTCTCGAACACGTCCTGTTCGGGCTGTTCGGCGTCGAGGGGCCGGTCGGGTACGAGAGCGGCATCGACTGGACCGTCGGCTACTCGCTCGGCGCGCTCGGCCTGATCACCGCCGTGACCACGATCTACCTGGCCTTCCGCCCCGAGCACCCGGCCGCCACCCTCACGACGGACGACGAGACCAGGCTCCGCGAGCTGCTCGAGAAACACGGCGGCCGCGACTCCCTCGGCCACTTCGCGCTCCGCCGCGACAAGGGCGTCGTCTTCTCCCCCAGCGGCAAGGCGGCCGTCACCTACCGCGTCGTCTCCGGTGTCATGCTCGCCAGCGGCGACCCGATCGGCGACGTCGAGGCGTGGCCGGGCGCCATCGAGCGTTTCATGGACGAGGCCAAGGCCCACTCCTGGACCCCGGCCGTCATGGGGTGCTCCGAGACCGGCGGCCAGGTCTGGACCCGAGAGACCGGCCTCGACGCCCTGGAGCTGGGCGACGAGGCGGTGGTGGACGTCCCGGATTTCTCGCTGACCGGGCGCGCCATGCGGAACGTGCGCCAGATGGTGAAGCGCATCGAGCGCAACGGTTACGAGACCCGCGTCCGCCGCGTGCGTGACCTCTCCGACGGCGAGCTGGAGCGGATACGCCGGGCCGCGGACGACTGGCGCGGCACCGACACCGAGCGAGGCTTCTCCATGGCCCTCGGCCGGATCGGCGACCCCTCGGACGGCGACAGCGTGATCGCCACCGCGCACAAGGCCGACGACGGCGAGCCGGGGCCGTACGGCGACCTGAAGGCTGTACTCCACTTCGTTCCGTGGGGTACGGACGGCATGTCCCTGGACCTGATGCGCCGCGACCGGTCGGCCGATCCCGGCATGAACGAGCTGCTGATCGTCGCCGCCCTGCAGGCCTCCCCGAGGCTCGGCATCGCCCGGGTCTCGCTGAACTTCGCGATGTTCCGCTCGGCGCTCGCCCGTGGTGAGCAGTTGGGCGCGGGACCGGTCCTGCGGGTCTGGCGGGGTCTGCTGGTCTTCCTCTCCCGCTGGTTCCAGATCGAGTCGCTGTACAAGTTCAACGCCAAGTTCCGGCCGCGCTGGGAGCCCCGCTTCGTGGTCTTCCGCAAGACCCGCGACCTGCCCCGGATCGGATTCGCCGCCATGCAGGCGGAGGGCTTCGTGACCCTGGCCGTGCCGCGCCCCTTCCGCCGCCGGACGGCCCGCTCGCCCCGTCCCTGCGCCCACATCCGCCCCGCAGCCACCGGCGAGCACGAGGTGCGCGCGGCGTAGCGGGAACGTGCCGGAGGCGCAGCGGCGTGGCCGGGCCGCTGCCGGGTCCGGTGCCGCATCAGGCGGCGTTCGCCCGTCGCGACGCCGGCACGGCGGTCACGGCGTTGCCGGACCGGCCGAGCAGGCCCACCACGAAGCCGATCCGGCGCCCTGCGGCCCTTCCCCTCGGCCCGGAGGGCCGGGGAGACCCGTGCACCGGACGGCGCTCCTCGACGGGCAAACCCCGCCCGACGCGGCACTAGGCTGGTCGTATGAGTACGTTGCGCGGACGGGGCACGGTCACGGGCCTGCCGGAGTGGGACCGCTGTGCGGTCATGGGAGTCGTCAACGTGACGCCCGACTCCTTCTCCGACGGGGGCCGCTGGTTCGACACCACAGTCGCCGTCAAGCACGGCCTCGACCTCGTCGCCGAGGGCGCCGACCTGGTGGACGTCGGCGGTGAGTCCACCCGCCCCGGCGCCTCCCGCGTCGACGAGGAGGAGGAGCTGCGGCGGGTGCTCCCCGTCGTCCGCGGCCTGGCCGGCGAGGGGGTCACCGTCTCCGTCGACACCATGCGCGCCTCGGTGGCCGCCCAGGCGGTCGCGGCCGGCGCCGTCCTCGTGAACGACGTCTCCGGCGGTCTCGCCGACCCGCAGATGATCCCGGCCGTCGCCGCCGCGGAGGTGCCCTTCGTGGTCATGCACTGGCGCGGCTTCAGCGAGGACATGAACAGCCGGGCCGTGTACGGGGACGTCGTCGCCGAGGTGACCGCGGAACTGCGCGAGCGGATCGACGCCGTGGTCGCGCGCGGGGTCGCCGCCGAGCGGATCATCGTCGACCCGGGCCTCGGCTTCGCCAAGCAGGCCGCGCACGACCTCGCGCTCGTGGCGCACCTCCCCGAGCTGGGCGCCCTGGGCCGGCCGCTGCTCGTCGCCGCCTCCCGCAAGCGGTTCCTCGGCCACGTCCTGGCCGACGGCGCCGCGACCCCGCCGCCCGCGCGCGAGCGGGACGCCGCCACCGCCGCGGTCTCCGCGATCGCCGCCCACGAGGGCGCCTGGGCCGTCCGGGTCCACGAGGTGGGGGCCACGGCGGACGCCGTGCGGGTCGCGCGGGCGGTCGAGGGAGCCCGGTGACCCCGCGTACCGACGTCGAGAACGTGGAAGCGGCGAACACCGCCTTCTACGAGGCCATGGAACGGGGCGACTTCGAGGAGATCTCCGGCCTCTGGCTGGACGGCGGAGAGGCCGACACCATCTCCTGCGTGCACCCGGGCTGGCCGGTCCTCTCGGGCCGGGGCGAGGTACTGCGCTCGTACGCCCTGATCATGGCGAACACCGAGTACATCCAGTTCTTCCTCACCGACGTGCGGGTGAGCGTGTCGGGCGACACCGCCGTCGTCACCTGCACCGAGAACATCCTGAGCGGCGGCCCGGCGGAGGAGGCCGGCGAGCTCGGCCCCCTCGTCGGGCAGCTGGTCGTGGCCACCAACGTATTCCGCCGCACACCCGACGGATGGAGAATCTGGTCACATCACGGTTCGCCCGTTCTGGCGGAATCGGACGAGGAGGAGGACGGGGAATCCACCCCGTGAGTGGGTAACCCGCTCGTGGGAGGTTCGTTTTCGCGCCTGCGGGGTAGGCGCCGCCAGCCGGTGACGGTTCCGTCCGCGGCCCCCGTGGGCAGGTCGTGTCCGAGCCCGCAGGTAGATTCGAATCCGTGCACTGCTGCCGCCCGCACGCGGCCGCGTGCGCGCCGGACTACGACAGCAGGAGTGATTCGCGTGGATCGTGTCGCGCTGCGCGGCCTGAGGGCCCGCGGGCACCACGGCGTCTTCCCCCGGGAGCGCGAGGAGGGTCAGACCTTCATCGTGGACCTGGTGCTCGGTCTCGACACCCGTCCCGCGGCGGCCGACGACGACCTGGCGAAGACCGTCCACTACGGAGTGGTGGCGGAGGAGGTCGTCGACGTCGTCCAGGGGGAGCCCGTGGACCTGATCGAGACGCTGGCGGAGCGCATCGCCCAGCAGTGCCTCAAGCACGCGGGCGTCCAGGAGGTCGAGGTGGTCGTGCACAAGCCGGACGCCCCGATCACCGTCCCGTTCGACGATGTCACCATCACGATCACCCGGAGCCGTGCATGAGCGACCCCACCGTGCAGCCCGTGCCCACCGCCGTCGTCGAGCAGGTCGACGCGGCCGACGTCACCCTGTCCAACCCGAAACGGGCGGTGATCGCGCTCGGCTCCAACCTCGGCAACCGGCTGGAGACGATCCAGGGTGCCATCGATCTGCTGGAGGACACCCCCGGTATCCGGGTCAAGGCGGTCTCCCCCGTGTACGAGACGGAGCCGTGGGGCGTCGAGCCGGGCACCCAGCCGTCGTACTTCAACGCGGTGGTGCTCGTGAAGACGACGCTGCCGCCCAGTTCCCTGCTGGAGCGCGGCCAGGCGATCGAGGAGGCCTTCGACCGGGTACGCGAGGAGCGCTGGGGCCCACGCACGATCGACGTCGACATCGTGGCCTACGCGGACGTGGTCTCGGACGATCCGTTCCTCACCCTTCCGCACCCGCGTGCGCACGAGAGGGCCTTCGTCCTCGCCCCGTGGCACGACGTGGACCCCGAGGCCCAGCTGCCGGGCCTGGGCGGGATCGCGGAGCTGCTGGCCGGTGTGGGCCGGACGGGTGTCGCTCCTCGTGCGGACCTGGAACTCCGTCTGCCCGAGTAGTCGTTACGCTCTTCAGGGTCTCCGGCACCAAGACGAAGGACACAGGGGCGCGCGGTGAAGCAACTACGGCTTGGGGTACTGGCCGGGCTGTTCGTGGTGGCCGGAGTGCTGTCGTGGGGCGGTGCCCGGCTGTGGGACTCGGTGGGCACGCTGCCGAGCGCGCCGCTGGCCGCGCCGATCGTCCTGGCGGCGATCGCCGCGATCCTCCTGGCGACCGCACTGTCGCTGCGCGCCCGGCTACGGGCCCAGCGGGAACGTCGGCCTGGAGCGAAGGGCGTCGAGCCGCTGATGGCCGCCCGCGCGGTCGTCTTCGGTCAGGCGAGCGCCCTGGTGGCGGCTCTCGTCAGCGGTGTGTACGGCGGCGTGGGCGTCTTCCTGCTCGGCTCTCTCGACGTCCCGGCCCGGCGCGACCAGGCGATCTACGCGGGCTTCGCGGTCCTGTCGGGCATCGCGGTGATCGCCGCGGGGCTCTTCCTGGAGCGGGTCTGCAAACTCCCGGAGGACGAGGACGACGGCACGGGCCAGGTACCGGCTCGCTGACTCCGGTCTGCTGACGACGGCGCACCCCCGGCCTCGCCGGGGGTGCGCCGGTCGTTCGCTCCGCACGGGTGCGTGCACGCCGGCCGGGGCGGAAGGCGAGCCGCCCGCGGCCCTGCGGCGGGTGAACGGCTCAGCGCGCCATGATCAGGCTCATCGCCTCGTTGCGGGTGGCGACATCGCGCAGCTGGCCGCGAACCGCCGAGGTGATCGTCTTGGCCCCGGGCTTGCGGATACCGCGCATCGACATGCACATGTGCTCGCACTCGATGACGACGATCACCCCGCGCGGTTCCAGGATCTCCATCAGGGAGTCGGCGATCTGCGTGGTCAGCCGCTCCTGCACCTGGGGGCGCCGGGCGAAGACGTCGACGAGGCGGGCCAGCTTGGAAAGTCCGGTGATCTTGCCCGTGGTCGACGGGATGTAGCCGACATGGGCCACACCTCGGAACGGCACCAGGTGATGCTCGCAGCAGCTCACCAGTTCGATGTCCTTGACCAGGACCATTTCGTCGTGACCGAGGTCGAAGGTCGTGGTGAGCACGTCCTCCGGCTGCTGCCAGAGTCCCGCGAATATCTCCTTGTACGCCCGTGCCACCCGCGCCGGGGTCTCCTTGAGTCCCTCGCGGTCCGGGTCCTCTCCGACTGCGATGAGGAGCTCGCGTACGGCGTTCTCGGCGCGCTTCTCGTCGAACTCGCCGATCGTGCCCTCGCCGTCCAGCGTCACCGGGTCGGTCATCTGTGCCTCGTTCCTGTGCTCTGCCGTGGCGCGAAAACGCCGCACTTCCCAGGCTAGAACCTGGGAAGTGCGGCGTTCATTCCGGTCCGGCGGTCATCGCCGATGCATCATGCCTGGTCAGACGTCCGGGCGCTCGTCCTGGACCGCCTCCTTGGGGGCCTTGGTGACATCGGTCACCGTCGGGGCCGAGGCCCCGTTGGCGCCGTTGGTGAGCGCGAGCTCCTTCGGCGACAGCACCGGCGGACGGGTGGACGGCGTGCGGCGGGAGGAACCGGTCCACGCCGGACGGGCCGGGCGCTTCACGATCGGGGCGAAGATCTCGGCGATCTCCTCCTTGCCGAGGGTCTCCTTCTCCAGCAGCGCGAGGACGAGGTTGTCGAGGACGTCGCGGTTCTCGACCAGGATCTCCCAGGCCTCGTTGTGCGCGGCCTCGATGAGCTTCTTGACCTCCTCGTCGACCAGCGCGGCGACCTCTTCCGAGTAGTCGCGCTGGTGCGCCATCTCACGGCCCAGGAACGGCTCCGTGTTGTCGCCGCCGAACTTGATCGCGCCGAGGCGCTCGGTCATGCCGTACTGCGTGACCATGGCGCGGGCCGTGGTCGTGGCCTTCTCGATGTCGTTCGCCGCGCCCGTGGTCGGGTCGTGGAAGACGAGCTCCTCGGCCGCGCGGCCACCCAGCATGTAGGCCAGCTGGTCGAGCATCTCGTTGCGCGTGGTCGAGTACTTGTCCTCGTCCGGGAGCACCATCGTGTAGCCGAGGGCCCGGCCGCGGGACAGGATCGTGATCTTGTGGACCGGGTCCGAGTTCGGGGAGGCTGCCGCGACCAGGGCGTGTCCGCCCTCGTGGTACGCGGTGATCTTCTTCTCCTTGTCGGACATGATCCGGGTCCGCTTCTGCGGGCCCGCGACGACGCGGTCGATGGCCTCGTCCAGGAAGTGGTTGTCGATCAGCTTCTTGTCGCTGCGGGCCGTCAGCAGGGCGGCCTCGTTCAGCACGTTCGACAGATCGGCACCGGTGAAGCCGGGGGTGCGGCGGGCGACGGCCGAGAGGTCGACGTCCGGGGCGACCGGCTTGCCCTTCTGGTGGACCTTGAGGATCTCCAGACGGCCCTGCATGTCCGGGCGGTCGACGGCGATCTGCCGGTCGAAGCGGCCCGGGCGGAGCAGCGCCGGGTCGAGGATGTCCGGACGGTTCGTGGCGGCGATCAGGATGACGCCGCCCTTCACGTCGAAGCCGTCCATCTCGACGAGGAGCTGGTTGAGGGTCTGCTCGCGCTCGTCGTGACCGCCGCCGAGGCCGGCGCCGCGGTGGCGGCCGACCGCGTCGATCTCGTCGACGAAGACGATCGCCGGGGCGTTCGCCTTGGCCTGCTCGAAGAGGTCGCGGACCCGGGAGGCACCGACACCGACGAACATCTCGACGAAGTCGGAGCCGGAGATCGAGTAGAACGGCACGCCCGCCTCGCCCGCGACGGCGCGCGCGAGCAGCGTCTTGCCCGTACCGGGCGGGCCGTACAGCAGCACGCCCTTCGGGATCTTGGCACCGACGGCCTGGAACTTCGCCGGCTCCTGCAGGAACTCCTTGATCTCGTGGAGCTCCTCGACGGCCTCGTCCGATCCGGCCACGTCGGAGAAGGTGGTCTTCGGCGTGTCCTTGGTGATGAGCTTGGCCTTGGACTTCCCGAAGTTCATGACCCGGGAGCCGCCGCCCTGCATCTGGTTCATCAGGAACAGGAAGACGACCACGATGAGCACGAAGGGCAGCAGCGAGAGGAGCACCGAGAGGAACGGGCTCTGCCGCTCGGGCGAGACCGTGTAGCCCTTCTCGATCTCACCCGCGTCGTACTTCTGCTGCAAGGTCGTGGCCAGCTCGACGCCCTGGTCGCCGATGTAGCTCGCCTGGACCTTGTCGCTGCCGTCGACCTTCTGGCCGTCCTTCAGCTCGATCTTGATGATCTGCTCGTCGCCGGTGGTCAGCTTGGCCTGCTCGACCTGGTTCTTGGTGATCGCCTGGACAACCTTCGCGGTGTCCACCGTCTTGTAGCCGCCCGACGAGCCGACGACCTGCATCAGCACGACCACGGCGAGGACGGCCAGCACGATCCACATGACCGGCCCACGGAAGTATCGCTTCACGTCCATCCATACGGAGCGGTGCCGCCCCGTCCCTCCTGCCCGTAGGTAAGTGCTGCTCTGAGAATGCTGCTGTGAGACCGAGTAAAAGACTGTTCTTCGGACGGTACCCCAGCATTGTCACCCGGGACCGCCTTCCCATGCTCCAACGGCGGGAAGGCGGCCGGGGTTCCCGGGGCGCGTCCGCGCCTCAGCCCCCGTACACGTGGGGCGCGAGGGTACCCACGAACGGGAGGTTGCGGTACTTCTCGGCGTAGTCGAGGCCGTACCCGACGACGAACTCGTTCGGGATGTCGAACCCGATCCACTTCACGTCGATCGCGACCTTGGCGGCGTCCGGCTTGCGGAGCAGCGTGCAGACCTCGAGCGAGGCCGGCTCGCGGGAGCCGAGGTTCGACAGCAGCCAGGACAGGGTCAGCCCGGAGTCGATGATGTCCTCGACGATCAGGACGTGCCTGCCTTTGATGTCGGTGTCCAGGTCCTTGAGGATGCGGACCACCCCGGAGGACTGGGTGCCCGCGCCGTATGAGGACACCGCCATCCAGTCCATGGTGACGGGGGTGGACAGCGCACGCGCCAGGTCCGCCATCACCATCACGGCGCCCTTGAGGACTCCGACGATGAGCAGGTCCTTGCCCGCGTACTCCGCATCGATCTTCGCGGCCAGCTCGGCCAGCTTCGCGTCGATCTCTTCCTTGGTGATGAGTACCGATTTGAGATCGGAGCCCATGTCCTTCTCGTTCACCCGCGTCGCTTTCTGTCTCGGCGTCCCGGCGCCCGGCCCGCTGCCGGCTCAGCTCTGCCGAATGACCAGTCTGCCACCCTGGCGGCGCGCCTCGACCCGGCCGGGCAGGTTCAGGGGCTTCTGGCCCCGCCATCCCACGATGAGCCGCTCGACCTCCTCGATGTGCCGGGCGAAGAGCGAACCCGCAGGTGAACCGGCTGCCACCAGGGCGCGCCGCAGCACCCGGCGGCGGACGGCCGGCGGCAGTGCGTAGAGCTTCGCGCATTCGAGCAATCCGGCGTCGTCGCGGGCGGTCTCGTCGGCCTGGGCCGCCCAGGCGTCCAGGGCGTCGGCGTCGTCACGGGAGAGCCGGGCGGTACGCGCCAGCGCCTCCACGACGCCCTTGCCGAGCGCCTTCTCCAGTGCGGGCAGGCCCTCATGGCGCAACCGGGAGCGGGTGTAGGCGGGATCGGCGTTCATCGGGTCGTCCCAGACGGGCAGGTGCTGGACGAGGCACGCCTTGCGCGCGGTCTGGCGGTCGAGCTGGAGGAAGGGGCGCCGGTACCGGCGGCGGGCACCCGAGACGGCCGCCATGCCGGAGAGCGAGCGGATGCCGGAGCCCCGGGCGAGGCCGAGGAGGACGGTCTCCGCCTGGTCGTCGCGGGTGTGCCCGAGCAGCACGGCGGCGGCGCCGTGGCGCTCCGAGGCCTCGTCGAGGGCGGCGTAGCGGGCGTCACGGGCGGCGGCCTCGGGGCCACCGGCGCGTCCGACGGTCACGGCGACGGACTCGACGGGGTCGAGGCCCATGGCGGTGAGTCGGCCGGCGACTTCGACGGCGCGGAGATCGGAGCCGGCCTGCAGACCGTGGTCGATGGTGACGGCGCCGGCACGGACGGCCAGTTTGGGGGCCTCGAAGGCGAGGGCGGAGGCGAGCGCCATGGAGTCGGCACCACCTGAGCAGGCGACCAGCACGACGGGGCGGTCGTCGAGGACCGGGACGGCCGTGGAGCGCCCGCAGGAGGAGGGTGCGGCGCTCGGCATGTCGTTCAGTTCGTTGAGTACGTCGTGGAGTACGCGGCGGACCGCCAGGCGTATCGCCGCGACCGCAGGATGCGGACCCATGTCCGGTGCCCTTCGTGAAGTCGGGGGTGCCTCCGTGAGGAGGGTGGGGGCCGGGAGATTCGGTCACTCAGAGTGTCTAGATGGTGACAGAACCGCGCCGTTCCCCGAGCATTGCACGCCTGTCCATTGCCTACGCTCCCTCGGACGGGTGATTACGAGGGCATCCGTCTGCCGTCGGCCGCACGGGGGTTCAGGGTTCGGCCCTCCGGTGCACCCTGGCGATCCAGTCCGCCGGTGCGGCGATCTCCGCCTTGGTGGGCAGGGTGTTCGGCGAGGTCCAGACGCGGTTGAAGCCCTCCATCCCGACCTCCTCGACGGCGGCCCGTACGAACCGCTCGCCGTCCCGGTACTGGCGCAGCTTGGCGTCCAGGCCGAGGAGCTTGCGCAGTGCCAGGTCGAGGCGGGAGGCGCCCCGGGCGCGGCGCTGCTGGAACTTCTCCCGGATCTCGCTCACGGACGGCACGACCTGGGGCCCCACGCCGTCCATGACGAAGTCCGCATGGCCCTCGAGCAGGGACATCACGGCGGTGAGCCGGCCGAGGATCTCGCGCTGCACCGGACTCTGGACGATCTCGACCAGCGAGCGGCCCTCGTTCTCCTCGCCTTCGGGACGGCTGCCGGCGAGTGTCTGGGCGGCCTCGCGCAGCCGCTCCAGCACGGTCATGGGGTCCACGTCGGTCTCGGCGAGGAATGACTGGATCTCGCCCTCGAGGTGGTCGCGCAGCCAGGGCACGGCGGTGAACTGGGTGCGGTGGGTCTCCTCGTGGAGACTCACCCACAGCCGGAAGTCGTGCGGCTCGACGTCGAGTTCGCGTTCGACGTGGACGATGTTGGGGGCGACCAGGAGCAGCCTTCCGCCGCTGCCCGGCGCCCCGGGCAACTCGCGCGTGGGCGGGGCGAAGGTCTCGTACTGACCGAGGACACGGGAGGCCAGGAACGACAGCAGCATGCCCAGCTCGACGCCGGTCACCTTGCCGCCGACGGCTCCGAGCACGGCTCCGCCCGCGGTGCCGGCGCGGCGCTCCTGCATCTTGTCGAGCAGGGGCTTCAGCAACTCGCGAAAGCCCGCGACATTGGCCCTGACCCAGCCCGGCCGGTCGACGACGAGGACCGGGGTGTCCTCGGGCTCGTGTCCGTCGGGGATCATGCGGGTGAAGGCGCGGACGTGCTCCTCGGAGGCCTTGGCGTGCCGGCGCAGTTCGGCGACGACGGCACGGGCCTCTTCCCGGGTGATGTCCGGCCCCGGCCGGACGAGGCGGATCGCGGTCGCGACCGCGAGGTTCCAGTCGACCATCTCGGCACCACCGATGCTCGTCATGCGTCAACCGTACGTTGTCACCCCGGCACACGGTGGGGTGTCGGCGCCTCCGCGCCCCGGAGGCGGTCTCCGGAGGCCGGGACGGGCGCGGCGGCCCGCCCGGCCGGAGGCGGCGGGTCCGTCAGGGCAGGAGGGCGGCCGCGAGGCGGTCGAGGGCGGGGCGGGCGGCGCTCGCGGACGGCGTGTCACCGGCGAGGAAGGCGAAGGCGAGCAGTCTGCCGTCGGCGGACAGCACCGTTCCGGCGAGGGTGTCCACGCCCCTGAGCGTGCCGGTCTTGGCGCGCACCAGGCCCCCGGCCCCGGTGGCCGAGCGGCCGCTCAGCGTGCCGGTGAAGCCCGCGATCGGAAGGCCCGTGAGCACGGGGCGGAGCTCGGGGTGGGCGGGGTCGGCGGCCCGGACCAGCAGCGTGGTGAGGAGTGCGGCCGAAACCTTGTCGGCTCGGTTCAACCCGCTGCCGTCGGCGAAGCGCGCGCCGGCCACGGGCAGCTTCAACCGCTTGAGCCGGTCGGTCACCGCAGCCTCCGCCCCGGCGAAGCTCGCGGGGCGGCGCGTGGCGAGCGCGGTCTGCCGGGCCAGTGCCTCCGCGATGTCGTTGTCGCTGTCGGTCAGCATCCGCTCGACGAGTGCCGGTACCGGCGCGGAGTACGTGGTGGCGAGGGCGGGTCCCTTGGCGGGGGCCCGGCCCGGGGCGGGGCCCGCAGAGGTGTTCACACCGCGTTCGCTGAGCAGTCCGACGAAGGCGCGGGCGGCGTCGCCTGCCGGGTCGGCGCCGCGTCGTGCGCTGCCCTCCGTCGAGTCGTCGAGGCGCCCCTCGTTGAGCATCAGAGCGGTGACGGGGGCGATGTTGTCGTTCCCGGCGCCGATCGGGTGGATCACCGGCCCCTCGTAGAGGGAGGTGTCGTAGGAGAGGCGGACCGTGGTGACGCCCCGGTCGCGCAGGGCCTTCGCGGTCCGGTCGGCGAGGGCCCGCAGCCGGACCGTGTCGAGCGTGGGGTCCCCGCCGCCGACCAGGGTGACCGCACGGAAGCCGGGGGCGGCGACGACCCTGGTCGGGATGCGGTGCGCGGGGCCGGTGGCGGACAGCACGGCAGCGGCGGTGGCGATCTTGATGGTGGAGGCCGGGGTCATGGCCGTGCCCGCGCCCCGTCCGTACAGCTGCCTGCCGGTGGTGGCGTCCACGACGGAGGCGGTGCGCAGCGGACCGAGCCCCGGGGCGTCGAGCAGGGGGCCGAGGACCCGGGCCAGGTCGGTGGGCGTGGTGGACGGCACCTTGGGGGGGCTCGCAGCGGAAAGCACGCCGGGGGCGCTCGGCGCCGGCGCGGGGCCGGGAGCCTCCGCCGCGTCCCGCCCCCGCCCTGCGACCTGGTGATCTGCACCACCTGTGCGGCCCAGAGCGGCGGCGTGGTCGCGCTCGGCCTTACGCTGACCGTTGTCCCAGGGGCCGGCCGCGGTCACCGCAGCGACCGCAACGACCAGGCCGGCCACGGCCGCACCCGCCGTGAGCTGCCACGTTCCTCGGTCGGGCACCATTGACCAGCCCCTTTCGCGATCACCTACCTGCGTAGGGGACACTTAATCACTGCGGACAGCCGCGTCACCTACTTATGTGTTGATCATGGAGGAGTGCCACCCGTGGAGTTCGACGTCACCATCGAGATCCCGAAGGGGTCGCGGAACAAGTACGAGGTGGACCACGAGACCGGCCGGATCCGTCTGGACCGTCGCCTCTTCACCTCGACCAGCTACCCGGCCGACTACGGCTTCGTCGAGAACACCCTGGGCGAGGACGGCGACCCGCTCGACGCCCTGGTCATCCTGGACGAGCCGACCTTCCCGGGCTGCCTGATCAAGTGCCGCGCCATCGGCATGTTCCGGATGACGGACGAGGCCGGCGGCGACGACAAGCTGCTGTGCGTTCCGGCGTCCGACCCGCGCGTGGAGCACCTGCGGGACATCCACCACGTGTCGGAGTTCGACCGCCTGGAGATCCAGCACTTCTTCGAGGTCTACAAGGACCTGGAGCCCGGCAAGTCCGTCGAGGGCGCCGACTGGGTCGGCCGCACCGAGGCCGAGGCCGAGATCGAGCGTTCCTACAAGCGCTTCAAGGACCAGGGCGGCGCGCACTGACGCGATCCCCGTACACCGGGCCGGGCGGTGCACCCCTCGTGGGGTGCGCCGCCCGTCGCATACTGGGCGCGCACACGCCGTACGCGAGCGGGAGGAGTAGGTAGAGCGTGGTGGCGGAGCCGGGAGGTCCCCTCGAGGACCGGAAGCCGCAGTCCGACGAGGCACGCAGCGCATTCACGCCGCCGGAGGGTGTCGATCAGCCGGGACCGCCGGAGGAGGACCATCCCTCCTCCGAGTTCGCCGTCCCCGAGGGGCTGACGACGGAGGCCCCGGCCGCCGACCTGGAGGGCTCGGCGTTCGCACCCCCGGCGACGTACCGCGCGAAGGCGTCCCCGCCCGCATACACCCCCGCCCACGGCTTCCCCGTGCTCCAGCTGTCCAAGGACGTGCCGTGGCAGGACCGGATGCGCACGATGCTGCGGATCCCGGTGAGCGAGCGGCCGATGCCGGAGCAGGTGCAGCGGCACGACGAGTCGGGGCCGGCGGCGCCGCGCGTGCTCGATCTGACACTGCGCATCGGCGAGCTGCTGCTCGCGGGCGGCGAGGGCGCGGAGGACGTCGAGGCGGCGATGCTCGCCATCACGAACGCGTACGGCCTCGACAACGTCGAGCCGACGGTGACGTTCACCCTGCTGTCGATCACCTACCAGCCGTCGCTCGTCGACGACCCGGTGACGGCGAACCGGACCGTGCGCCGCCGGGGCACGGACTACACCCGGCTGACCGCCGTGTACCAGCTGGTCGCGGACATCAGCGGCGACGACCACGAGGTCAGGCTCGACGAGGCCTACCGGCGCCTCGCCGAGATCCGCCGGAACCGGCACCCCTACCCCGGCTGGGTCCTGACCCTCGCCGCGGGCGTCCTGGCCGGCTCGGCCTCCGTGCTGGTGGGCGGTGGCGCGCTGGTGTTCGTGGCGGCGGCGGTCGGCGCGATGCTGGGCGACCGGCTGGCGTGGCTGTGCGCGGGTCGCGGACTGCCGGAGTTCTACCAGTTCGTGGTGGCGGCGATGCCGCCCGCGGCGATCGGGGTGGCGCTGAGTGCCCTGCACGCCGATCTGAGGCCCTCCGCGGTCATCACCGGTGGCCTGTTCGCGCTGATCCCGGGGCGGGCACTGGTGGCGGCCGTGCAGGACGGCCTGACGGGCTTCTACATCACGGCGTCGGCCCGGCTGCTGGAGGTCGCCTACTTCTTCGTGGCGATCGTCGTCGGCGTGCTCACGGTCCTGTACGTGGGCGTGCAGTTCGAGGCGAACCTCAGTCCGGAGGGGGCGCTGGTCAGCGTCGAGCGGCCGGTGACGCAGATCCTGGCCTCGATGGTGCTGAGCCTGGTCTTCGCCGTGCTGCTCCAGCAGGACCGTTCCACCGTGCTCGTCGCGGCGCTCAACGGCGGCGTGGCGTGGGTGATCTACGCGGCGATCGCGGTGACGGCCGACGGCTCGGCCGTGCTGGCGACGGCGGTGGGCGCCGGTCTGGTGGGTCTGTTCGGGCAGTTGCTGGCCCGCTTCCAGCACACGTCGTCGCTGCCGTACGTGACCGCCGCGATCGGCCCGCTGCTGCCGGGTAGCGCCATGTACTTCGGTGTGCTGCACATCGCGCAGAACAACATCGACGCGGGCTTCGCCTCGCTGGCGAGGGCCGCGGCGCTGGCCCTGGCCATCGCGATCGGCGTGAACCTGGGTGGCGAGATCGCCCGGATGTTCCTGCGCAGCCCGGCGGCTGCGGGCCGGCGCCGCGCGGCCAAGCGGACGCGCGGCTTCTGAGAGGAGCGGCTTCCCGGGGCACCGCCCTCCGGGTGCCGGGGACCCGGTGTCCCCGCACGACGACCCTCCGGCCCTTTCCCGGGCCGGGACGTCGCGTCGAACGGGTCTCAGCGCTTGGCGTGGCGGCCGCGCGCGGCGGTCCCGTCCACCGCCGGGCCCTCGGCCGCGGCCTCCTTCTTGTTCCTGGAGCGCGCGCGCATGAACTCGATCACGATCGGCAGGACCGAGACGAGCACGATGGCGATGAGGATCGCCTCGATGTGCTGGTGCACGAACTCGACCTTGCCGAGCGCGGCACCGAGCAGCGTCACTCCGGCGCCCCAGAGCACACCGCCGATGACGTTGAACGTGATGAACGAGCGGTAGTTCATCCGGCTCACACCGGCGACGATCGGCGTGAACGTCCGGACGATCGGCACGAAGCGGGCCAGGACCAGGGACTTCGGGCCGTACTTCTCGAAGAACTCGTGTGCCTTCTCCACGTTCTCCTGCTTGAAGAACCTGGAGTCCGGGCGGTGGAAGAGCGCGGGGCCGACCTTGCGGCCGAAGAGATAGCCCACCTGGTCGCCGATGATCGCGGCGAGCACGATGAGCGTGCACACCACCCACAGCGGCTGCTTGATGACGTCGGTCGTCACCAGCAGGCCCGTGGTGAACAGCAGGGAGTCCCCGGGCAGGAAGAACCCGATCAGCAGACCGGACTCGGCGAACACGATGACGAGTACGCCGATCAGCCCGAACGTGGTGATCAGATAGTCCGGGTCCAGCCAGCTCGGTCCGAGCGAAAGGGTGTTCACGAGGTCCGGGCTCCTGTGGTGTGAGTCGAGGGGCGTGGCGCCCAAAACTATCAACGCATTCTTTCGGGGGCCGGTTCCGGTGTCCCCGGATGCGAGGGCGACGGACGGCCGTGAAGCTGTGCCCATGGGAATCGAGGATTTCGGCGGAGGCCAGGGCCCGCACGCCGATGTGCTGGTCGTCACGACGAACGACGTCCCGGGCTTCCGGGTGGAGCAGGTGATCGGCGAGGTCTTCGGCCTCACCGTGCGGTCGCGGCACCTCGGCAGCCAGATCGGCGCCGGACTGAAGTCGATGATCGGCGGGGAGCTGAAGGGGCTGACCAAGACCCTGGTGCAGACCCGCAACCAGGCCATGGAGCGGCTGGTCGAGCAGGCGCGGTCACGGGGCGCGAACGCGGTGCTGATGTTCCGGTTCGACGTCTCGGAGGCTGCGGACGTCGGTACGGAGGTGTGCGCGTACGGCACGGCCGCGGTGATCACGCGCGTCTGACGGCGCATCCGCGGCGCGGCCTCGAGTGACGCACCGTATGGGCGTTTTCTGCCGTTATGGTGAGGCCCGTGACGACGCCCCCCCACGCCCCGGTGGCGACCCCGGCCCGGGTGCTACTGCCGCTGATCGTCCCCGCGATCGTCGTCGGCGTCGCGTCGAGTCTGCTGCTCATCGGCCTCACCGAGCTTTCGCGGCTGCTCAAGGGCGTCCTCTGGGAACTACTGCCCGACGCGATCGGCGTCGGGCGCTACTCAGCGCCATGGACGATCGCGGTGCTCACCGGGACGGGCCTGGCGGTCGGGCTCGTCGTGTGGAAGGTACCCGGGCACGCCGGCCCCGACCCCGCCACGACCGGGCTCGTCGACCCCCCGATGCCCCCCTCGGTGGTGCCGAGCCTGCTGCTGACGGCCGTGCTCGGACTCGCGGGCGGGGTCAGCCTGGGCCCGGAGAACCCGATCACGGCGGCCAACATCGCACTCGCCGCCTGGCTGGGCGGCAAGGCCATGCGGGGGTCCCGCGTGGAACTCTGGGCCGCCCTGGCAGCGGCCGGCACGGTCGGGGCGCTCTTCGGGACCCCCGTGGCGGCGGCGCTGATCCTGACCGAGTCCCTGGCCTCCCGCCCCGCGCCCGGCGCGCTGTGGGACAAGCTGTTCGCCCCGCTGATCGCGGGCGGCGCCGGATCGCTGACCACCGTCCTGATCGCGCATCCCACCATCGATCTCGCCCTCCCCGCGCTGAGCGGATCCCGCTGGGGCGACGTGCCCGCCGCGCTCGCGGTCTCCTCGCTCGGCGCGCTGGCGGGGATGGCGGCCGTCCACGTGTTCCCGTACACGCACGCCGCCTTCCGGAAGCTCGGGCACCCGGTGGCGGCGATCACCGCGGGCGGGCTGGTGCTGGGGCTCCTCGGGGCTCTGGGCGGGCAGCTGACCCTCTTCAAGGGCCTGGAGGAGGTGAGGGTGCTGGCGGCGGACCCGTCGGGCTGGTCCTCGGGACAGTTCGCGCTGATGACCGTCGTCAAGCTCGCCGCCCTCACCATCGCGGCCACCTGCGGCTTCCGGGGCGGCCGGATCTTCCCCAGCCTCTTCGTGGGCGTCGCCCTGGGGCTCGGCGTGAGTGCGCTCGTCCCCGAGGTCCATCCCACGATCGCGGTGGCGTGCGCGGTCCTCGGATTGCTGCTGGCGATCACCCGGCAAGGCTGGCTCAGCCTGTTCACCGCGGCCCTCCTGGCCGCCGACCCCCATGTGCTCCCGCTGCTGTGCGTCGCCCTGCTCCCGGCCTGGCTGCTGGTGACCGGGCGGCCCCAGATGCAACTCCACGACGACGGCACCCCACTGCGCTGAAAGGCGATCGGACATGGCACTGCACAAGGTCGGTACGCATCCGGAGGCGAGCGAGGAGCGGCGCAGGCTGTCGCTCAATCCGTTCTACGGAGCGGCCGATCCGCTGGGGTCGATGACCCTGGCCCCGCCCCAGCACCAGCTGCCCGAAGGCCCGATGGCACCCTCGACGGCCTATCAGCTCGTGCACGACGAGCTGATGCTCGACGGCAACTCCCGGCTCAACCTGGCGACGTTCGTGACGACGTGGATGGAGCCGGAGGCCGGGAGGCTGATGGCGGAGTGCCGCGACAAGAACATGATCGACAAGGACGAGTACCCGCGGACGGCCGAACTGGAACGGCGGTGCGTGGCGATGCTCGCCGACCTCTGGCACGCGCCCGATCCGGCGGCCACGGTCGGCTGCTCCACGACCGGTTCGAGCGAGGCGTGCATGCTCTCGGGGATGGCCCTGAAGCGGCGCTGGGCGCACCGCAACAAGGACCGGTACCCCGGCACCGGCGCCCGGCCCAACCTGGTCATGGGCGTCAACGTGCAGGTCTGCTGGGACAAGTTCTGCAACTTCTGGGAGGTGGAACCCCGGCTGGTCCCGATGGAGGGCGACCGGTTCCACCTCGACCCGCAGGCGGCGGCCGACCTGTGCGACGAGAACACGATCGGCGTGGTCGCCGTCCTCGGCTCCACCTTCGACGGATCGTACGAACCCGTCCAGGAGGTCTGCACGGCGCTCGACACGCTCCAGGAGCGCACGGGCCTGGACGTCCCCGTCCACGTGGACGGGGCCTCCGGAGCGATGATCGCGCCGTTCCTGGACGAGGACCTGGTCTGGGACTTCAGGCTGCCGCGGGTGTCCTCGATCAACACCTCGGGGCACAAGTACGGGCTCGTGTACCCCGGCGTGGGCTGGGCGCTGTGGCGTTCGCCCGAGGACCTGCCCGAGGAACTGGTCTTCCGGGTGAACTACCTCGGCGGCGACATGCCGACGTTCGCGCTCAACTTCTCCCGGCCCGGGGCCCAGGTGGTGGCGCAGTACTACACCTTCATCAGGCTCGGCCGCGACGGCTACCGGGACGTGCAGCAGACGACCCGGGACGTGGCCCGGACCCTGGCCGGGCGGATCGACCGCCTGGGCGACTTCCAGCTGCTCACCCGGGGCGAGGAACTGCCGGTGTTCGCCGTGACGACGAACCCGGAGGTGAAGAACTACGACGTCTTCGACGTCTCGCGGCGGCTGCGGGAGTCCGGCTGGCTGGTCCCGGCGTACACCTTCCCGCCCAACCGCGAGGACCTTTCGGTGCTGCGCTTCGTCTGCCGCAACGGCTTCTCGGCCGACCTCGCGGATTTGCTGCTGAAGGACCTGGAACGGGCCCTGCCGGAGCTGCGGGCCCAGAGCGCACCGCAGAGCAAGGACAAGGCGGCGGCCACGAGCTTCCACCACTGAGGCACAGCCGGGGCGCGGCGGTCGTCCGCGCCCCGGCGACCCTTCACGAGAGGTCTCCCTCATGGGGCACGCCCGTCGCATACGGGTTCTCCTGCCCCTCCGCGAGGACGGCCACGAAGGGCTCGCCCTCGCCGGCGAACGTGTACGCCCCGCCCTCGATCCGCTCGATCAGTCCGCGCGTCCACTCCGCGCCCGCATCCACCGAGTGCACCCAGAAGTTCATGATCTCGCCGATGTGGCCCAGGGATTCGGGTCCCTCCTCGGGCGTGTAGTGCTCGGTGACCGAGGAGCGCCACCCCTCCAGGGCGCGCACCCGCTCCCGCAGCAGCTCCACGGCCTCCTGCCGGTCCAGGTCGACGATGAAGCCGAAACCGGCCGAGAGGACGTCCATCTTCTGGTCGTACGAGGTCAGCGCCTCGCGCAACAGCGAGAAGTACTCCTCGGTGCCGCTCTCGGTGAGCTCGTACTCGGTGCGCGGCGGACCGCCTGCCGTGGAGGGCGCGATCTCGTGGGCGTGCAGCAGTCCCTGCTTCGCCATCTGCTTGAGCGCGTGATAGATCGACCCCGGCTTGGCGTTCGACCACTCGTGGGCGCCCCAGAACTCCAGGTCGTTGCGGACCTGGTAGCCGTGTGCACGCCCGTGCTGGCGCACCGCCCCGAGGACCAGAAGCCGGATCGCCGACATGCGCGCACCCTTCCTATTCAACTTTGACTAGCGCCGGGCCGGGCAGGGCCGCTCGTCGCGACGGGCCGAAAGCCGCCCGTTGCGGCACCAGGGTACGTGCCCTGAGGGCGCCCACGGTCGGGCGCCCTCAGAGCCTCCACCGGTACTTGTCGCCGCCGACCCAGCGCACCAGCGCCGGGTCGTCCAGATCCACGTGGTGCCGGCCGGACTCGTGCGCCATGCTGATCACGTCGACCATGTCGTGCGCGATCCCGACCGTCCGGCCCTCGATCTCCACCACCCGGAACGGTGGATCACCCGGCTGGATGGGAAGGACGACGATCGGGGCCACTCCTGGTGCGTCACTCATGGTTCAAGGGTGTGGCACGGGCCCGCCTCCCGCACGAGGGGCACGACGCCCCGCCTTCCGCGCCCGGCTACTCGCCCGGGATCCGCTCGCTCTCGAGCGCGACGAGGTCGAACGCGCCCTTGCCGTCCAGCGACTCGCGGACGATGTCCGCATGGCCCGCGTGCCGGCCGATCTCCTCGACCAGATGCAGCATCATCCAGCGCATCGACACCCTGCCGTCCTTGGGGAACCACGGCGCGTCCGGCAGCGGGAAGGTGTCGTCCAGGCTGGCCACCGAGCGGATGAACTCCTCGGTCTCCTTCGCCACGCCGTCCCAGAACGCCAGCGTCCCGGCGACGGTCTCGCCGTCGAGGAGGCGGAAGCCGTCGGCCCACGACTTCTCGTCCTGCTGCCGCTCGTTCGGCCTCCGCTGCGCCATGCGCAGCCAGGAGAGCTCGCACTCGGCGACGTGCTTGAGCAGTCCGGAGAGCGTCAGCTCGCTCGCGCTGGGGCGGCTCGCCGCCTGCTCCTCGGTGAGCCCGAGCACGGACCTGCGGATCGCGCCGCGCTGGGCCTCGACGAAGTTCAGCAGGGCTCCGCGCTCATCGCCGTGGGCTTCCGCGGGAACGTGAGTGACCATGGTGTCCGCCTTCGGGTCGGGACGGGTGGGCCGCCGTTCGCGGCCCCCCTGACACCCTCACGCTATGAAGCATTTAGGTCAGCTTCCGTCCTCGAGGCCGGGGCGAGCGGAAAAATCCACCGTCGCCCCGACCTCCACGTCCGGAGGAGGTACCCGGGCGGGAAACCCGGGAAAGGGGCTCTCAGCACTCGGGCAGGAGCCCGGCGAGGGGGCCTCAGAAGGGGAAGACCGAACGGCCCCGCTGCACCGAGATCCACTTCTGGGTGGTGAAGACCTCGACCATCGCCTCGCCGTTCAGCCGCCCGAGGCCGGACGACTTCTCACCGCCGAACGGCACGATCGGCTCGTCGTGCACGGTCGAGTCGTTGATGTGGATCATCCCGGTGTGGATCCGCTGGGCCAACGCCACCCCGCGCTCGATGTCACCGGTGTGCACGGCACCGCTCAGACCGTACGGGGTGTCGTTGGCGATCCGGACAGCCTCCTCGTCGCCCTCGAACGGGACGAGGAGCACCACCGGGCCGAAGATCTCCTGGGACAGCACGGGCGAGTCGGCCGGAAGGCCGGTCAGCACGGACGGCGAGACCACGTTGCCCTCCGTCCGGCCACGCAGCAGGGCGGTCGCGCCGGCCTCGACGGACTGCTCGACCAGGCTCGTAACGGCCTCGGCCTGAAGAGAGTTGATCAGGGGGCCGATATGGGTCTCGGGGTCGGCCGGGTCGCCCACCTTCAGGGTCTGCACCTTGGCGACGAGCTTCTCGGTGAACTCCTTCTCCACTCTGCTGTCCACCAGGATGCGGTTGGCCGCCATGCACACCTGGCCCTGGTGGACGTACCGGCTGAAGACAGCGGCGTCGACGGCGTAGTCGATGTCGGCGTCGTCGAGCACGATGAAGGCGCTGTTGCCGCCCAGTTCGAGGACGGCGTGCTTGAAGTTGGCCGCGCAGACGGTGGCCACGTGCCGGCCCACCCGGTCGGAGCCGGTGAAGGAGATGACCTTCGGCACGGGGTGCTCTATCAGCGCGTCGCCGATCTCCGCGATGTCGGTGATCACCACGTTCAGCAGTCCGGCGGGCAGGCCCGCGTCCTCGAAGACCTTGGCGACCAGGGAGCCGCCGCAGATCGGGGTGTTCTGGTGCGGCTTGAGGACGACGGCGTTCCCGAGCGCCAGCGCCGGCGCGACCGACTTGACCGACAGCAGGAACGGGAAGTTGAACGGGCTGATCACACCCACGACACCGACCGGCAGCCGGTAGACCCGGTTCTCCTTGCCGTCCACCGGAGAGGGCAGGATGCGGCCCTCCGGACGCAGCGACAGCTGGATCGCCTCGCGCAGGAACTCCTTGGCGAGATGCAGTTCGAAGGCCGCCTTCAGCCGTGTGCCGCCCAGTTCGGCGACGATGGCCTCGGCCAGCTCCTCCTCGCGGTCCTCGATGATCCTCAGGGCCCGCTCGAAGACCGACCGGCGCGCGTACGGGTTGGTGGCCGCCCAATCCTTCTGCGCACGCTCCGCGGCGCGGTACGCCTGGTCCACCTCGCCGGCCGTGGCGACGGTGATCGAGGCGAGCTTCTCCTCGTTGTACGGGTTGAAGTCGATGATGTCCCAGGAACCACTTCCCGGGCGCCATTCGCCATCTATGTACTGGAGTGCCAGGTCACTGAAGAAGGAGGACATGGGATCCCTTACCGGCCGCGGGAGCAGGGGCGTGTGCAGTTACCAGTCGGACTGATGTCGCGTCATCCTACTTGCCAGTCATGTGAGTTGGAGGAGACCACGGAGAAGGTCCCGGCTCTCGTCCGCACCGGGGCTGTCCTCCTGCAGGCGCTCCATCGCCCGCTCGTACTGGGCGACCTCCTCGCGCTTGTCGAGGTACAGGGCGCTCGTCAGCTGCTCCAGGTAGACGATGTCCGAGAGGTCCGACTCCGGGAAGCGCAGCATCGTGAAGGACCCGGACTCGCCCGCGTGGCCGCCGAAGCTGAAGGGCATGACCTGGAGCGTGATGTTCGGCTGTTCCGAGACCTCGATGAGATGCCGCAACTGGCCCTGCATCACGGAGCGGTCCCCGTAGGGGCGACGCAGTGCCGCCTCGTCCAGGACGGCGTGGAAGCGGGGTGCACGCTCGGAGACGAGGGCCTTCTGGCGCTCCAGGCGCAGCGCGACCCGGCGGTCGATCTCGGCGGCCGGCGCGCCGGGCATGCCGCGCTCGACGACGGCGTGGGCGTACGCCTCGGTCTGCAGCAGCCCGTGGACGAACTGGACCTCGTAGATCCGGATGAGCGAGGCGGCGCCCTCCAGGCCGATGTACGTCTGGAACCAGCCGGGCAGCACATCGCCGAAGCTGTGCCACCACCCGGCCACGTTGGCCTCCTTGGCGAGCCCGAGCAGCGACGCGCGCTCCGCCTCGTCCGTGACGCCGTAGAGCGTGAGGAGGTCCTCGACGTCCCTGGCCTTGAAGCTCACCCGACCCAACTCCATGCGGCTGATCTTGGACTCGGACGCACGGATCGAGTAGCCCGCCGCCTCACGGGTGATGCCGCGCGATTCCCGAAGGCGCCTCAGCTGCGAGCCCAGCAGGATACGGCGCACCACTGACCCTCCGCCGGGGCCCTCGGCCCGGGGGTAGCCCCACGACTCCACTGCCGTCACGTCTCCAACCCTCCCCATCGCCATCCGCTTCCGGAGTGCCCCCGAACCCCGAGCCCCGGATTCTGCCACCAAAACGCTTCACCCCGTACTCGTTCGATTACGGAAAGAAGAAACCGTCCGGTAAGGGCGCACGGAAGCGTGCGGAAGATATGAGAGTGAACCGGCACGGGTAGGGACAGGTCCGGCGCGTGCACGTGCATCTGCCCTTGCATCTGTTGTGGGCATTGGGAACCATGGACCCCGCGCACCTGCGCACTCGTACGTGCTCGTTCGTGTTGTAGCGCCACAGCTGCGATTCCCGGGAGTGCCTCGCATGGGAACGAATGGATCGACCATGCTCGAGCCGTTACGGCAGGGCCTTCCGCCGATCGACCCCGCGGCCGTGTCCAGCTCCGCCTCGTGCGCACTCCCCGCCCGCTACGAAGCGGTGCGCGGCGCCCGGCAGTTCACCAGCAGGACGCTGGCCCGGTGGGAACTGGACCAGCGCTTCGACGACGTCGCGCTCGTCGTGTCCGAACTCGTCACCAACGCCCTGCGGCACGCCCTGCCCGCGGACACCGCACGCGGCCAGGAGTCCCCCGTGCGGCTGCATCTGATGCGCTGGACGGGTCGGCTGGTGTGCGCCGTGCGCGACCCCAGCGAGGAGAGCCCGATCGCCGGCGAGGCGGAGGACTCCGCCGAATGCGGCCGGGGGCTGTTCCTCGTCGACTCCTTCAGCGACAGCTGGGGCTGGCACCCGCTGGCGGGGCCGTTCACCGGAAAGGTCGTCTGGGCGCTGTTCCGCCTGCCGCAGGAGTGAGGCGCCCGCACCAAGGCCCCTCCGTCCTGCCGCCTCCACGCGACGAGGCGCCGGGCCGCCACCGCGTGAACGACCGTCCGCCGGCAGGCCGCGCGGCCTGCCGGCGGACCCGGGCCCTCCCTAGGCGCATGAACGTTCCTGCGGTGCGGGGAGCCCGGTCCCGCCATAACGCCGACGAGTTCGTCAGCCACCGGCGAGATGGTCGAACTCGCCGTCCTTCACCCCCAGCAGCATGGCCTCTATCTCGGCCGGCGTATAGACGAGTGCCGGCCCCTCCGGGAAGCGCGAGTTGCGCACCGCGACGTTCCCGCCGGGCAGTTTCGCGAACTCCACGCACGATCCCTGAGAGTTGCTGTGCCTGCTCTTCTGCCAGACGACCCCGTGAAGCTCTGTGGCCGCCATGCCGTTGTAGACGTCGTGCACAGGACGCTCCCCGAGTTACAAGGTGCAGGTGTCAACTGTCTCGGATCATAGCCGGGTTCCTATGCAGATGCATGAGCAGATGCACGTGCACAAGGGGTGGTTCCGCGGTTACAGCCCGAGCCGCACCTCGCCCGGGACCTCCCCCGATGCCGGCGGCACGCGCCGCGCGCGGCCGCCGCTCGTGATCTTGCTCGCCCCCGTCCGTGCCGCGTCGCCGGGACCGAATCCTTCGTGCACGAGGAAGAGACGTTCACCGCGCCCTCCTGGCTCCACGGTCCCGGCGACGGTTCGGTTCGCGGCGCTCCGGGCCCCGCCGGGCCGTACCGGGTCAGCGGGGCGAGGACGCGTGCGGCAGCAGGGCCGTCTCCCGCGCGTTCCTGACCGCCCGGGCCGGCTGCCGCTGCCGCCGGGCCGTCACCCGGGTCACCCGGCGACTGCGGATCTTGCCGCGGTCGGAGAGGAACCTGCGGAGCAGTTCCGTGTCCTTGTAGTCCACATGGGTGATGCCGGCCGCCTCCAGCGGGTTCGGACGGGACTTCAGGGGCTCGCGCCCGGATCGGCGCCTGGGCACGTCATACCTCCAGAAGGGAGTCGAAAGCCGGTGGCAGGCGCTTCCACGCCTCGGGCCCGGCGGCGTACTCGGCATCGGTCAGCAGGCAGGAGTCGAGCAGCTCCGTCAGACCGTGACGGTCGAGCCCCGGCGAGGTGAAGACCAGATGCTGGCAACGGTCGCCGTGTTCCGGATGCCAGTCCAGCGCCGCCGCGGCCCGGCGTACGGGCGGGACCATCTCCCAGGCCGCGTCGGGGAGAGAGGCCAGCCAGGGTCCCGCGCTCTCCACGCAGAGGGCTCCCCCGGCCGCGTCCCACGACAGCAGCGTGTCGGGCCGGTCCGCCAGCCAGAACCGGCCGCGGCTGCGGGCCGCGGCGCAGGTCAGGTCCTCCAGCGCCGCGTACAGCCGCTCCGGGTGGAACGGCCGCCGGTGGTGCCATACGTACGTCCCGACGCCGCATTCGTCCGCCTCCTGCGGCAGCAGTGCACACGCCGGGTGCTGGGCGGCCGCGGCGGCCTCCACGTCGAACCCGGCCAGGGCTGCCGCGGCCAGCCCACCGCCGTCCAAGGTCACCTGACGGGCCGTCGGGTGCAGCTGGGCCAGCAGGGCCCGGTCCGCCTCGTCGGCTTCGTCCTCGCCGACGAGGGCGAGCACCGGGGCGTACTCCAGCTGGCGCGCCCAGGTGTCCGCGACCGTCCGCCGATCGGTCGGGGCGGCGGCGAGTCCCGCCTCCATCAGGTCGTCGCCGTTGGCGAGACAGGCCAGCAGGAGGGAGGGGTCGACGGCCGTGATCACGCTCGTGACCCTGAGCCGGTCGCCGTGGGCGGCGACGACCTCGGCCATCGCCTTCGGCTCGACCGAGTCCCAGAGTTCGACGATCGCCAGCCGGGTGACGCCGTCGTCGGCGAGCCGCTCCAGCTCCGGCACGAGGTCCTCGCGCAGGGCGCAGCAGGCGCAGTCGTTGACGAGAGGGGCCTCGCCGCGGCAGAGGACACCGGTGGCGTCGCGGACGCTGCGGAGGACCGTGCCCCGGAGGGCGGTCGACAGGTCGTGCCGGAGCGCGACGCTGCCGCCGACGACGGTGAGCAGCCGCTCGACGACGGCGGCCCGAGCGTCGGAGTGCAGCCCTCCGACGATCGCGACGGGAAGCGCTCCCTCCATCACCGGGCCCCGCGCCGTCCGTATCGCCGCGCGAATCGCTCGACGCGACCGGCCGTGTCGAGGACGCGGGCCGTGCCGGTGTGGAAGGGGTGGCTCGCGGAGGAGATCTCCACGTCCACCACGGGGTAGGTGCGACCGTCCTCCCACTCGACGGTCCGGTCGCTCGTCATCGTCGAGCGGGTGAGAAAGGCGAATCCGGCCGCCCGGTCGCGGAACACGACGGGGCCGTAGGCCGGATGGATTCCGGGCTTCATGACGGGTCTCCCTCCTGCTTCCCGCTCAGCGCTCTTCGCGGAAGTCGACGTGCCGGCCGGCGACCGGGTCGTACTTGCGCAGCGTCAGGCGGTCGGGGTCGTTACGGCGGTTCTTGCGGGTGACGTAGGTGTAGCCGGTCCCCGCGGTGGAGCGGAGCTTGATGATCGGGCGTAGTTCGTTGCGGGCCATGCGGGTAGAGTAAATGGAAATGGTTTCCATTTCCAAAGGAAGGACGTGTGACGTTGTCCGCACGCTGCCAACTGACCGGGAGCCGACCAGGCTTCGGCAACCGCATCTCCCACTCCCACCGGCGCACCGCGCGCCGCTTCGACCCCAACGTCCAGCGCAAGCGGTACCGGCTGCCGAGCGAGGGCCGGTACGTGCGGCTCGCGCTGAGCGCGAGGGCGATCCGGACGGTGGACGCCATCGGCATCGAGGCGGCGGTGGCGCGCATCCGCGCACGGGGGGAAAGGGTCTGATGGCGAAAAAGAGCAAGATCGCGCGCAATGAACGGCGCCGGGAGGTCGTGCGGCGGTACGCGACGCGTCGCGCGCGGCTGAAGGAGACCATCCGGCACCCCGGCACGAGCGAGGAGGACCGCCGGGCCGCGCAGCGCGAACTGCGGCGCCAGCCGCGGGACGCGAGCGCGACCCGCGTCCGCAACCGCGACGCGGTCGACGGCCGCCCGCGCGGCTACGTCGGCAGGTTCGGCCTCTCCCGCGTCCGCGTGAGGAACCAGGCGCACGCGGGGTTCCTGCCGGGAGTGACGAAGTCCTCCTGGTAGGGGGCTGACGGCCGGGGCGGGTGCCTGGGGCGTCGGGCGCGGGGCGGGTGCGGGTGCGGTCAGGCACGAACGGGCGCGGGTGCACGGCGCGAACACGTCGAGCACAGGGCCCGGCCGCAAGCACGGCGCGGACGCTCGGCGGTACGCGGACGGCCGCTCCTGCGGGCCCCACACGGGCACGGCCCGGCCCCGCACCCCCGGCCGCTGGTGCCGCGTCGGGCCGGGGTTGCCCGGTGAGGAGCGGCGTCCGGTGCATGGGGTCCCACCCGGCCCTCCGGGCCGGGTGGAAGGGTCGCAAGGTGCCGGATCGGCCCCGGAGTGGCCTCATCCGGTCGATTCGGCAACGCGAGTCCCCGTGCCGGGCGTTGCTGCCGGCGAACCTCGGCAGACGCGGCGCTACTTCGGGAGTTCGCCCCGGTGGTCGCGGGGGCGCATACGGGCGTCGTCGGCCGCCCGGGTGCCGTCGTGCCAGCCCGCCGCGTCCGTGGCGCCGCGGACGCGGGTGCGGACCGTGTCCGGGAAGAGGCGTTCCGCCTGGTCCGCGACGGCGACGTCGCGGGCGGCGAGAGCCGGGAGGAGGTCGCCCCCGGCCGCGTCCTCCGCCACGTGGGACGTCGCCCGCGCCAGCCGGTCGCCGATGCGGTGCGCGTAGGCCAGCAGGAACGACTGCCGGAATGTCTTCGTCCGCCTGCGTCCGCCCGCCCGCTGTGACGCCTCCGCGCGGGTCATCACCGTCGTTCCCTGCACCAGCAGCGAGGTGTACAGCAGTTCCACCGCCTCCAGGTCGGCGTCGAAGCCGACGACCGTCGAGAAGCCGAGGCCGCTGTTCCAGACGGCGCGGCAGCGGTTCGCCGATGCCACGGCGTCCAGCAGGATCGCCTTGGCCGTCTCGTACGGCGCGTCGACTCCGATGCGGCAGGCGACCGGCACGTCCGCGCGATGGGTGCGGGAGGCGAGCACCGCCTCGTCGATGCTGTGGCGCGCCATCAGCTCCTGCGCCTTCGCGGTCAGCGCCTCCGCCTCCTCCGGGTAACCGGTGGCCTCCGCCTTCGCGAGGAGGGCACGGATCCGGGTGAGCGTCCGCGGCTCGCCGTGCGGGGCCGCGGACCGCCGGTGGAAGGGCTCCCCCGGCACCGGGCCCACCGGCTCGACCGACGGCAGCCGCACGAGGAGCCGGTAGAGCCGGAGCACGGCGGTCGCGTGCGAGAAGCGGTCCGCGGGGCGCCGCCCGCGCCCGGCGCCGGGCAGTTCGTCGAGCTGGGCGCGCCAGCGCGGCGGCAGGTCGTCGCCGTACCGCCGGGTCTCCCCCGCGATCAGGCCGGCGGCCAGCTCCACATGGCGTTCGTCGAGATCACGACGGACGATCCGCACGACGTCCGCCGGCTGCCAGCCGCGCTCCCAGGCACGGCGCACGAACTCCTCGCCGCGCCGGACCAGCTCCGCGTCGGCCTCGGGCGGCGCGGCGGCCAGCAGCGAGGCGCCGGTGTCGAGCGCGTCGTCGTCGTCGGCGTACAGCGCCCCGCCGAGCGCACGCTCCACCACATCCACGCCGATCGAGCCTACGCGAGCCCGCCCCCGGCGCCCCGCCCGGGACGGCCCTCGCCGCCGGCGCGGGGTCCGCCCCGCGCCCGCTCAGCTGATCCCGCGTCCCGCCGGTGGCCCCGGGCCGACCATGGACGGCGCTCGGTCCGTACCGGCCACCGCGTGCGCGCCGGCCGCCGTGACGGCGGGGATCGCGCCGGTGCTCCCCGCCCGCCGGGCCGTACGGTGAGGCTCATGGGTGAGAACAAGCAGCGCATGCTGGCAGGGGACTGGTACCTCCCCGACGACCCCGAGCTCGCCGCCGACAGCGAACGGCGCTTCGCACTCTGCGCGGCCTACAACGCCGACGGCGGTGCGGCGCTCCCCGAACGGGAGACGATCCTCGCCGAACTCCTCGGCTCCGTCGGCCCCGGGGTCCGCATCCGGCCGCCGTTCCAGTGCGACTTCGGCTACCACATCGGAATCGGCGAGGGCACGTTCGTCAACTTCGGGGCCGTGTTCCTCGACGTCGCGCCCATCACCATCGGCGCCCACTGCCAGCTCGGCCCGAACGTCCAGCTGCTCACGCCCTCCCACGAACTGGACGCGGAACGCCGCCGCGAGGGCTGGGAGAAGGGGGCCCCGATCAGGATCGGCGACAACGTCTGGCTCGGCGGGGGCGTCATCGTCTGCCCCGGTGTGACGATCGGCGACGACACCGTGGTCGGGGCCGGTGCCGTCGTCACCAGGGACCTGCCCGCCAGGGTCCTGGCGGTGGGCAACCCGGCGAAGGTGATCCGCACCACGGCGTGACGGCGGGCGCGGATCAGGGGCGTCGGCGTACGCGACCGGCGGACGGGACCGGTGTGGTCGGGGCCGGTGCCGTCGTCACCAGGGACCTGCCCGCCAGGGTCCTGGCGGTGGGCAACCCGGCGAAGGTGATCCGCACCACGGCGTGACGGCGGGCGCGGATCAGGGGCGTCGGCGTACGCGACCGGTGCCGGTCGCGGGGGCCCGGCACACGAAACCGGCATACGCGACCGCCGTGCGCGCCTCTCCGCCGGTCCCTCCGCCGTGCACTCGCTCCGTCCCACTGCCCGGAACCGGGCACGATGCCCTCGCCACGGACCTCGACGCCCACGAGGCCCCACCGGCCCCGCGTGGACGGGCGTTGTCAGTCGTGAGTGCCAGACTCGCCACCATGAGCGAACGGTGGGCCCTGGCCCCGGCCGAGGACGGCGGAGCGGTGCTCGTGCCGCTCGGTCCGGACGGGCTGCCCGCCGGAGAGGTGCGCGGGGAGGCCGATCTCGTCGAGGCGGTGCGGAGCCGGCCGGAGGTCGGACGGTGGGTGTGGCGGTCGACCGCCGAGGTCTATCCGCGGCTGCTCGCGGCCGGCGTGCGCGTCGAGCGGTGCTACGACGTCGAGGACGCCGAGCTGCTCCTGCTCGGGCACGAGGGACGGCACGGCGAACCGCGTTCAGCGGCCGCGGGGTGGGCACGCCTGCGCCACGCCCCCGTCCCGGACGATCCGCCGCCGCGCGCCGCCGTGCCGGGCTCGCAGTCGTCGCTGTTCGAACCGGAGCCCGTTGCCGTGCCGTTCGAGGGCCTGCTGGAGGTCTACGCCGAGCAGCAGCGAAGACACGAGGCCGCCGAGCACCCCGGCCGAATGCGGCTGCTGACGGCGGCCCAGTCGGCGGGAATGCTGGTGGCCGCGGAGATGAACAGGTCAGGTCTGCCCTGGCGGGCGGACGTCCATCGGGACGTGCTGCACGAACTGCTCGGCGAGCGGTACGCGGGCGGGGGCGAGCCGCGCCGCCTCGCGGAGCTGGCCGACGAGGTCTCCGCGGCGTTCGGGCACCGGGTGCGTCCCGATCTGCCCGCGGACGTCGTCAGGGCGTTCGTCCGGGCCGGGATCAAGGTGCGGTCGACCCGGCGCTGGGAGCTGGAGGAGATCGACCACCCGGCCGTACGACCGCTGATCGCGTACAAGAAGCTGTACCGGATCTGGACGGCCCACGGCTGGAGCTGGCTGCAGGACTGGGTGCGGGACGGGCGGTTCCGGCCGGAGTACCTGCCCGGCGGCACCGTGTCCGGCCGCTGGACCACCAACGGCGGCGGTGCGCTGCAGATCCCCAAGGTGATCAGGCGCGCCGTGGTCGCGGACGAGGACTGGCGGCTCGTCGTCGCCGACGCCGACCAGCTGGAACCCCGGGTCCTCGCCGCGATCTCCCGCGACCCGGGGCTGATGGAGGTCGCGGGCCACGACGACGACCTCTACACGCGGCTGTCGGACCGGGCGTTCTCCGGGGACCGCGAGCACGCCAAGCTCGCCCTGCTCGGCGCCGTCTACGGCCAGACCAGCGGCGACGGGCTGAAGAACCTCGCGGCGCTGCGCCGCCGCTTCCCCCGCGCGGTGGCCTATGTGGACGACGCGGCCCGCGCGGGCGAGGAGGGCCGTCTCGTCCGCACCTGGCTGGGACGCACCAGCCCGCCGGCGGCAGGCGCCCAGGAGAACGACGAGGCCGGCATCCCCCAGGACGGCGGCGAGGCGCCCGCCCAGCACGAGTTCGCCCCGGGCTACGCCTCGACGGACGCCCGGACCCGCGGCCGGTTCACCCGTAACTTCGTCGTCCAGGGCAGTGCCGCGGACTGGGCGCTGCTACTCCTCGCCGCACTGCGCAAGGCGACCGCGGGCATGCGCGCCCAACTGGTCTTCTTCCAGCACGACGAGGTGATCGTGCACTGCCCTGCCGAGGAGGCCGAGGAGGTGGTGCGGGCGATCCGCGCCGCCGGTGAGCTGGCCGGGCGGATCGCCTTCGGCGAGACGCCGGTGCGGTTCCCCTTCACGACGGCGGTGGTGGAGCGCTATTCGGACGCGAAGTGACCTCTCCCGTCCGGCTGCGCGTCCTGTGTGTCGCGCCCTGACCGCTCGTGGTCGCGACCCGCTCCGACGGCCGTCCCCCGGTCGGCCCGCACCGGCGGCCCTCGGGTTCACGGCCGGCCCACCGGCCAGGCGCCTGCCGCGCTCCGCGCGTCGGCGTGGCTCTCCGACCGGCCCTCAGCTCCCGGGCGACCCGCCCAGGAGCGCGCGCAGTTCGGGGAGCACCTTGGCGTCCGTGCCGTCGAGGCAGGCGTATGCGCGCCGCCACTCGTCGAGCGCCTCGTCGGTGCGGCCCTCCGCGCGCAGCAGCAGTCCGTGCTCGTGGCGGGCCAGTCCCTCGGTGAAGCCGTCGGCGCGGGAGACCGCCCGCTCCAGGACGAGGGCGCACTCACGGGCGGCGGCCGTGCCGCGGCCGAGCGCGTGCAGGGCCCGCACGAGTCCGATACGCGACTGGGACTGGCTCTGCCAGTCCCCCTCGTCGCCCTCGCCGATGATGGCCAGGCATTCCTCGAAGTGGCGCAGGGCGATGCCCGGTTGGCCGAGGGTGAGACGGGCGTAGCCGATGTTGCAGTGGGCCGTGTGGCGCAGCAGCGGGCTGCCGAGCCGTACGCCGACGGCGAGGCTGCGCTCGTGGCAGGCGATGGCGTGCGCGGCGTCGGTGTGCTCGTGGAGGTTGCCGAGATGGCTGAGGATGATCCCCTCGCCGTAGTCGTCGCCGAGGCGCCGGGCGCAGGCGAGTGACTCCTCGAGGGCCTCGGCGGCCTCCTCGTACCGTTCGAGGCGTTCCAGCAGCATGCCGCGGTTGGCGAGGCCGCGCTGCACCCAGCTGTCCTCACCGAGCCCCCGCCACAGGCCGACGGCCTCGTCGTTGAGCGCCAGCGAGCGCTCGCTCCGCCCGAGCATGAAGTGGACCGCGGCGAGATCGGTGAGCGCGTGCGCCTCCGCCTCCCCGTCGCCGGCGGCCCGGGCGGCGTCCAGCGCGGCCTCGTTGAGCAGGCCGAGTTCGTGGAGGCGCCCGCGTCGCTGGAGATAGGGGAAGGCGGCCCGGATGACGCGCAGGGCGGTGCGCGACCTCGGCGCGTACGCCTGGGCCAGGGCCACCAGACCGGGCAGTTCGCGGTCTCCCCAGGCCAGGGCCTCCGCCTCGCCCGGGAAGGGAGGTACCTCGTCGATCGGGGGCGGGACGCGGTTGCCCGCCAGATGGGCCGGGACGAGCGCCAGGCCCGCCTGGCGCGCCGACTCCCCGAACCACCGCAGGGCACGCTCGACGGCCGCCGCGCGTCCCTCCTCGCCGTCGAGGCGCACGGCGAGCTCGTGCGCGAAGTCCCGGACCAGGTCGTGGGGCACGAAACGCCCGTAGGCGACCTCGTCCAGCAACGCCACGTCGACGAGCCGTTCCAGGGCGGCGACCGCACGCCGATCGTCCAAGGGCGGTCCGGTGCCGTCGGCCGCCATCAGCTGCGCGACGAGGGCCGCGTCGTACTCGGGTATGTCGACGGCGCCCAGCCGGCGCAGGGCGAGCGCCGCGTCCGGGTCGAGCGCCTCGTACGCCACGGACAGGGAGCGGCGGACGCTGAGGTCGTCGTACTCCAGGTGGTCCAGCCGGCCGGCCTGCGCGGTGAGGAGCCCGGCGAGGGCCGCGGGGGTGAGGGCACGGCGGGCGGCGAGCCGCGCCGCCGCGATGCGCAGGGCGAGCGGCAGACGGCCGCACAACTCGGCGAGCCGGTCCATGTCGTCGGTGCCGTCCGCTCGTGCGTCGTCGGTACCGCCCGCCCCGGCGCCTTCCCGGCCGGAGACGGCACGCAGCAGTGCGGCGCTCTCCGCCCCGCTCAGCGGGGTGAGCGCGAAGCGCGCAGCCCCGTCGAGAGCCGTCAGCGGGGAGCGGCTGGTGACGACGACGGCGCAGCCCGCGCCGGCCGGCAGCAGCGGACGCACCTGTGCGGCCGACGCCGCGTCGTCGAGGACCAGCAGGGTGCGGGTCGGGGCCAGGGTGGAGCGCAGCAGGGCCGCGGCCGCGTCGTGGCGTTCCGGGACGGCGCGCGGCGGGACGCCGAGGTCGCGCAGGAGCGCGGTGAGCGACTGGCACGGTGCCAGGGGCGTCATGCCGGGGGTCGCGCCGTGCAGATGGAGATGGAGCTGCCCGTCGGGGAACTCCTCCCGGAGGCTGTGCGCGACGTGGAGGGCGAGGGCGCTCTTTCCCACCCCGGCCATGCCGCTGAGGACGGCCACGGCCGGGCGGTCGCGGCCGGTGCGGGTGAGCACGGCGCGCAGGTCGGCGACGAGCGCCCGGCGGCCGGTGAAGTGCGCGGGGGCGGGCGGGAGCTGGGCCGGCCGCGGGGAGGACCCGGGATACGCCCCGCCCGCGTCGTCCGGGGCGGACCCCGAGGGCGGGGGCCCACCGGCCCCGACCGGGTCGGCGGACGGTACCGGCCCATCGGGCGGGGCGGGCCTGGCGGCGCCCGGGGCCCACGGGTCCTGGAGGATCTCCCGGTGCGCCTGCTGGACCGAGGGGCCGGGTTCTACGCCGAGTCCGCCGACGAGCCTGCGGCGCAGCGACTGGTACGCGGCCAGCGCCTCGGCCTGCCGTCCGGTCCGGTGCAGCACCAGCATCAGCTGTCGGTGGAAGGCCTCGCGCAGGGGGTACTGCGCGGTCAGCGCCGCGAGTTCGGGGCCGAGGCCGTCGGGCCGGCCCAGCTGGAGGAAGGCGTCGTACCGCCACTCCAGGAGCAGCAGCCACGACTCGCGCAACCGCCGCACCGTCGCGGGGGTGCCGTCCCCGGGGTCGTACAGCCCGGTCAGCGGGTCCCCGCGCCAGAGGTCGAGTGCCGCGCGGGAGCTGTCGACGACGGTCCGCCAGTCCTCACGTCCGCCGTCCGCGCCGCCCGGTGCGCCGGTTCCGACGGGGCCCGGGCCGGCCTGGGGAGGGCCGCCGGAGCCCTCGTGCGGGAGGGCCGGGCCGGAGGCGACGGAGGTGCTACGGGTGACGGCGCGGACGTAGGCGGCACGCGCCGTCCCGATGTGTCGCTCGAAGGTGTCGACGTCGAGTTCACCGGGTTCCACGCGCAGCACGTAGCCGGGCGCCACCGCCCGCAGTCTGTCCTCCTCGGCGAGCAGCCGGCGCAGCCTGGCCACGTGGTTGTGCAGCGAGGCGCGGGCCGAGGCGGGAGGATCGTCGCCCCACAGGGCATCAAGCAGCGCGTCCGTGGGTACGACCCGGTTGGCGCGCAGCAGCAGGGTGCCGAGCAGCGCGCGGAGTTTCGCGCTACCCGTCGTGCGGATCTCACCCGCGGCGTCGTGCACGGTCAGCGGACCGAGCAGGCCGAACCGCATTGCCTTCCTCCTGCGCTGACCGTTGGCCTCATGTTAGCGATGTGTTGGTGGAGGCTGGTTGTATCTCCTCGTCGGATCCGGTGAGACGGTGCTCGGCGTGGACGGCCACACTCGGGGGAGTGTCACCGCCACTCCGGATCCGAAGACAGAGAGAGCCTCGGTCACCTGCGATGACCGGGGCTTTCGTCATGCCGCCCGCGAACCGTCCGAAGAGGGGGCGGCGCGCGGGAAGCGGGCCTCCAGCGTGTGGTGCCCGGAAGGATACGGGCCGCGGGTCAGCCTGCCGCCGGCGGCCGCGATCCGTTCGGCGAGGCTGCGCGGGCGCAGGCCCGGCCCCGGGGCGGGAGGGATCGGCCGGGCCGGGGCACCGACCCCGTCGTTCGCCGCGGTCGGCAGCACCTCACCCGGCGGTGTGGCCACCGCCACCCGGCAGTCGAGGGCGCGGCTGTGTCTCAGAACGTCGGCGGCCGCCTCCCGCAATCGGGTGGCACAGGCGTCCCGCACCCCGTCGCGCTCCGGCAGGTGGCTGACGCGCAGCGCCACGCCCAGGGCGTCGCAGACGGCGGCCGCGATGCCGTTGACGCTGTAGACGCGGGGACCGCCGGCGTTGAAGACCTCGTTGTACGCCTCGGGTACCTCCACGTGACGGGCTATGGAGGGCACCACGTCCTTGATGTACCCGAAGGCGCGGGTCTGCTCGCCGTCCCCGAAGACCGTGAACGGCTCGCCGCGCAGCGCCTGGTTCATGAAACCGCGACGATCGACTGGTTCCGCACCCGGTCGGCCGCACCTCTGGAGGACGTGCAGCTCGCCGGTGCAGAGGAAACGGAGAACTCCCTGGCACCGTTCGACCCGGGAGCAACCGGATCGGGGGCGGGCATGGTGCGCCGGGTGTCGACGGCCGTGGGGAGCCGGCGGTCACACGCTCACCCAGCCCTTGCTGGTGGCGAGCACGCCCGCCTCGAAGCGGCTGCGCGCCCCGAGCCGCTGCATCAGATCGGCCGTGACGCGCCGTATGGTCCGCACGGACACGCCCAATTGCCGGGCGATGGCCTCGTCCGTCAGACCCTCCGTCAGCAGATCGAGCACGGCCCGCTCCTGCGCGGTCAGGGAGTTTCCGGTGACGGCCGCGGCATCGGCCGCGCTCTCGCCGAGCGGCTTCGCCTGCTGCCAGGTCTGCTCGAACAGCGCGAGCAGCGCGGTCAGCGCCCCGGTGCCCTCCAGCACCAGCGCCCCCAGGTCAGCCGCGGCCGGATCCATCGGCACGATCGCCCTGCTGCGGTCGTAGATGAGCATGCGCAGGGGCAGCCGGGGTACCGTGCGCACCAGGCCCCCGCGTTCCCCCAGCCAGGCGACGTACTCCCTGGTCGCAGGGGAGTTGCGACAGCTGTTGAGAAAGATGTACCGAAGGCGGACCCCCCGGGCGCTGGTCGAGGTGTCCAGCGGCCGGGCGGCGTCCAGATGCTCCTCGCTCTGGCCCCCGCCCGGGACGAACGCCGCTATCTCGCTGCTACAGGTCCCGGCCAGATGCTCGATCTTGGACTGGATCTGTTCCATGGACCGCAGCTTCTGCACCTCCGTGACGTCCTGCGCTCCGCTGGCGCGGATGTCGGCGAGCATCCCGGCCACCGCGATCCGACTCGCCCTGATCTGACGCTCCCGCTCCAGGAGTTCGGTCTCCTGACTGGCGAGCAGCGACGTCAGACCCAGCTCCGGGTCGACGGGACGGCCCGTGCCGCCGTCCGGCGAAGGCCGCACGAGGGACAGCGCGGCCAGCCGGTCCAAGGCCGCTCGCGCACGCTCCTCGGGCCATCCCAGGGCCTCCGCGAGGCCGGAAACAGCCCCCGGCCCGCCCTTGAGCATGGCGCGGTAGACCGCTTCCTCATCCGGGCCGATCCCCAATCGACCGAGCATGGTTCCCCTCCCCCAGGGCGGCGGTGGGTCGCACCGCACATCACTTCCGCGCCGTGGTCACGGACATGGATGCGGCCGCAAACTCTACGCGATGGCCGAAACAGGACGGCGGCGTTTGCGGCCTCGGGGACACGTTTGTCACTCCCGGTGCGGACCACGGAAACACGAGCGCCACGGTGTCCGGGGAGAAGGCCCGAGCCGGTGCGGCGGGGGTGCGTGCCAGGCGTCGCGGGCCAGGAGGGACTTTCGCAACACGCCCTGGTGGAACTGCTCGGTCTGGAGGGCTGACCACGGCCGACCGGCCGTGGTGCGGGGCGGGAGCCGCGGCCCCCGGCCCGGTGCCCCTGCCGGTCGGGCGCCGCCGTCGGCCGGGAGCCCGGGCCCGGAGACGTGTCCGGGCCTGCGGACCTGAACGGGCCCGCGGACGTGTCCTCGTCCTGCCACTGCAGGTCCCTGACACGAGAAACCTCTGGGCAAGGCTCCCGGCGCCGAGCAGGGTGGTCTCACCAGGACAGGTCGCCGATCGAGGGGAAAGGCGCCCGAAACCGGCCGGCACCATCGGCCGGCGTAGCCGGATCACTCTGCTCAGCCGATGCGTCCAGGGGGACCATGCAGACCTTCCTCAGTACCACGTACAGCAGGACGCCGTTCGCGGCCGCGCTCGCCGCCGTCCTCCTGGGGGCCGGAACGGTGACCGGGGCGGTCATCGCCGCGGGCGACGGGACCGGTGCGCCCTCGGGGCAGGGGGCCGCGACCGTGGCCGGCGGCTCCTACGCGGCGTGGCACCGGGCGGACGTGGTCCGCAGGCCCGGCGGACACGCGTACCGGCTGCATCCGCTGGTCAGGCCCTTCGCCAGCGGCATGCCGGCGGAGGAGGAAGGCACCGTCCCCCGGGTGTTGCCGGTGCGTACCTCCTGGGCACTGACCAGAACGGGCGACACGGCCTGACGGCCGGCCCGGAAAGCCCCGGAACCACCCCGAGACCCGAGAGACGAGGCAGGCCCACTCATGCCGAGCCCTTCCGGCTTCAGCTACGAAGCCCGCGCCGACGGCACCATCGTCATCACCCACCGCCGGCGGAAGGCCGCGACACTGCGCGGCGACCGCGCCTCGAGGTTCGCCGAGGAGGTGGAGTCCGGCGACGCCCAGGAGGTGATGGCGCGCTGGACGGGCTCGTACAAGTTCGGCAACGAACGCACCGCCCGCGACCACCCGAGGAACCAGGGGCGCCGCGCCTGAACCCGCCCCGGGGTCGGACGGCGTCCCACGAGAGACGACAGATGGACGTCGCCTCGGCCGAGATGGTCGAACTCGCCTCCAACGCCCTGCTCGCCACGACGATCACCTTCATCAAGTCGACTGGCCGACCGACGCCCGGCTGATGCGGAACCTTCTGCTCCTGGACGGCCGCAACCTGCTCGACCCCGCCGCCCTTCTCTCGGCGGGCTTCACCCACATGGGAGTGGGGCGCGCCACGCGGCGCCCCCGATGAGGAACACGGCAGGCGGGGGCTCGTGTCACGCCGCATGCCACTGGTGCGCCTGACCGCCCCGCCACTCGACCCAGTTCGGGTCGTCGAGGAGGTTCCAGGCGTCCGGGAGGCCCGCCCGGCGGAGGAACTCGATCACGTCCCTGTCGTCGTGCGCGAGCCCGAGTATCTCCCCGCGCACGGTCACCCGCCGCCCGCCGGACGGGGACGGCCGGTGCACGACGATCGGCGGGGCCATGCCTCCAGGGTGCGCCGCTCCGGTCGTGATCGCAGCCGGCGCGGCCGGCGGACGGCCCCCACCGGACCGCGGGGTGTCTACACCCCCGGCCGCCCGGGCGGCCGGGGGACGCCGAGGCTGCCCCACGGCGCGCACACCTCGCACATCAGCAGCTCAGGGAACTCCTCCAGGGCGATCACGACGTGCTCCTTGTCCAGATAGCCGAGCTGCGTCCGGTACAGACCGCAGTTGCCCCGGTGCAGCATGGGCTGGGCACCCTCCACCCGGGCGGGCTGCAGTTTCCACGACATCTCGATCCGGGCGACGTCACGGCGCCTCCGGTCTTCCTCCTCCTCGCGCTTCAGCTCGTCGAGGGTGCGCTCGGTCTGCCGCAACTGGTAGGTGAGCCAGTCGCGCAGGCCCTCGTTGAGCCTGATCCGCTCGGAGCGCGACAGGTCGGACATGGGTCTGCCCCGCTCACGCCGCGGCGGAGCTCACCGGCGGCGCGCCGCCGGAGTCGTCCCCGGCCGGGTCGCACGCCGGGCCCGCCCCTCCGGATCCGACTCCGCCGGACTCGTGCGGGGTGCCGTTCCCACCCTCGGCGTGCTTGAGCGCCATACGGGCCTTCACCACGTCCGGTCCTTCGAGGCCCGCCCAGTACGGGTGGGTCGACACCTCGATCGACAGCGTCAGCACGAGCTCACGCAGCCGGGCCTCCTCGGCCCTCTGCCCCTCGCTCCACCCGGGGCTCTCCGGGAACTCGCGGCGGTAGCTGGAGTAGTGCCCCTCTTCTCCCGTCCACCCTTCGGCGGGCACCACGGACCACGGCAGTTCCCGGCACAACGCCCGGTACGCGGAACGGGCCCGGTGAAGGCGGAGCTGAGCGTCGCGCAGCTCGTCGGGGAAGTCATATTCGGCCACGGCTGGAATGATACGCCTGTTCGAATAGCTGGGGGGAGCACGCAACGCCTGATGCCGGACGCGTCGGCCCCCTCGCCACCCGCGGACGGCGACGAACCGCATCCACGGGGAACCGGCGGCCACGGCCGGAACCGAATCGGGAGCCCCGATCCGCGACCGGACTGACGCGGCGGCGACGTGACACCTGCCGACCGGGAGTCCTCACATGCACGACGGGAGGCGCGCGGTTCCCCGCCGACAAGGACGTCACCTGCTTCAGGTTCGGCACCGACGGCGCCGTCGGCAGCACCAGGACCGTCAGGTTCGCCAAGCCGTCAAACGCCCCCTTCGACCGCCGCGCCATCGTCAACGGCCGGCCCATGTGCAAGATCACAGCGGGAGCGCTCACCGGGTACCGGGTCTGGGCCGGCGACGTCCTCACCGACGGCCGCTGGACGACACCGATCGACGGGATCCAGCAAGAGCGATTCCGGTGCCCGAACCGGACACCGACACACGCTGAAAGCCGCCCGCCGAGTAACGCGGGACGACGAACGCGATCGAACTGATCTCCTCCACGTGCTCGGGTACCGGCGCCGGCTCGCCGGTGCGTGCCCTTCGACGTGCTCCGGTCGACGGATCGAGTCGGCCACCGGACTCCGGTTCAGGCACGATTGATGTCGGACAGGAGCGCGGGCAGGAGGCGTTCCTCCATGACCGTGCCACCCGACGCCTCCATCGCGAGGGCCAGTCCGGGGTCCCAGGGGCTGGCCGCGGGCGGTCCCGCGAGCGGAGTGGACCCGCCCTCGCCGAGTGCCGCCGTGTAGTCGGCGGCGGTCATCCGCCAGGGGTCGGCGCCGTGGCGGGCCACGGCGTCCGCGGTGATGCGCAGGCCGGCCCAGTCGAAGTCGGCGCGCCAGCGCAGCCGGGCTCCCGCGCGCACGGCGTCACCGAGCAGCTTGTGGCAGGCGGCGGACGGGACGCCCTCGGTGCAGACCAGGGCGGCGGCGGTGTCCTGGAGTTCGCCGGCTGCGGCGCGCAGGACGGCCGGGTTCTCGCAGACGAAGATGGTGCGGGCGGCGGGGACGACGGGGTCGGTGGCGAGCTGGTGGAGGGTGAGCCGGAAGGGTATGCCGAAGCCGGCGGCGTCACGCAGCCAGTCGCAGACGACGGTGTCGCCCCTGGCGCCGATGTTGAGGACGAGGACCTGGCTGGCGAGGTCGTCCGCGATGGCGCCGGCGCTCTCCCACAGGGCGCGCCGCCCGCCCCGGTCACGCGGTACCTCCGGGCCGCCGCCGGTGCGATGGGCGAGGGCCCGCAGGACGAGCTGTTCCAGCGGGGCTCCGGGCACGAGGGCTTTGGTGTCGCCGGTGGCCCACTCGGCGAGGACCGGGAGCGGCATGACGCCGGGGACCCGGTTCGGGGACCTCGCGGAACGGTCCCCGTCACCGGTCAGCCTTTCCAGGACACGTACCGCCGCGTCGAGGAGCGGAACGTCTCCCCGGCGTACGAGACGGGTGAGCGTGCCGTCGGCGGCGATCCGGTCCAGCCAGGCGGCGAACCATCCGTGCCCGGCGAGCCGACTGGAGTGGGCCGACTTCAGGGCGTCGTCGCGGCGCGCTTCCTCTTCGGCCCGTTCGGCGGGCCGGTCACGCAGCGGCCCGTGGAGACGGCCGAGGGTCTGGAGGAGACCGGTGCCGTAACGGCCGTACAGATACCCGTCCAGATCACTCAGGGGTACGGCGAGGCGCTTGGTGGTCTCGGGCCGGTAGCGGCCGGTGATCCCGATGACGGTGCGGCGCTCGGCCTCACTGGGCCCCGCGAGCCCGATGTCGCCGTCGAGCACGCCCCCGGTGCGCTCCAGCCTGCGGCGGGCGGCGGCGAGGAGCCGAGTCCATCCCTCGCCCCGCAACTCGTCGTACCCATGGTCTTCTCGCCGCTCACTCGACAATCGCGGCCTCCTCGGGCGTCGGGACGCACCGGGTACCGGGCGAGCCGAGGGCCGCGGTGAGGTCGCCGGTGTCGTCGGCGAGGAGCCGGTCGCCGTCCCAGACGAGCAGCAGCGCGGAGACGGTGTGGTCGACGGCGCTGTGCGCGAGGTCGTAGTGGGCGGCGGCGGACACGGAGGCGTGGGCGGCCCACAGGTCGTAGCCGGTCATGAACAGGTCGAGGTCGAACTGCGCGGCCAGCGACATGAGTTCGCCGCGCCCGGTGTCGTCCACGCCCGCGAAGGCCTCGTCGAGGGCGAGCAGGCGCGGGGCGTGCGGGTCGGCGGAGTTGAGCATGGCGTGCGCGGCGGCGAACAGCGGCAGGTGCAGTGACACGGACTGCTCACCACCCGACAGGCGGCTGTGCCGGGCGCGGGTGAGTCGCTCCTCGCTCCTGTCGGGGCGTACGAGCTGGAAGGCGAAAAGCCGCCAGCGCCGGTAGTCGAGGACCTCGGCGAGCAGTTCGCGGTAGGGCTGGTCGCGGTGGCGGGCGCGGGCGGTCTTGATCTGCGCGGCGAAGTGCGTGCGCACCCGGGCGAGTCCGTCCGGGCCGAGGCGGGCGGCGTCGGCGTCGAGGAGGGCGCAGACGGCACGCTGTTCGTCGTCGAGGTGGTCGGCGAGCAGCCAGCCCACGCCGACCGTCGTCCCGGAGGACATCTGCCGCTTACGCATGTCGGTGTTCATCCGCCGGATCAGGTCGCGGGCGTCGACGGTGCGGTCGTGGATCTGCTGGGCGAGCCGGGTGAGCAGGGCGTCCTCCAGGATGCGCTGCTCGGACTCGGAGAGCAGTTCGGCCTGGTCACGGCGGTGGGCGGAGATCTTCTGGGCGAAGGCGGCCACGGGCAGCGGGCCCTCTTCGTCGGCCACGCGGACGAGAATGACGCCGTCGGAGCCGTCCCATTCGGGCCGGTAGTCCTGCCCCGCGGCGGCGAGTTGCGCCTGGAGGTCGTCCAGGGCCTTGGTCAGGCGGGTGACGGACTGCTTGAGGCTGGTCTCGGTGGGGGTGAGGTCACGGGTCGCGGAGAGGATCGCCTCGTGCACGCCGGCCACGGCCGACGGGAGTGCCTCGCCGGTCCAGTCGGCCTCCTGGGCGGGCCAGGCGAGACCCTGCGGACAGCGCAGGATGTCGAGGAGCTCACGGGCCGCGTACGGACGCAGGGAGCGGGCGGTGTCCTTCTCCTCCGCCGCGGCGACCGCCCCGGCCTCGGCGGCGGCCGTACGGCGGGCCTCGGCCGCCGCCGTGCCCGCGATCGCGGTGTGCTGGGCGCTGCGGGCCGCCTCGGCCTCCCCCGCCAGGGCGTCGATCCCGTCCTCGGTCTCCTGCACCTGCCGCATCACCTCCTGCGCCTCGGCCCCGACGGCCTCCTGAAGGGCCTCAAGTCCCGCGGCCTCCTCCGCGTGCCGACGGCGCGCCGCGCGCTCGGTGTCCGCCGCCGCCTCCTCGTCCTCGGCGGCGACGGTGAGCCGGTCGGCGGCTGCCTCGGCCGCCTCGCTCTGGCGGGCGTGTTCGCGGCGGCGTGCGGCCAGTTCGCGGACCGCCGTCTCGAAGGCGCGGGTGGCGGTCTCGACGGCGTCGACGCGGTCGGTCTCGATGGTGTGCTCGGCCGCGGTGCGGAGCAGGGCACGCTCTGCGACCGAGCAGGCGGCCACCGACTCGTCGTACGTGCCCCGGGCGGCGTCGGCGGCGTCGCGGGTGGCACGCAGCCTCGCCGCGACCCGGTCGAGCTCGCGCAGCGCCTCGGTGATGCCGGTGGTGCGGGGCAGGGCGGCGCGGGCGGCGGCGTACGCGTCGAGGGCGGTGTCCGTACGGGCCTGTGCGCGCCCCAACTCGTCGAGCTGAGCGCAGAGTTCGGCCAGCAGAGTCTCGCAGGCGGCGATCCGGGCGGCCCGGCGACGGGCGCGGGCGGTCGCGCCGACGTACTCGGCATGCTCCTTGGTGTGGGCACCGACCAGGACACCGGCCGCGTACCGGCCGTCCGGGCTGACCTGCGGGATGCCGGTGTCGAGGTCGCCGGTGACGGCGACCGAGCGCAGTACGGCGGTGATCCGGGCGGCGGTCGGGATCGCGTCGCCGGTCCCGGGGGACTCGGGGCTCAGGAGGTCGGCGAGGCTGGGTCCGCCGACCGGGGCACCGGCCCGGAGATAGCCCTCGCTGCGCCCGGCCGCCACGGGGGTGTCCTCGGCGGTGACCAAGGCGTCGAGGAGGCCGGAAGCCTCCAGGGCCGCCTCCAGATCAGCTCGCTGACGTTCCGTCAGATTCTCTTGGAAGTTGACGAGTTGCCACAGCGGAACACCGTCACCGGACGCCCGGTCGGCGGTGCGGCCACGGGCCGGGGGCGGGGCGTCGTCGTGTTCGGCGAGGATCCGGTCGCGTTCGGCCTCCGTCTCGGCGCGGCGACGCTCGACATCGGTGCGCTGGGCGCGCAGGGCGGCAAGACCGTCGCGAAGTTCCTGCACGGCGGGCGCGGTGGCCTCGGTGAAGGCGTCTGCGAGCGTGACCGCGTCGGCCTCGCCGGTGAGTTCGAGGGCTTCGGCGAGTCGGCCGGCCCCCTCCCCCAGCATGCGGCCGGGGGGACCCCCATCCCGCTCCGCTCCGGGCAGGAGCTCGCCGTATGTCTCCGCCCACTGTCCGAGCACCGCACGGCCCTGTTCGCGGGCGGATTCCAGGGCCGACTCGGCGGCGGTCTCCGCTGTCCCGGCTGCGGTGACGGCCTCCTCGGCACGGTCGAGGGAGGCCCGGGCGAGGTCGCGGGTGTGCTCGGCGCCGTGTGCCGTTCGTTGGGCCGCGCGCACGGCCCGGACGCCCTCGTGGCGGGCGGCGGCACATGCGGCGGAGCGTTCGGTGAGGTGGGCGGGTTCGGCGTCCGCCGGTGTCCAGGGCAGGCCGGCGGTGTGGGCATGGTCGGCGACGGCGGCGGCGTCCCGGGAGACAGCGGCATCGAGTTCGGCGGCGAGCCGTGCGGCGTGCTCGGCCTCGGCGCGGGCGCGGCCGGTGGCGGCGCCACGGCGTTCGCGTTCGGCGCTCGCGTGCCGGGCGGTCTGCTCGCAGGTGCGTACCAGGCGTTCCAGGTCGACCAGTTGCTCGACGGCCTGGTAGGCGGCGGAGGAGCGCAACTGGTCGAGACGGGCGCGCTGGGCGGCGAGTGAGGCGTCGGCCGACTCGGCGCGCGCCTCGGCGGCGGCCTGCTGCTCTCGGGCCGCCGCCAGGTCCGCAGTGGCGCTGCTCAGCGCGGCGGCACGCTCGGCGGTCTCGTTACGGCGGGCGGTGAGCCGGTCCGCGGCGGCACGGGCGTGGACCCGCAGATAGGTGGAGTAGCTCGCGAGGAAGGCCCGGGCGGCCTCGTCCGCGGCGGCCAGCCCCTCCAGAGTGCGCTGCACGGATTCCATGTCGTCGAAGGAACGGGCCGCCTCGGCGATCAGGTCGTCGTCCAGCGGGCGCAGACCGGCCGTCAGGGTGTCGGAAAGCCTGGCCGGGTCGAGGTTCTTGGCCAGCTGCGGGCGGCGCAAAGTGAGGATCAGGGTGAGCAGTTGCTCGTACCGCTCCGGGCCGAGACCGAACAGGCGCTGGTCCACGGCGGCGCGGTAGTCGGCGGTGGAGGCGATCAGCTCGCGCCGGAGTTCGGCGGCGAGTTGCTTCTTCGTCATCGGCCGGTCGTCGTGGGTGAGGAGAGAGAAGTCCTCGCCGACGCGGCCCTCCGCGACGAAGTGCCAGCGGGCTGGTGTGTCACGGTGCCGCTGGGCGTGCAGCCCGATGCCGCAGGTGACGGCCTCGCCCGTCTCCCGGTGGGTGAACTCGATCCAGACGTAGCCGAGCGCGCTGTCCTGCCCGCGGAAGAGCAGGTTCGACTTCATCGTGCGGTCCTCGGCGGCGAACGGGTTGAGCCGCTTGGGGTCTATACGGCCGTCGAGGACGAAGGGGAAGAGGACTTCGAGGGCCTTGGTCTTGCCTGATCCGTTGGGGCCACGCAGCACCAGCCAGCCGTCGGCGAAGGAGAACTCCTCGTCCCGGTAGTCCCACAGGTTGATGATCCCGGCACGGGTGGGGACGAACCGGGCGGCGGGGGCGGTGGCCGAGGCGTCGGCCGGAGTAGGAGCGGGCGTGCTCACGAAGTCGGGTCCTTGGCGGTGGGGTCGGCGAACAGGACGGTCTGGGCGGTCGGTCGGGTCGCCGTACGGGTTCGCACCCGGGCCGTGACCCCCCGGTAGCGGGCGAGCAGCGGGAGGGCGAGGGCCCCGCCGTCGACCCGGGTGATCAGCGACATGGCGGCCAGGAGGTCGAGAGCCTGGCCGAGCAGCCGGTCCGGGTCGCCGCGCAGATCGGCGGCGAAACCCGCGCCGTACTCGGCGGTGATCTCCTTGAGCCTGCCCCGGAGCCAGGAGTCGGTCACGAAGGGGTACCGGGTCTCGACCGGCTCCCGCCCCTCGTCGCCGGGTGCCTCGTCCACCGGCACCCCGTACGCCGGCTCCTCGTCCTGCACGGCGAGTGCGGTGACCAGTCCGCGTGACGGCAGGGCCGCGTCGATACGCCGGGCGCGGGCGGCGAGGCGTTCGGCGGCGGTGGGCGCGGGCAGCAGTTCGAGGGCGTGCCGTCCGGAGCGCTGCACGGCGGCACTGATCCGGGCGGCGAGGAGCAGCGCGGCCTGCGCGACGGTTCCGCCGCCGGGGAAGCGTAGATCGGACAGCCTGCCGGAGGTGTCGACGAGCGCCACGCCCTCGGCCCGCCGCTCCACCGTCAGCCCGGTCAGCCGCTCCAGGTCCTCAGCGAGGGCGGGGGCCCGCAACTGGCCCAGGAGTTCGCTGTCGGCGTCGGCGTAGTACGCGACCGGGTTCTCCAGCACGAGGCGGCGGGCCCGGCGTGCCTGGTCCCGGCGCTGGGCGGCGCGGCCCGCGGACAGACCCAGCGCGCCGGAGGAGTCGAGGAGCGAGGTGACCGAGGTCAGGTGCTGGAGCACGCGGGTCGGGTGGTGGACGGCGAGGAGGATCTCGCGGTCGATGTCGTACAGGGCCTCGGCACGCTCGGGATCGCCGGCCCAGGCGGTGGCGGAGCCGTCGGCGAGGGTGAGCGCGCCGCGTTCGGTGAGCCACGTGACGGCGTCGACGAAGGCGTCCCGGTCGGGTTTGCGGGCGGTGTCGAGACCGAGTCCGTCGATGCGTACGGCGTCGGCGGCGACCGCGTCGGCCAACTCGCCCAGCGCCACCTGCGCGCCGTGACGGCCCAGGGCCGCCAGGGTGAGGGCGAGGTAGGCGTAGCGGCGACGGTCGAAGGGCCGTCCGGCGCGGGTGAGCGCCGGGCGGGTGGCGTCCAGGCCGTCCTGGGCACGCTGGAGCCGGGCGGTGTCGGCGGTGGTCACCAGCCGGTAGCCGAGCACCTCCATCAGGTCGCTGCGCAGCTGATCGGCCCAGCGGCGCACGGTCGCCAGCGCCACCCTGTCCGGGTACCCGGACGTGACCAGCGGGTGCCGCAGGACGAGCCGTACCGCCTTCTGGTAGTCGGCGAGTTCGAGCGGGGAGACTCCCTCGGCAACACGGTTCATACGACGGCCTCGCTCATGCGGTGACCTCCAGTCGCAGCCCGTCGAGATGGAGACGGCCGCGCACGGTGTCGACGGTGGTGGAGCCCTCGGCGGGGGTGAGGGTGAGCCGTACCCCGTGGGCGGAGCCGGAGGCGGCGGTGACACGGCGGCTCGCGGGGACACGGGCGGCGAGCGCCACGTCCAGCAGGGTGAGCAGGGCCCGTGTCTCCGGCTCGTCGAGCGTCCGGCCGTACACGCCGTCCGAGGCGAGGGAGTTCGCGGCCCCGCGGCGCTCGGCCTGTTCCTTGAGCTGCTCGGCGCGCAGCAGCGCCCGCCGGTCCTCGTCGCGTTCGATGCGGCCGGGCCCGTGCAGGGCGGGGGTGCGGCCGGACTGAACGAGGGTGCGGGCGAGTTCGACCGGCTCGGCCTCCCACCAGGACGTACGGGACGGGATCCGCTCGGGGTCGGCGTACGGGACTCCGATGTGACGGGGTGCCCCGAGCCCGAAGACCCCCTGGAACAGGGCGTGCGCGTCGTCGTCGCTCTCGCAGGAGGTGAACCACTGGGCGAGATGGCGCAGTTGGCTCTCCCGGCTCACCCCGCCCCGACGGGCCTCGGTGACCCGGCGCAGCAGGGCGAGAACGGAGCGGATCGCGGTGACGGTGGCGTCCTGCAGCCGTTCGGTCTCGCTGTGCTCGCGCTCCGCGAACCAGTGGACGATGCCGTCCCACCGGTGCCGCCAGTCCGCGAGGCGCTCGGCGGGACTGCGGAAGAGCCGTTCGTCGGCCTCGGCCGCGTACTCGATCATCCGGTCCACACCGGTGGCCGCGGCCTTCTCGACCGCCTCGGCGAGCAGCGGGGCGTAGCGCCCGAGCTCGGCGGTGAACTCCCGCATGTGCGCGAGGAGGGTGTCCTTGTGGGCGAGGAACACCTCGGGCCGGGTGTCGTTGGTGCGCGCCAGGTCGCCCAGCATGAGGTAGAAGCGGGCGGCGCGCTGCGCCATCTCGTTCAGCACGGAGTCGAGACGGCCGAGCTTGCGGTACACCTCCTCGCCGTCGCCCGCCGTGTTGGCCTCGGCCAGCGCGCGCAGGTCGCCGAGGATGTCGGGGAAGACGAGGCGGGAGAGCTGGGCGTCCTCCAGGCTCGCGCCGAGCACGTCCTCCACGGCCCGGTACGCCCGGTACCCGGCCTGGGTGAACTGGTACACGTAATGCCGGTTGCGGTACTCGGCGAGGTTCGCTGCGCGCGTCCCGTCGTACGACCGGTCCAGCACCTGCCAGTCCGCGAGCGCGTCGAGCAACGGCTGCACACCGGCCGATCCGCCCACCACTTCCGCGCCGGGATGGTCGGCGGCGAGCCGCTCCAGCAGTCCCACCGCGTCCGAGGCGTGCAGCAGCACCTGGTAGTTGGCGCGTCCTCGGTCGAAGGCCCGCAGCAGCCACAGGTACTCGTGCCGCTTCTCGGCGGCGGCGAAGTGGAACAGCCGCAGCCGGTCGTCGAGGGAGAACGCGTCGATACCGAACGCGCCCTCGTCGACGGGGTCCGCGGCATCGGGCTCCGGGACGTCGAACTCGTCACTCACGGAACTATCGGCTTCCCTTCTCCCCTGGTGCGGCTGGTACACGTCCGGCCGGACGTGTACCACCGGATCCACACCAGTCTGCCGCACCCCGATCGGTGCGTGTGAGCCGCTCCTCGGCTCATGCCACTTGTGCTACGGTGCGCCCGTTTCACGCTCCGTGCCGGGTGGTGGCCGCCGTAGGGACCCGCCCTGCGGGCGGCTCAGCGGCGGATCGCCGCGTACACCCCGAGCCACCCCGTCCCCAGCCGGTCACCACCCCTGGTGACAACAGCCGCGCCCCTGTTGCCGGCTGAGTTGTCCGACGGGTCCTCGGGCGGCGGGAGCAGAGTGGTCTCCTCGCCGTCGCCGCTGTGCAGGATGGTGGTCGCGCCGTTCCACAGCCGGATCACCGAGCCCGGTGGGGCCGCCACCCGGAACCCGCCATCCCGCAGGTCCAGGTGGACGCCGGTGCACGCTCCGCGAGCAGCGCGCGGTCACGGTCCGGGGATAAGGCGCAGTCGTTCGGCGGTGTCGTGCCACTCCAGTCGGGGGTGTCGACCTCATGTATTCAGCTACGGCCGTGACTTGATGCCCCGACAGAAGAAGGGTGCCTCCCACCTGCGATGATCTGGATTTCCTAGATCAAAACCGTCGCAGAGAAGAGACACCCAACAGGTGCAGGCTACCGAATGGGATCACCGGCTTGCCGTGCGGGCCGATGGCAAGAACCTGACCGGCCACGCGGGCGTGGTGCTGCTGCGGAAGGTCGCCGACCGCGTCGGCCTGGCCACCGTGCTCAGCGCGGCGCTGCCGAAGGGCACTGGGCCTGGCTGGCGTGACCGGGGCATGGCGCTGGTCCAGCTGGCCTGCGCGATCGTGCTCGGCGCGACGAACATCCTGGAAGCCGAGCAACTACAGCACCACTGGAAGAGCCTGTTCCCGCGGCCGGTCTCGGACAGCACCCTGCGCCGCACTCTGGAGGCGATCGACGGTCCGGTGGCGGCGCGGATCGAGCGCGTGCGCGCCGTGGTCCGGCGCATGGTGTGGACCCTGCTCGCCCTGCGCCCCGGCGGCTTCCCTTGGATCGCGGTGTGCGGCAGAGAACTCACCGGCTGGTACGTCCTCGACCTCGACGCCACCATCGTGACCTGTAGCAGCAAGAAGGAGGGTGCGGCCGGCACCTTCAAGGGCAGCTTCGGCCACATGCCGCTGGGAGCGTGGGTGGCCAACACCCGCGAGTGTGTCGCCATGCTGCTGCGACCCGGCAACGCGCCGCCGAACGATGTCGACGACCACAAGAGTGTCCTGGCCTCGGCGTTTCGGCAGCTCCCGCTGCCGCTGTGGTCGAAGCTGCTGATACGGACCGACGGCGCGGCCTTCAGCCACGACGTCCTCGGCCACCTCCAGAGCCTGACCACCAGCCGGCGCCGGGTGCGCTGGGTGACCGGCTGGGCCATCAACGACGCCGACGAGAAGGCCATCGCCCGGCTGCCGGAGAAGGTGTGGACGGCGGCGCTGCGGCAAGACGGCCAACTGCACGAGATCAAGGGCCCCGACGGCGAATGGCTGTCCTACCAGGTCGCTGAGCTGACCGGGGTCCGTGACCTGACCGGCTGGCCCCAGGGGATGCGGTTGATCGTGCGCCGGGTCAAGCCCTCGCGCCGGGATGCGAAGAAGCTGACCGCCTTCGAGAAACGCACCGGCTGGCGCTACCAGATCGTCGCCACGAACATCCCCTCCCACCAGGGACTTTCAGGGGTACCCGGCTCCGGCCAGGTCTGGTTCGTCGACGCCCTGTACCGCGATCACGCCGAGGTCGAGGACCGCGTCAAAGCGATCAAGCGGGTCGGCCTCGGGCTGCTGCCCTCGAAATCCTGGCAGTTCAACGCCGCCTGGGTGCTGGCCGCCACGCTCGCCGCCGACCTCGACGCCTGGACCCGGCTCCTCCTCCTGCACGACGAGCCCGAACTCGCCGCCGCCGAACCGGAGACGATCCGCAGGAAGCTCTACCACCTGCCCGCCCGCCTCACCTCCCACGCCCGCCGCCGCACCCTCCACCTTGACCGCACCTGGCCCTGGGCGGCAGCGTTCACCGCCGCCTGGAAGCGAGCCACCGAACTCCCGGCCCGTACCTGACGACCGGCCACCACCCCGACGACACCGGAGAGGAGAGGACCGCAGCACCCCCGGGGCCAGTGGAACCCGACGCCCCGCAGCGTCACGCGACGGCCAGTCCCGACACGGCACGGGACATACCGGGCAGCCAGCCGCACACGGCGACGCCGTCACGCCACCGAAGAATCGAGGTTGACGTCCGGAACGGTCGCCTCGGTGGTGTGGACATCCGTGATCAACCGCAACGGCAGCCTCACGGCTTCGGCTTCGGCTTCGGCTTCGGCTTCGGCTTCGGCTTCGGCTTCGGCTTCGGCTTCGGCTTCGGCTTCGGCTTCGGCTTCGGGGAGGGTGTCGCAGGTCTCGGTGAGGTGGACCTTGTATCCGAGCCAGAACAGGTCGTCGCCCTTGGCCGACCAGCGGGCGTCGGGGTCGTACGGGGAGGCCAGACGGATATGGCCGGGCGGGACGCCCTCGTCGTCGGCGTCCCGCTTCTTGATCACCTCCCGTTCCCGGCCATCGGTACGGATGATGTAGGTCTGCACCATGACCTGCCGCAGGAGGGCCACCGCCTCGATCTCGCGGACCCACACCGGCGCGGTGTCGGACCAGGCGGCCCGGCACAGGACCAGCGCGTCCTGGCCGAAGACCTGGGCAAGCCGGTCCCGCTTGGTCTTCGAGCCCGGCATCGTCCAGCCATCCACGCGCGGCCCGTAGCGTTCGGCGAACTCGGCGACGTCGATCACGCCGGCCAGCCAGGACGGCGCCGCCACCGCCAGCGCCTCCAGAGCGGCCCGCACACTCTCCCCGGCCAGCTCGGTCCGGTTCAGGTCACGGACCGCGCTGATCACATGGGTGGAGTCCGTGCGCTGCTTGCCACCGGCCTTGATCAGCCCGGCCTCGCGGCAGTGCTCGACGAGCCTGTCGAAGAGTGTCCGCTCCAGGCCGTGCCCGACCAGCCGGGCACGGAACCTCGACAGCGCGGAGAAGTCGAAGCCTGCATCGGAGAGCTCCGCGCCCAGCGCGTATTTCCACGACAGGCGATCCCGCGACGCGTCCGCCGCCTGCCGGTCGGTCAGGTTCTCCGTGAACTGCAGCACCGTCACCAGCGCGAGCAGGGCCGGAGACTGGGCGGGAGCCCCACGATCGGGAAACGCATCGGTGAACAACGCGTCGTCGAAAACCTCGGCAAGGTGGTCACGCACGCGCATGGGCAGGCTCCCACCAGGGAAGGCCGCACGGGCCGTTCTGGCCGTCTGTTCAGGAATGGACGGCAATCCCCCCGGCCGCATGGACACCGCGCCAACCCCCTGCGGCCGGAGCAGACAGAACGACCGCACCAACGATCATGCCGACCTGCCCGTGCCTCTGCAGGCATGGTTGGAGTGGGTGACCTCTCAAGTCGCCCTGCCGAACCGGAGCTTCGATGTGCCGTCAGTCTGCCAGCGTCTGCCTGATCAAGTCGCCCTCGCGTCAGCACCGCGCACTGCCGGGACTGCCGCAGCGGCTGGCCACGCTGGCCGATCCGCGGCACCGGCGCGGGAAGCGTCACCCGTTCGTGAGCGTGCTGCTGATCGCGTGCTCGGCCGTGCTGAGCGGAGCGCGTTCGTTCGCCGCGATCGGCCCGTGGGCCAGGAATGCCCCGCAGGAGGCTCTCGCCCGGCTCGGTGCCCGCACCACCAGCGTGTTCGCCGTCCGCGTCGCGCCAAGCTCGGCGACCATCCGCCGGATCATCAACCGCACCTGTCCCGGCGGGCTTGCCGACCTGCTCGGCACGGACCCGGCCGGGTCCGACACCCTCGCGGTGGACGGCAAGAGCGCTCGCGGCTCCCGCCACGGTGACACCCCGGCCGCGCGTCTGCTCGCCGCCATGACCGGTGGCGGGCTGACCGTCACGCAACTGCGAGTCCCGGACAAGACGAATGAAATCACCCGCTTCGCCGCCCTGTTGGCACCGTCCGACCTGACCGGGGTGACCGTGACCGCCGATGCCCTGCACGCCCAACGCGGCCACGCCCGCTTCCTCGTCGAGGACAAGAACGCGCACTACGCGCTGTGCGTGAAGAAGAACCAGGCCGGTCTCTACGAGCGGCTGCACACGCTGCCCTGGAGGGAAGTGACCGCGAAGTTCTACGACCGCACCGAGGGGCACGGCCGCAAGGAGACCCGCGTGGTGCAGGTCCTGACCGTCGATGACCTCGACTTCCCGTACGCCGCACAGGTCGCCCGGTTCGTACGCCACCGCACCTGCCTGAAGACCGGCAGGCGCAGCCGCGAGACGGCGTACGTGATCACAGATCTGACCAGCCGGGAAGCCTCCCCGCAGCGGCTCGCGAAGATCATTCGTTCGCAGTGGGTCATCGAAAACCGGCTCCACTTCGTCCGCGACACCGCATTCCGCGAGGACGCCTCCAAGGCCCACACCGAGCACGGCCCGGAGAACATGGCCACCCTGCGCAGCTTCGCGATCAACTGCCTCCGTGCCGCCGGCCACCACAACATCGCCGCTGGACTCCGCGAGATGTCCTACGAGCCCTTCACCCGTCCCCTGACACTCCTCGGACTCCGCTGACCAGCACAGACGCACGAACAGCCAGACTTTGAAATCGCCCTGGACTCTGCTGCGCAATTCGCTGCGGGGGTGGGGCCGGGTCGGTGATGATCGTCTCTGGGTCGCTTTCGTGCCGTGCGGCCGTGGAGGTGGGGCGGGTGTCGATGCGGCCGGTGGGGCTGCCGGAGATCCCGGAGCAGACGGTGAGGGTGGCTCGGGCGGCGTTCCCGAAGGGGAGCCTGGCGATACGGGCCCGGGACCGTCTGGCGGGGATTTTCGCTGATGAGCCGTTCGCGGGGGCGTTCGGGGTGCGGGGTGCTCCGGGGCTGTCGCCGGGGGTGTTGTCGCTGGTCACGGTGCTGCAGTACTGCGAGGACCTCACCGACCGGCAGGCCGCGGCGATGATGGTGCGGGCGATCGACTGGAAGTACGCGCTCGGGATGGAGCTGACGGACACCGGTTTCGACGCGAGTGTGCTGTCCAGGTTCCGGGCCCGGCTCGCGGACAACGGCATGGAACGGGTGGTCTTCGACCGGCTCCTTGAGCACTGCAAGGACGCCGGCCTGGTGGGGGACGGAGGCAGGCAGCGTACTGATTCCACCCATGTGATCAGTGCGGTGCGGGACTTGAACCGTCTTGAGCTGGCAGGGGAGAGCGTGCGGGCGGCCCTGGAGGCCCTCGCGACTGCGGCGCCGTCGTGGCTGGCCGGCCGGATCGATGTGGCGGAGTTCGCCCAGCGGTACGGGCCCCGGGTGGATGGCTGGCGGATGCCGTCCTCGCAGACCAAGCGCGACCGCCTCGCCCAGGTCTTCGGTCAGGACGCCCTCGCTTTATGCCGGGCGGCCTGGGCCGCCGATACCCCGGTATGGATCCGTGAGATCGAGGCCGTGGGCCTGCTGCGGCAGGTCCTCGTGCAGACCTACACCATCCGCAGCGACACGCGGGGACGGCAGGTGATCAGGAAGCGGGACGCCGACGACGGCGTCCCGCCCGGCCAACTCCGCCTGGCCTCCCCCTACGACACCGACGCACGCTGGGCTGCCAAAGGCGAGGACCTGTTTTGGCTGGGCTACAAGGTCCACCTCACCGAAACATGCGGCACACTCCCCGAAGCCGAAGCCGAAGCCGAAGCGGTAGCAGGGGTGCAGCCGAATCTGATTACCGACGTGCACACGACCGACGCGACCGTGCCGGACGTGAAGGCGACCGCGCCGATCCAGCGCAAGCTCGCCGGGCACGGCGTGAAGCCGGCCGAGCACTACCTCGATTCCGGCTACCCGTCGGCCGACCTGATCACCAAGGCCATGAAGGACGGTATCCGCATGGTCACCCCGGTCCTTCTGGACCACTCCGCGCAGGCCAAGGCCGCGGAAGGCTTCGCCAAGAACGCCTTCACCATCGACTGGAAGACCCGCCAGGTCCGCTGCCCCGCCGGGAAGACCAGCTCCCACTGGAACCCCGTCAAACAGCACGGCAAGGACGCCATCGTCATCACCTTCAGCGTCCTGACCTGCCGCGACTGCCCCTTCCAACAGCAGTGCACCACCTCGAAACCCGGGCGCCGCATGCTCACCCTCAGACCCCAGGAACTTCACGAGAACCTCGCCCGGGCCCGCGCCGAGCAGCAGACCAACACCTGGAAGAACAAATACGCCCTGCGGGCAGGCGTCGAGGGCACCATCAACCAGGCCCTCGACATCACCGACATCCGCCAGGCCCGCTACCGCGGCCTGCCGAAAGTCCGCCTCCAGCACGCCTTCTCCGCCACCGCGATCAACGTGATCCGACTCGACGCGTACTGGACCGACAGCCCTCTCCGGCGCACCCGCTCCAGCCGACTCGAACGCCTCGCCTACCAGCTCACCGCATGACCCGCCACGAATTGCGCAACAGAGTCGCCCTGGGCCTGCCGCAGCGGCCGGCTCCTCGACACCAGGAGGCTCGGGCGTCAATGTGCAGCGCCTTGGGGAAGTAGGCGATGAAGACCCAGGTACGCATTACCCAAGCGGGGAACCGTGCACGGATACTCACGGCGCTCGACCCGGTCGCGGGGACGGCCCGGGCCGGCTGCCCGTCGCCTACGACGATGCGTTGTGCGAGAGCGCGCAGGACGAGTTGTTCGAGCAGACCACCCGGCAGCAGCGCCTTGGTATCGCCGGTGGCCCACTCGGTGAGGATCGGCAGAAGCAGGGGATCCCAGCCGATGCATGCCCGGGTGCATCACGGGAAAACAAAAGGCCAGGTCAGCTGATATCTGACCTGGTCCCTGCGCGGAGCCGCCTTTGGGATTCGAACCCGAGACCGAGGCATTGCAGGGACCCTCAAGATCATCTCGACTGGCGCTGGAGTGCTCCGGAATCCCGTTCTCCCAGGTCATGGACCTACCACCCTCAGCCCGCGTGCCACGTGATCCGTCCTGTGTCACCCCGTCCGCTCACGCGCCCGATCTTGCCCTTCCAGCCCCAATAGCCGGTCAGCACTCCTATCTGTTGATCACTCTTCGTAGTGGACCGTCGTACCGAGACGATACGAGGGCCGTTCAGCGGCGTTGTCTGCTCTGCAGGGACGCTCACCCAGAGGAGCACCGAGCATGTTCGCTCACCTCATGGCTCGAACCACGACAGCACTCGCCGCGGCATTCGTACTCGCGCTCTTAGCCCCGGCACAGGCGCATGCCACGGCCATCGGGTCCACACCCGTGGCCAGCTTCGATTACCAAGTCGGTGGCGTCACCATGAAGGTCCCCACCGGCTGCATGTTCAGCCACATCGTCCGCGGCAAGGGAAAGGACATCACCTACCAGAACGCTGGTGTCGACTGCGGATTCGTCGGAGCACTCAACGCCGGCTTCTGCAACTGGCGGATCGACTTCACCTACGCGAACACCGGCAACAAGACGTACCACACCTCCCGCGGCACGACCCACACCGAGTGCAAGATCGACCCGATGCGGAACAACGCTCCCCAGACGCTTCCGCACTACGGCAAGGCATGCGCCCACTTGAACATCAACGGCGTCCGCCGGGTCAGCCAGTGCCACCACATCACGAAGTGAGCCGCACATGAGCACTCAGCCCACGAACGAAGACCCCGACTGGGAGACCAAGCGCCGCCGCGCCGGCATCGTCGCCTTTCTCGTCGGCGCGGCCGCAGTCCTCGCCTTCTTCGCCTTCTTTCCCGGCCTGCCCCACGTCATCGACTGGGGTGCCATCGTCGTCTCCCTGACCGCTGGCGGACTCACCAGCTGGGCATGGCGATCCCGACTCGCGAAGAAGCACGTCAGCTCTCGGTAGAAGCCGCACCGCGCCATGGCCTCACCCCGGAGAGCACGGGCCCCACCGAACCCCGGGAGGTTCAGGTGCGGCCATCGCAGAGGCATGGAACTCATCCACGAGGAAATGGTCGTGATCCACGGATCTCGATGCGCTCCCCTGCCCATCCCATCGCCGGTCGACCTGACGGAGAGTCAGCACACGAATACAAATACCCAGGCCAGACACTGTCTGACCTGGGTAGGAATGGAGCCGCCTTCGGGATTCGAACCCGAGACCTACGCATTACGAGGCCGTGAGCGATCGTGTTGCCTGGTGCCGGGTCGTGCTTCTGGGTGACGTCTTGCCTGATCAGAGCACGTCCGGCTGGTTGGTCTGTGCTACCTCGTATTACGTCGTCCGAAGGCGTCCGGCCACCGGGAAGGGCACCACTGGCGACAAGAAGCGGGTTCACCAGGGTTGTCGGCCTCCCACAGACCTCCTGCGATAACCCTCCCTGTCAGACTCTCGTGAGACATGAGGACAATCGAGTCTTCTGTTACCAGTGGGGCGATAACAGGATCTTTCCAACGTGACGCTGAGTAGTGCCGACCTTCAGGCCGGTGTGGCCGATGATGGGGCCGTGGGCAAGAAGAAGCGCGGCCCCCGTGCGGGCGGGCCAAAGCGGCGGTCCTTCACCACGGAGTACAAGCTTCGGGTCGTGGAGGAGTACGAGCGGCCGACCGAGCCCGGGGCGAAGGGCGCGCTGCTGCGCCGGGAGGGTCTGCACCACTCCCACATCGTCGACTGGCGGGCTGCCCGGGATGCCGGAGCGCTGGGTGCGCCGGCCGCCAAACCGTCCGGACCGGCGGGATCACTCCTGCAGCGCCGGCGGCGGCCCCACCGCCGAGCGCTGCCCCCGTACCTGCTCCTATTGCCATCAGCGAGTTGGGACAGAATCGCCATGGTACGTTCCTGCCCACAGTGTGGCCTGCGCCACACGTCGCAGGACACTACGCAGCGGCATCGTGCGGGGTCAGCGTGATCTTCGGTTCGTCGTCGGCGACGTCGATATCGATGCGCAGGGTGGCGTCGAGCCCCTTGGACAGCTTATACAACAGCGTGAGGGTGGGGACCGCGTCGCTTCCCTCGATACGCGAGATCTTCGCCTGGTCCAGTCCACACCTCTCGGCGGCCTCGGCCTGGGTCAGACCGAGCTCTTTGCGGCGGTCATAGACCACCACAGCAAGTGCCATCGCCAGCAGGTTCTCGCGTCGCTCCTGAGCGCGCTCCTCGGACTCGGGGTACCCCTCCCGGATCCGCTTCTCACGCAGGGCCTGCATCCTGGTGTGGCCGCTCATGGCATCCCTCCGTTACTCGCACTCCGATGAAAGTCGGCATCCGCTGGACCGTGTTCGGCCTCGCACTGCTTGCGGGCGAGGACCGCGCGGGCAATCTGCTTCTCCTCGTGTTGCTGAGTTTTGCGGAACCACGTCAAGAAGACGATCCGACGGTCCGGCGCGATCCAGTAGGTGATGCGCGCGTCGATGTCGCCGAGCACCAGCCGCAGTTCCCAGACCCCGTCCCGCAAGGGGCGGGCCAATGGCATGGGCATGGCGGGACCGAGTTCGGCCAGCAGCCCCGAGGCGTCATCGACCTTCCCGAAGTGCTTGTCCGAGAGGCCGTCGAGCCACTGGGTGACCTCCGGCTCCAGCTCGACCTGATAGAGCTCGCTCACCCCTCCACCGTATATGGCGTGGGCGACATATTTCAATGTCAACCAGGGCGCAACTCCGACCCCGGGCCCTGCCTAACCTGCCTCCCTGCGCGAGTCCAGGCGTCCAGGCGTCCGGGAAACGGGGAACCTCAGCCACCCTTCCGCCCGAGAACGCCGGACAGGGCTGCGGCAGCCTGAGCTCAGGGGAACAGCAAGGAAGCGGCGCGCAGATGTCGACCCGGTCGTCAGCCCCCGCGAATACCGCAAGGGCGTTGAGCACCTGCGTGCGGGAGGGCTCGCCCACTGGCTCGCCTCAGCTGACGGGCAAGCCGCAGTTCCGCGCCGGTCCAGGCCTGGGCGGGCTCCCAGGCGGTGACGGGCGGGCTGCCCAAGTCGAGGCGGCCGCAGGCGAGGACGCCGGGGATTTTGTCGTTCTTGGCCTCGCGGATCAGGCTGCCCTGACCCAGCCAGGCGCCGCAGGCGTGGCAGCGGGGACGTGGAGACGCGGGGAGCACCATCTCGCCGCCCCTGCCACCGGCCTCCACCCCGCCTCCACGGGGAGCGAGGCCACCTGACGGTGCGGAGGCGATAACGGGCGTCGTAGCGACCGTACTTGACGGTGCGCTCGTCGCGCTGCCTGCCCGCTGCGGAAACGGGAAGAGGGTTCTTCGGCCAACCGCGGCCGATAGCCTGAACTGCATGCGCAGCAGCACAACTCACCCGAACCCGCCCGCAGTACCCGCGGCTCTCCGCAAGGTCGCCCAGGCGGTGCACACCGGCGACCTCGACGCCGCCGTCCGCCGCAACACCGCGGTCGGGCTCCCCCTCCGGTCCCTGCTGAGCAGGCATCTCGGACCGCGCGGGGAGTGTTCCGAACAGGACGTCGCCGACATACTGGCCTGCACCTGGCTGCTGAGCCGGCCCGCGGCAGCGGCACAGCTGCGCAGCAGGCTGCGCCGGCACCGTCTGACCGATCCCGTCGTCCTGGACCATGTCTCACGCGAAGCCGAAGCCCTGGCCCTGGAGGCGGGATCCGACCAGGCCCACCCCTGGGCCACGGCACTCGACGAGACGAACGCACTCGCCGACGAGCGGACCGACCCCGCGTGGTCAGTGGCCCTGCTGCTCGTACGGGCCCGCATGGCCGAGGGCTCCGGAGACACCGACCGGGCCCGGACGCTGACCGAGCAGTGCCTGGCCCTCGCCCCGGCATTGCGCCCCGCCGTACGCGACGCGGCCGAGTACGCGCTGTGCGCGGGCGACTGGGTCCGGGCCCACGAGCTGGCCCGCTCCATCGCCGACGACGCCGTCGCCGAGCCCCTTCTGCACCCCCTGCAGCCACTGCTCGCCCCGCCCGCCACCGCCGGACGCGTACCCCGCAACCAGCCCTGCCCCTGCGGCTCCGGACGCAAGTACAAGGCCTGCTGCCAGGCATCCGACCGCGCACAGGCTGTCCATCCGCTGCCCGAACGCGCCCCGGCCCTGTACGCGATGCTCGCCACCTACGCCCAGCGCGGAGGCTTCGATCACCACCTCGACCGGCTGCTGACCTGCGCCCTCGGCGCACCCTCCGCCGCCGGACTGTGCACGGACACGCTGATTTTCGACCACGGCGCGGGCGCCGCCTTCCTCGCCGCCCGCGGCCACCTTCTCCGCGACGACGAGCGCGAACTGCTGCGCACGTGGCTGACCACTCCGCTCGACCTCTACGAGGTCACCTGGGTACGCCCCGGGGAGCGCCTCAAGCTGCGCAGTCTGACCGGCGGCGCCGGGCAGCTGGAACAGCGCGACCGGTTGTTCTCCCTCTCCGTGGTCCGGCTCGACCTCGTCGTCGCCCGCTTCCTCACCGACGGGACACGGCTGCGCGCGCTGGGCGGCCTGGGTGCTCCCGGCCGCGAGCGGCGCGCGAAGTTCACCGCGCTGTTCCACGAAGGCCCTATGGCACCCCAGGACAGCACCGGCCACTTCACGGAACAGCTCCTGTGCGCCTTCGCCGACGACGGCGCACTGGAGGTCACCACCGACGACGGCACCCCTCCCGAGTGGCACGAGGTCACCTACGCCCGTGTGCCCAACGCGGCCGCACATCTGCACGCGCACAGCACACAGCCGGGCGCGCGCCCGCTGACCACCGTCCAGGACTACCAGCAGTGGGTGGCGGCCCAGCCGGAATCCTGGCTCCAGCAGACCTCCGAGAACTCCTGGACGCTGGTGGGCAAGGGCCAGGGGCACCAGCTGCTGTCCCTGGCCGACATCAGCATCGCCCGCAGCGGCGCCCTCACCGTCTCGGCCTCCACCGCCAAGCGTCTGGAACAGCTCACCGCACTCCTGGCCACGATCCTGCCCGGCCTGCGGGAGAAGCGGCACCGCGTCACCACCGCCGCCGAAATGCTGGCTCAGACCGGCCGCGACCCGCAGTGCGAAGACGCCGACGATTCCGAACGCGCGGTACGTCTGCGCCACTTCGGGATCGCCCCGCCCCCCTCCGAACCCCGCCGCGTGATGCTGGAGAGCTACTTCCTCCCCGTCCCGGAGGATGCCCCCCGCCTCGCCTCAGCCATCTCACGCGAACTGGCCGCCGAGCAGATGCTGCTCCACCCCAGCGAAGAGGACGGCCTCACGCCCGCCGAAGCCGTCGCCCACGGCGGCATCTCCCGAGCCCGCGTCGAAGCCCTGCTCGACGACGTCGAATGGCGCCGAGCCCGAATGCACCTCGAGGGCCAGGACACCGACGCCCTCCCGGACGCCGACGACCTGCGCCGCCGCGTGGGCCTCACCCGCCGCAGCTGACCCCGCGCCGCACGAGGTCAGCCACCTCACCCGTACGCCGATGCCCCCGGCGCGGGGGCGCACTCGGCGATGAAGGCGGCGTTCGCCCCAATCCGGGCACAGGCAGCGGGCAAGACCCAGCCCCGTCACGTGCGCCGCCCCTGCCTCCACGAGCGCTGCGGGGCCCAACAACGATCCCCGCGATCACACGGCTTCGCCTCTACTTGCCCGCCGCCCATAGCAGCAGCATGCAGCTATGGGAGCCCGCCTCGCGCCGCAAGCCGGGTACGCCAGCGTCACGTTGTCCGCTGCCTACAAAAATCAGCGCCCTCACCGGACCTCACTCACGGCACCTCGGACTCCTGCAGGTACTGACCGAAGCGTCAGCAGGATCTCAAGAAACACCAGTTCAGCCGCCTTGTCCGGCGACACAGACACATCACCGATTCCGAAGAGTGAAACCTTTGACCTACGCATTCCATGCACGGGCGCCCGAAGCGCTACATGCGCACATTCCAAGGTCAAGAAAACGAAAAAACCGCAGGCCAGAGGCCTGGCCTGCGGTTTCCCATGGAGCCGCCTTCGGGATTCGAACCCGAGACCTACGCATTACGAGAGCTTGCGCGATCATGACGGATGGTCCTGGATGGTGCTCGGCGGTCTGATTTTGCCTGGTCAGCGACGTTTGGCTTGACGGTCGATCCATCCTGTGGGGGCTGGTGCTGCACCATCCGCTCACGCATCGCTCACGCAGGCCATGGGTCTGACCAGCACAGACGGCTGGCTCAAGGCAGGCATCGCCGCTCGGCGCAGGCGCCCAGGGCGGAGGCGTGGCGGCCTTGTCTGGCTGACCTCGGCGACTCGCCCAGGCTGCAGTTCGGGATCCGTGCTGGCCCGGGAGGCCATGGACACCTCTGGCAGGTCGCTGAGCTTGCCGAATGGGAACGGACGCGGGTGGCTGCTATGCGGTGTTGTTCCAGTCATACGGCCCTCCGCCGCGCTGTTCGATCAGCTCCGGGTCGTCGATGGCCCGGTCCTCGGAGGGCAGACCCGCATGGTGCAGGAAGTCCAGCACGTCGAACAGGCTGTAGTCGGTGCCCATGCGCTCGCCGTGGATCGTCACGCGCCGTCCGGCGCGGGCGGCAGCACCACCACTGGGTACGCCTGTTCATGGCGCCACGCTGTGCCGGAACCAGTTGGTGCGCAGCCCGACGGTCACAAGGCGTCAGCCGGAGCGTCCAGTCAAGGCTGGGGTGAGGTTCCCCGCCGAGTAGCCGAGGGGAGTTTCACCCCTCGGCTACTCGGCGGGGAACTTCAGGGGTGCGATGGGCGCTGCAGCGGGGGCCTCTTCTTCACGGGGCCGGGGTGTGGGCAGGGCGGCCAGTTCGGCTTCCAGAGCGTTGAGGGCTTGGCGGGCTGTTGCGATGCGCTCGTGCAGGCGTCGGGCATCGGGAGTGGCGGGTTGTTCCTGTGGCTGGTGGGCTGATGCTTCGAGTTCGCGGGCTTCTTCGAGGGAGTTGATGACGACGCCGATGAGGAGGTTGACCAGGACGAAGGAGCCGAGCAGGACGAAGGAGGAGAAGTAGAGGATGGTCCAGCGGGAGATTTCCAGGCCCGCGCGGACCGCGTCGCCGAGGCCGTCGAGGGTGATGAGGAGGAAGAGAGTGAGGACGGCGCGGCCGAGGGAGCCGTAGTGCTCGGGGTCGTCGTCGGCGAAGAACACCCAGCCGACCGTCGCATACACATACAGCAGCAGCACCCCGACCAGCAGGAAACTCAGCGTTCCGGGCAGGCTCTTGCCGACGGCCACGATCACGATCCGCAGCTGGGGCAGGAAATGCGCCGCCCGCGCGACCCTGGCCAGGCGGAGCAGGCGCAGCACGGTGGCGTTTTCGCGGGCGAAGGGCAGGAAGGCCACGGTGACGACGAGCAGGTCGAAGGCGTTCCACGGGTCGCGGAAGAAGTCCTTGGGGCGGTCGGCATGGGCGGCGGCCCGCAGCAGGATCTCGGCGGTGAAGGCGGCGAGGAAGCCAAGCTCTGCAGCGTGAAGGGTGCTGCGCCAGTCGTCCACGATGCCGGCGTAGTTTTCGATGCCCAGCACCGCGGCGTTGCACGCGATGAGGCAGAAGACGGTGGCGATGAACGCCGTCGAGTCCACGAGGCGGCGGCTGTGGTCGGCCAGGGCGTGCCGTAACTGCACGGCGGTCCGTTCGGACATGGGCTGATTCGATTCCTCCCTGTTCTGGCACTCCAACAGGTGTGGAACTTAAAGGGCGTTGGCACCGGACTGGGCCGCCGACCAGGATCCGGGCTGCCTGCGGAACCGGCGGAGATCGTCGCCCATGTCCAAAGTCCTGGCCCCCTCTGTGAGGGGTCGTACGGCGCATGGCCAGACGCTGCATCAGGGGCGCCGCCAAAGGCCACGGAAGAGTGGCCGACCGGAGTCGAGGCTCTTCAGGCTGGGCACTCACCATTGCAGACGCTCCGGCTTCTACGGTGGCGTCTCAGGCATCTCCCGCCGATGGTTCCCGTGATTGGTCATACCGTGCGACGATCACCAGTCGGGGAGCGAAGAGCTTAAGGAGTGCTGATGACCGGTTTCGAGATAGTGATGGTCATCCTGGCGAGCGGGTACGTGGCCGGGGGTGTGTACGACCGGTTCAAGAAGTCCGTCGCCGAGCGTCGCCAGGAGCGCGAGCGCGCGCTCAGCGGTCCTGATCCGGTGTGCGGATGCCAGCACCACTTGGCGTACCACGACCCCAAGGATGGCCGCTGCTATGCCGTGGTCAAGGGCCAGCCGTCCAAGGGCCATGGCACGGAGTCCGCCGCTGCCGAGACCCGGCAGTGTCCTTGCCGACGCTACGCCGGACCTGAGCCTCTGGCCACGCTGTATGCCCCCGAACTCACAGACTCTGCCGGAGAAGGGCGCCCCGGGCTCACGGCCAGCAGCGACTGACGGCTCACCCGGTCAGCGCCCGTCAGTCCGTCCGCGAGCGGCTTGCCCCACAGGCATACTGCTGGTCCCCGCGCGACTTCAGTGATCACGGTCGTAGCATGAGGATGGTCGAGCGTCCGCAGCACCTTGTCTGCGCCCGCCCGGGCCAGCTGTTCCTCGGTGGAGCCGCCGGTGGCCACGGCAACACAACGCAGACCACTGTTGTGAGCAGCGGAGATGTCCTTGGCCGTGTCACCCACCACGACACCACCCGTGGGGTTTCCTCCGAATGCCGCCAGTCCCTGCGCGACGACCAGATCGCGATCACGGGCCACGTCCCCGAAGCCCCCTGTCGTCAGGACGTCCGCGAGGCCGAGCCGCTCGACCTTCCACAGGGCGATGCTTCGCGCGTTGCCCGTGCTGAGCCCCACCCGCACGCCTGCCGCAGCCAGTGCCCGTACGGCATGCACCGCTCCGGGCAAGGCGTCATCCGCCGAGTGGGGATGAGGCTCGGTTCCGAGTCTGTGTCGCATCAGAGTGACGGCGCGTTCTCGGGCGGCCGGGAGGGCGGCCCGTGGTGTCCCGGCGATGGTGAGGGCGGCTTCGATGGTGCCCGCGTCTGTGAACCCGGAGAGGTTGACGTAGGCGTAGAAGAGGTCACCGCCTTCATAGCGGAACTCCTCCGCCGACCCCGATGTCTCCCGGATCGCCCACTGCATCGCAGCCATGTGACGCCGCTGCAGACCGGAGCCCGGGCGAATAAGCGTGCCGTCGAGGTCGAACAGCACGAACGGGGCTGGAAGGATCATGAGCGGCCGCCTCGGCGTCCGAGCCGCTGGGCACGGGCGGCCGCATGGTCGCGGCGACGCTCGCGGCGCCGGGTGCTCCCGGCAGGGACAGGTGTCGCCGTCTCCTGGAGGTAGCGGGAGAGCGCTCCCGTACTGGCGTGCCTGAAGAGCGACACGAGCGTGATGTCCCTACCCAGCCGCTCACGCAGCGACAACTGCACCTGAACCATGAGCCGTGACGTACCGCCGAGATCGAAGAAGTTGTCGTCCAGTGCGACATCCTCCACCTTCAGCACGGTCTTCCATATGTCACGGATGGTTTCTTCCAGGTCCCCTGCCGGTGCTTGTTGTCCGGGTTTTCGGCTCGGGACCGGCTCCGGGAGCGCCCGGGTGTCGATCTTGCCGTTGGGCGTGAGGGGCATGTTGTTGATCTTTATCACCTCGGAGGGGGTCATGTACTCGGGCAGGCGGGCCGCGAGGTCCGCGCGCAGTCGAGCGGCCGCGGGGGCTGGGCTGCCTGCCGTGACGACGTACGTGGTCAGGCGGGTGTCGTCCTCCGCGTGCTTTCTGGCAACCGTTACAGCGTCGCGCACGCCGGGCAGCCGCCGGCAGACGGCGTCGATCTCCGTCGGGTCCACACGGAAGCCCCGGATCTTCACCTGGCCGTCGGCGCGACCGAGGATCTCGACGGTGCCGTCGGGGAGGTAGCGGCCCCTGTCGCCGGTGGCGTACCTGCGGACCCCGGGCATGGGGTCGCGGTGGAATCCCCCTGTGCCGGAAGACTTCACATAGCCTTCGGCGAGAAAGGGCGAGCGGATGACGATCTCGCCCGCCTCGCCTATGCCGGCCAGCTGCCCGGAGCCATTGACGACGAGGATCTGTACGTCCGCGATGCCTCTGCCGATCGGTACGGGGAGGTCCTTGGCGGCCTGGTCCGCGTCTCCCGATTCGATGACGTGGAACGCCATCGCCTGCGGGGTTTCGGTCGCCCCGTAGAAGTTGACGTGCCGGGCCGACGGCGCGACCGCCGCAAGCCCGGTGACGTCGCCCTGCCGCAGGACGTCGCCGCCATAGCAGACCAGGCGGACGTCCGGCAGCCGCGTTCCGGTCTCTCCGGCGGCGATCACCAGCAGGCGCGCAAGGGGCGGAGTGAGGTGGAGGACCGTGATCCGGCGCTCCGCCAGCCAGTGCAGCAGCGCCAGCGGATTCCTGCTGAGCTCGGCGTCGGGCACATGGAGTTCGCCTCCCGCCCACAGGGGGGCGAAGACGTCGCGCAGGAGCGGATCGTGGCCGAGTCCGGCCAACAGCGCAAAGCGGCTGTCCGGGCCGAGGCCGAAGGCCGCGACGTACCAGGAGAGGAAGTGGGCGAGGGGGGCCGGGCCGCTCACGACACCGCGGGGCAGCGGGCCGGTTGATCCCGAGGTGAACATGATGTACGAGGGGTGTTCTGCGCAGGGGGTCGACGGCGTGGGCGGCGGCTGCTCGTCAGGGGCGCCGAGCAGCCGGTCGGCTTTGGCCACGCGCACGCCGGTGCCCGTGATCGCCTCCGGCAGCGGACCGACCTCCTCAAACCCGATCAGCAGTGCGGGTTCCACGGCCGCAATCTGGGCCCGCAGCCGGGCGGGCGGGTGGGCCGGGTCGAGCAGCACGAACGCCGCGCCGCGTTCCAGGGCGCCGACCAGCAATGGTACGAGAGCGGTGGTCCGGGCGGCGTAGAGCGCGACGACGTCCCCTTCGCCCACCCCGAGTGCGCCCAGCCCGTCGGCGGCGCGGGAGGCGAGCGCGGCCAGCCGCCGTCCTGCGGTCCTCGTGCCGAACGCGTCATGGACGGCGGCCGTCGCCATTCCCCTGCGAACCCCGGCGGTGAGAGTGGTGACAGTGAGGGGCGTGGTACCTCCCAATCCCGTTCTGACGTCCGGTAGGAGAGCTTGATGAGTGTCGGCCACCAGGGACATCCCATCGATCCGCGCCTCGGGAGCGGCGGTCAGCACCTTGATGACGTGGGTGAGCTGTTCGAGGATCACCCGAGCCCGTGCGTCGCCGAACAGACCCCGGTCGTAGGACAGGTCGAGCCGGAGCCGGTCCCCGTGGTCGGTGACATACAGGCCAAGGTCGAAGAGCGCCGCGTGCGCAGGGAGTTCGGTCATCGCCGTGTCCAGCCCCGGCATGCGCGGTGGCCGGTCGGGGTCGCCCAGTAGGTTGAACCAGATACGGAAGAGCGGGTTGCGGCCCACGGCACCGGCGGCCGACACGCCCGCGACCACGTCCTCGAACGGGATGTCCTGGTTGGCGTGGGCCTCCAGCACCTCGTCGCGCACGCGGCCGAGCACCTCGGTGAACGTCAGCGTCGAGGCGAGGTCCGTGCGCAGGGCGACCGTGTTGACGAAGAAGCCGATGAGGTCCTGCGTCTGTTCACGGTCCCGGCCCGCGACCGGGGTGCCGACGGTGATGTCGTGTTCGCCCGTGAGGCGTGACAGGAGCACGGTGAAGCAGCTGAGTAGAGTGACGAAGAGGGTGCTCGCGTGCCGCTGCCCGCAGGACCGCACGGCACGGGTAAGCGCCGGGCCGAGCCACTGGGTGACCCGCCCGGCCTCGGCGCGTTCGCCGGAATCCCACCCAGTTCTGTCCGCGAGGCCGTCGAGCGCGGGTGGGAGCGTGCTGAACTTGCGTTTCCAGTAGTCCAGTTGCTCAGTAAGCACGCCTTCGCGGTGACGTCGGTCCTGCCAGACCGCGATGTCTCCGTACGAGAGTTCGAGGGCTGGCAAGGCGGCTGCCTCTCCGCGCAGGGCCGCTGCGTACTCCTGCCCCAGCTCCGTCAGAAACAGCTCGGCCGACCAGCCGTCGAAGACGATGTGGTGGATCGTCACCAGCACTTGGTGTCTACGGTGATCCAGTTGCACCACGTCCGCCCGGATGAGCGGGCCGGTCGTCAGGTCGAACGGCTCGCGCACCCGGTCCGCCAGCAAGTCGAGTGCCCGGTGCTCGGCAGCCGCGTCCCCGCGCAGGTCCGTGACCCTGATGTCCAGGTCGCGGCCCGGCAGGACCTCCTGCAGCGCCTCACCATCGGCCATGACGATCCGGGTCCGCAGCGGCGCATGCCGGCTTACGATCCGGTTGAGCGCCGCTCTGAGCGCGAGGTAGTTCAGGAGTCCCTCGGCGCGGAAGGCGAGGGGGATGTTGTACGTGGCGTCGGGGCCGTTGATCAGGTTCAGCAGCCACAGGCGGCGCTGGGCCGGGGAGAGCGGGTAGCGCCCGTCGGGGGAATGGTGCGCGGTGGGCGGCTCGTCCTCGGGTGCCGACAGGTCGATCCGGGCGGCGAATTCCCGCACGGTAGGGCAGGTTAGAACGGCACTGGGCAGGATGTCGACCCGGAACTCCTTGCGGATCCGTGCGCAAATGCGAGCCGACTGGAGGGAGTCGCCACCGAGCGTGAGGAAGTCGTCCAGGGCGCCCACGCGGGGGAGCCGCAGGACCTCCTGCCAGATCTCGGCGACCCGGATCTCCGTGCTGCCCTTGGGGACCTCGTACGTCTCGTCGTCACCCCGCACCGGATCGGGAAGGCGGTGCCGGTCGACCTTGCCGTTGGCGTTGAGGGGCAACGACTCCAGAACCGTGACGGTGGCCGGCACCATCGCCGGGGGCAAGATGCGCATCGCGTGGTCATGCACCTGGGCGGGGGTCACCGTCGCGGGCCCGGCCGGGGTGACGTAGGCGTGGAGGCGTACGCGTCCTGCCTCGTGGGCGGTCACCGCGACGGCGTGGCCGACACTGGGGTGCCCGCGCAGGGCGGTCTCGACCTCCGCCGGCTGGATACGCACCCCGTTGATCTTGACTTCGTCGTCGATGCGGCCGAGGTGCTCGACCGCCCCGCCGGGCAGGCGACGGGCCCTGTCCCCCGTGCGGTAGACGCGCCGGCCACCGGGTGCGGGCAGGAAGCGCAGGGCGGTCAGGGCTGGCTGACCCCGGTAACCGCGGGCGAGTCCGGCGCCGGTGAGGTAGAGCTCGCCCTCCGCCCCGTCCTCGGTCCCGCCCAGTCCGCGGTCGCACACCAGGGCGCGGGTGCCGGGGAAGGGGTGCCCGATGGGCATGGTGGCCCCACCGGGCCGCCAGTCGGGGAAGGTTTCGTAGCAGGTGCTGTCCACGCTCGACTCGGTAACGCCGTAGGAGCAGAAGACGCGGGTCCGCAGGCCGACAAGGGCACGCAGCCGCAGGTAGTCCTGGGGCGGCCAGCCCTCTCCGCCCACCGTGATCAGCCGCATGCCGTCCAGCCGTTCGCCGGTGGTCTCCAGATGGTCCGTCAGCAAGCGCAGGAGCGCTGGGGTGATGTCCATCATGTGCACGTCGTGCCGGGCGATGAGCCGGTGCACATTCTGCGGCCGCAGCAGGTCCCGGCTGTCGCACAGCACCAGCGTTCCGCCGGAGAGCAGCGCCCGGGCGAAGTCGCCGGTCGACACGTCGAACGAGAAGCCCGCGACCTGGAGGTGGCTGCGGATCCCGTCCCGGAGCCCGTAGACCTCCTCCCAGCCCAGGTACGAGGTGACGAGCCCCCGGTGGGCGACCTCGACGCCCTTGGGCCGTCCGGTCGACCCGGACGTGTAAATCGTGTAGGCGAGGTTGTCGGGCCGTACGGCGGACGTCACACGGACCGGTTCGCCCCCAGCCACGGACACGGAGTCGCCGTCCGTCACGACCAGTCGGGCGCTGTGCACCGGAAGCCGGGCCGACAGCTGCGACGTTGTCACGATCACCGCTGGGCTGCAGTCCTTGACGATGTGCGTGAGGCGTTGCCGCGGCTGCGTCGGATCGAGAGGTACGTAGGCGCCGCCAGCCTTCCACACTGCCAGGACCGCGGTGACCGCCTCCGGCGGCCGATCCAGGTGGACGCCGACGAGGTCCTCGGGGCCGGTACCGGCCGCGCTTAGAACGGCCGCCAGGCGGTTCCCGTCCGCGTCCAGCTCGCCGTAGCTGACGGTCCGGCCCTGATAGATGAGAGCGGGCGCCTCAGGGTTCTCCCTGACCCGCTCCTCGAATCGGCGGTGGATCAGAAAGTTGGCGGATTCCTCGTCTGACGTAAACATGCTGGCCTTCGCGGTTGCAGAGTGGTTCAGAAGGTGTCAGAAGGTGGAGGGCGAGGCGGGCTTCCTGCCGGAGGCTCGCCGCCTCTTCGTACCGCGGCGGTGTCAGTTCCCGGTCGTGTCGAGCACGACCTTGCCCGTCGTGGCCCGTTCGGCCAGCAGACCGAACGCCTTCGCCGCGTCGTCCAGGGTGTGCGTCCCGCCGATGACGGGCTTCAGCTGCTTGTTCTTGACCATGCCGAACAGCCCGGTGAGGGCGTCGGTCAGGGCGCGGTGATTCGTACGCATCAGGTCGGCGGCCCAAAAGCCGACGACGGACCGGGACGCGCCGATCAGCGACTCCAGACGCACCGGGGTTGACGGCTCGTCCGAGGCCGTCCCGTACACCACCATGCGGCCATGGGTGCCCAGGGCGGCCAGTCCCTGGTCCAGGGTGCGCCCGCCCGCCATCTCCAGAACGACGTCCACCGGGCGGCCGCGGTTGGCCTCCAGGAGTGCAGCGGTCATGTCGCCCGCGTTCGAATCCACGGCGGAGTCGGCCCCGAGGGACAGGGCGAGGTCACGCTTGTCCGGGGTCGACGCCGACGCGATCACCCGGGAGGCTCCCCACGCCTTGGCGAGCTGCACCGCGAGCGAGCCGACCCCGCCCGCCGCCGCGTGGACGACGATCGACTGGCCGCGCACGGTGCGGGCGCAGGTGCGCAGCAGGTGCCAGGCGGTGAAGCCCTGGACGCCGAGGGCCAGTGCCTCCTCACCGGTGACAAAGTCCGGTACGGGGATGAGGGACCCGACCGGAACGGCGGCACGCTGGGCGTGGCCGCCGGAGGGGATGATGCCGAGCACCCGCCGGCCCGAGGGGTCCTTGCCGAAGACCTCCGTGCCCGGGGTGAACGGCAGGCTGTCCTTCTTGAGGTACGTCCCCGCTATCTGGTGCAGGTCGGCGAAGTTGAGCCCGGAGCGCTCCACGTCGACGAGCACCGAGCCCTCGGCGGCCTGCGGGACGGAAATCTCGCTGACCCCGATGACCTCGGGACCGCCGAACTCCTTGATGACGATGGCCTTCATCTCTACTCCTCGGTTGAAGGATCTACTGGGTGGTGCGCGGCGGCGGTGCAGCCGCGAGGTCAAGCGCCTGGTCCGACGGCCAGTTCGCGGAGGATCTGGGCGACCTCCGCGACATGCGCGCGGATGAAGAAGTGCCCGCCCGCGAAGGGCCTCCGGGCCACCGGACGGTCGCTGTACGAGAGCCAGCCGTCGACCTGGTGTGCGCTGACGGAACGATCGTCCTCGCCGTACAGCACGGTGAGGGGTGCGGGCAGCGGGGCCGGGCGGGGCCGCGACCACGTCTCCAGGAGCTCGAAGTCCGCGCGGATCACTGGCAGGACGAGACCGAGCAGGTCCGGATTCTCCAGGACCTCGCGGGGCGTGCCCTCGTACTGGCGGAGCCGGGCGGCGAGCCGGGCGTCGTCGAGCACGTGGACGAGGTCTTTCGCGTCCCTGCGGTCGGGTGACCCTGCCCCCGAGACCAACACGTGGGCGGGAGGCGGGAAGCCCTGCCGGGCCAGCTCCAGGGCGAGGGCCACCGACACCGCGGCTCCCATACTGTGGCCCCAGAACACGACGCGCCGGTTCATGAGCGGGCCGACCTCCTCGACGAGGTCGCGGACCAGGTGGGTCATGCGGCGATAGGGGCGTTCTTGGAAGCGGCGCTCGCGGCCCGGCAGGTGCACCGGCAACACGGCGCAGTCGGCATCCAGCACGGTGCGCCACTCGGTGAAGGCAGCGGCGCCGCCTCCCGCGTACGGAAGTGCTATGACCAGCGGGCGCCGGTCGGACATGCCCGGCACCTGCCGTAGGAGCGCTCCCTGCCGGATGGGCGGGACCGCCGCGTGCTCAGAGGAAGCGAGTCTTGAGTTCACGACGGTAACCCATGACGGCCAGGGCGGTGAATGCCGCGGTGTAGGCGGTGAGGACAAGGAGCGAGGTGAGTCCGAAGCCGGGCTCGATGCCGACGGCCCCCCAGCCGATGCGGGCGAAGTGCCAGGTCGGCAGGAACGGCGCGAGGGACTCGGCCAGGCTGGGCAACTGGTTGAGCGGGACGAACATCCCGCTTGCGAAAGAGAGCAGCAGGTAGACGACGGTGGACACGGGACCGGCGGCCTTGGGTGAGAGGTTGTAGCCGATGGCCAGACCCATAGCAACGAAGACAATGTTACCGAGAGTAAGTCCACCCATCAGCGCCGCCCACTGGGCGGGGCTGAGCCTGACGCCCGCCACGGACGTGGAGAAGACCGCGAGGACACAAAGCGTGAACAGCGTGAAAACGGCGGCGGGGACGATCCGTGATGACAGATAGGCACTGGGCGACATGGGCGTGGCCCGGATGAGCAGGTCCCACTTGAAGCCTCGCTCGGCCGCGATACCCACGCCGAAGCCGAACAGTCCGACGCCGACGGCACCGTAGGCGCTGAAGCCCGCGACCGTGTACGCCATGGCCTCCGGATCGCCGTTCCTGGCCTGCGAGAGGCCGAAGAACGCGAAGAAGATTGTGGGCAGCAGACAGGTGGTCAAGACGAACGCCATGTCACGCTTGAGCTTGAGGAACTCGGCCTTCGTCTGGGCGCGCACCATCCGCGCCCAGGACGCGGCGTCCAGCCGCTCGGCAGCCCTGTCCCGCTTCGCGGAGGGCCGGGGCTGCGATGTCGCCGGGGCGGGTGCGGGGAGGTCGGCGGAAGAGGTGCGCAGGACCTCCTCGACCGCCTCCTCCAGGCTGATGCCGCGCACCTCGAGGTCGTTCAGGACCGGCTCGGCACCGAGCAGGGTCCGCAGGACGTCCGCCGTGCGGGCCGTGGTCAGCGACAGCATGCCGTCGACGTACTCGATGTCCTCCGCACCGCTGTCCCGCACGGCCTCCAGGTCGGGTTCGCCGGCTGGCCGCAGCGAGATGAGGCGGCGCCGGAAGTGGGACTTCATCTCCGTGGACGAGCCCTCGAAGACCGTGCGGCCGGAGGCGAACAGGACGATGCGGTCCGCCAGGGCGTCCGCCTCTTCGAGGTAGTGCGTCGTGAGCAGCACGGCGGTGCCCTCGGCCGCGACGCGCTGGACGGCGGACCACAGCTGGCGGCGCGAGACGCTGTCCAGTCCCACGCTGGGCTCGTCGAGGAACAGGACGCGGGGCTTTCCGCACAGCGCGAGCCCCAGGTAGACGCGCTGCTGCTGTCCGCCGGAGAGCTCACCGAAGAACCGCTCGGCCAGGTCCGCGAGACCGGCCAGGTCCAAGACCTCCTGGGTGTCCATCGGGTCGGGGTAGTAGGCGCGGAATAGGTCCACCAGTTCGCGCACCCTGAGCGTGCCTGGAAGCCCCGAGTTCTGCAGGACGACGCCGCACTGTGCCCGTACCTGAGGTGAGGTCGGCGAGCCGCCCATCAGCTCCACGACACCGGCGTCGGGCTGCCTCAGGCCGAGCAGGCAGTGCAGGCTGGTCGTCTTGCCGGCGCCGTTCGGTCCCAGGACTGCCACGACCTCGCCCGGGAACACCTCCATGCGGCCTTCCACGACGGCCTGAACATCGCCGAAGGACTTCGCCAGTCCGGCCATACGGACAGCCGGCTCCCGACGGCCGTCACGCGCATCCAGGCCGCCCACTGCCTTAAGAGTCTCAGTCATGCTTCTTCCTGTCTGTGCTTACGATTCTGAATTCGACGGGGTACTGCTGTCCGGAGTCGTCCTTGAACCACATTCCGTCTGGGCCCGGGAGCATCTCGGAGAACGCCAGCTCGCCATCGGGCACGCGCTCGCGTCCGCGGCGGATCTTCGACCAGAGCATGTCGACCATCAGAGGGTTGGCCAGGTCGGCGTAGACCGGTTTCACCTCGCCGGCGACCCGGACGAAGACGTTCTGCGGGATCCCGAGCCGTTCGCGCAGCGCCTGGAAGAAGGCAAAGACGGGCTCTTCCTTCGTGTCCGGGCCGGGGAAGTCCGCGAACGGCATTCGCCAGGTCTCGCGGCACACCACGACATCGTCGACGGTGACCCTCGGCTGATGGGCCTGCGGCTCCAGGAACCCGAACGACTGCGCCGCGGCGCTGCTGAGGTAGTCCCCCAGGACCTCTACGAGATCCTCCTCGAACGCCCCGTCCGAGGAGACCACCCGGAACCCCTCACCCGACGGGACGACCCGCAGGGAGGCAGCGGGGACGAGCTCGGCCGCGCTCGGGTGGTACGACGGCTCGTTGCCGATGCCGATGTACCGGCACAGCGGGGACAGATGCGCGTCCGGCGGGGCGGTACGGGAGTTCACGTGCCCGGTGCCGAAGGGATAGAGCGGGTAGACGGCCCCGGCGATCTCGCGGTCCATCCAGGAGCGCACTTCCCGGGCGTCGGGTGCCGTGTCCAGGAAGAGCAGGGCGTTGACGGTGTTGATGCACGAGTGCAGCTCACCGAGCACCACCTGGAACCGTCCGGCCCGGATGCTGTCGACGGAGTCCGCGTCGATCATCAGGTCGGGACTGTGCCAGCGCGCCTCGGTCCACGCGGGCCCGTCCGCGGGGAACATCTCGTACACCGCGTCCCGCAGTTCGGCGACGGTCCGCGTGGTGGGCGAGCCGTCCGCGTTCGGTCGCAGGATCTTCGTCCAGCGGGCGCGGAGCTCGGCGCTGGCCGCGTCGACGGGGCGTACCGCGTCGTCCCAGAAGGTGGTGGACATGGCCGCGAGGAGGCGCGAGACGGGATACCCGTCGGACCACTGCCCCTCGTCGGCCTCCATGATCCGTCGGGCCGCGCGCACGTACTCCGCCGCGATCGCGTGGGAGAACCAGCGCGAGCTGGTCAGCACCAGTTCGAGGACGGGCCCCACCTTGCCGAGGACCTCGGGCCCCAGCTTCACGTCGAGGTCGGCGACACAGTCCTCGTAGGCGATGCGCTTGCCGGCGTAGAACTGCCCGGCGCCCTGTTCGGCCCGCTCGCCAGTGACGCGTACGAAGACCTCCTCGGCGGCGGTCAGCGCCCGGGCCAGCCGCTCGGGCTCCGCAGCGTGCTCCTTCAGGGCCGCCACGGCCCGCACGACATCGTCGAGGTCCCGCAGCGCGGCCGTGCGGCGCTTGACGTCGCTCACCCGCATGAGCTGGCCCCGCAGCTGGCGTTCCGGCCGGCGGGCTTGGCGGACAGCGAAGTCGGTGCTGAGCACGCCCATGGCCTGCAGGCGCCGCACTTCGCCGCGCACCTCGTCGGTATCCCGGCCCGGGCAGCCGAGTGGGACCTCGTAGGCGGCGCGTGTGCCGTCGCACGCTTCCAGCACCGCGTGGCGCAGCGGTGTCACAGGCAGCCGGGAGCCGTCCTGGAGGGTGATGGCCTCACGTGTGATGTCCAGGCTCGGGGCGATGTGCGGCACCACCCAGGGGTCCAAGTCGTGCCGCAGGCGCAGCGCGCGGGCCAGGGCGCGGACCGCCCACAGCTCCATGTACACGTCACGCGACCTGGGGGCGCGGCCCGCGGGCGTGACCCGTGTCGGCTCCGGGTTCCACGTACCCCACACCGACGGTCCGAAGAAGCCGATGGTGTCGTTCTTGGCACAGTAGCGGGACAGGTAGGCGGCCAGCGAACGGCGCAGGTAGCGCCGCCGCCGCCCGGCCAGGTGCGCGCCCTTGCGTACCTGCTCGCCCAGCAGGGGGTTCTGCCAGGCCAGCGCGCCCTGGAAGAGGCCGTCCCCGGCTGCCGTGCTCAACCGCTCCAGTGCGGCCGACCTGGCCTCCTCGAAGGAGCCCGGGCCAGCCGTGGAAAGCCAGTCGAAAGGCATGCCGGTGGTGCGGACGACGAAGGAGGGCCAGATGCCCCATTCGCCGCTGCCGCCCAGGGGCAGGAGGTGGGTTGCGTTCATCGGACGGCTGCCGTGTCCATGGCCTTGCGCAGGCTGAGGGGGCGCATGTCCGTCCAGACGCGTTCGACCTCGGCGAGGCAGGCGTCGATCTTCCCGGTGAAGCCGGTCGAGAGCCACCCGTCGGGGATGTCCCGGCCCGTGGGCCAGATCGAGTGCTGTTCCTCGTGGTTCACGACCACGAGGTACGTGATGGTCATGTCGTCTTCGTCGAAGAGGGGCATGGCACCTTCTCAGAGTTGTGCGAGTGAAGTGAGTTCTTGCTGGATGTACGCGGAGAACTGTTCGATGCGGTGGCGAGTGAAGTGTCGGCCGCTGTAGCGCGCGGAGCCTTCGACATGTCCGTCGACGATCTCGAACTCGATCTCGATGAGCGCTTCCGGCTGGGCCTTGGCGTCCTGCATGGGCGAGGGCGGCGGGTCCAGGAGGCGTACGTACGACTCCTGGACCAGCAGCGGGTGCGGCGAGCGCTCCCCGAAGTAGTTCAGGTGGATCTGGGGCTGGCGCAGGTGCCGCAGCGCCTCCGCACCGGGCGTGCCGTCGGCGAGGTAGCGCAGCAGGCCGAAGGAGTTGCGCAGCAGGGGATCGCCGGGCAGCAGCCCGCCGACCCGTCGCAGACCGTCCCGCGGCGTCTCTCCGGGTACGGCAACGATACGGACCGGGAACATCCCGGTGTACCAGCCGACGGCACCGCTGGCGTCGGGCTCGGGGCCCGCCACGCCGCCGTACCCGTCCCGGCCCTGCGTGAGGATGCCCAGCAGCAGAGGCCAGCCGTCGGTCCACCGGTGGTACGCCCGCGCCAGGGCGGTGGACAGGACGGCCTCCATCAGCGCACGGCCCTCCTCGTCCCGCAGTCCGCGCAGGCGGGCGGTCTCGGCCGGGGCCAGGGAGAGCGGCACCCGGTACTGCTCGCCACGTGTCGGGGGTCCCGGGTCGCGGTCTACAGGAACGGGCCGGGACCCGTCGAGCACCCGCGCCCAGTGGCCGGCCAGCTCCTGCACCCTGGGGTGATGCGCGACGGCGGCCGAGGCGCGGGCCCATGCGGCGAACCCCTCGACTGTGGCGGCGTCGCCCAACTCCTCACCCCGCACGGCGTGTTCGTACGCGTGGTGAAAGTTCTCCAGGAGCTGCTGCCAGGCGTAGCCGTCGACGACGAGGTGGTGGAGGGCGAACAACAGCCTGGTGCGGTCGGGACCCAGCCGCACCAGCGTCACCGACCACGGCGGACTGTGTTCCAGGTCGGTCACCGCCCGGACTGTCCGCTCGAACTCTCCGAGTCGCCGGCTGCGTTCATCTTCGGGCAGTTCTCGCAGGTCAAGGACCCGGAACGTGACGAGATCAGGCCGTTTAGCGACGTACTGCCGCCACTCCCCCTCCGTGCGCCTCCAGCGCATGCGCAGAGCGCTGTGGCGGCGCGCGGTCCACTCCAGGGCCGCGAAGACCGCCTCCGGGTCCAGTTCGGCATCCAGCTCCAGGTAGTGGAAGAGCTGCTCAAGAGCCGGGTCGTCACCGGTCCGGTCGAAGAACACCCGTGCCCTCGGCAGGATCGGTACCAGCCCCGGGCCGTCGTCGAACCCGCTCGCGGGCGCCGGGCCCGCCGCGGCCGCCGCAGCGGCGAGGTCACTGAGCACGGGATGGCGGAACAGGTCGGCCGGGCCGAGCGTGATTCCCTTGCCCGCCGCCTTGGCGACCAGTCTCAGGGCCCGCAGCGAATCACCGCCCAAGTCGAAGAAGTCGGCGGTCCGTCCGACCGGCCCGACGCCGAGCACGTCCTGCCAGATGCGGGCCAATTCGGCCTCCAGCGGCGTGCGAGGCTCGACATGCCGCGACACGCGAGCGGGGCTCTCGCCCGCCTCGTCGAAGACGTCGACGGTACGCAGCGCCTTGCGGTCCACCTTTCCGTTGGCGTTGAGCGGCAGCCGCGCGACGCGGACGACCACGGGCACCACCGGGGCCGGAAGGGTCCGCGCCGCGTGACGGCGTATCTCCGCCGTGACGAAGGTGTCCCCGGCGTCCGGCTGGGCGACGGCGAAGGCGACGAGCCGGTCGTCGCGCAGGACCACTCCGACCTGGCGGACAGCCGGGTGGGAGCGCACGACGGACTCGACGTCCGCCACCTCGACGCGCACCCCGCGCACCTTGACCTGGTCGTCGTCGCGGCCCCGGAATTCCAGAACACCGTCGGTACGCCAACGCGCCCGGTCACCGGTCCGGTACATGCGGGATCCGCCGCCCGCGAACGGATCGGGGACGAAGCGCGCCCCGGTCGCGCCCGGCCGGTCCACGTACCCGTGGGCCAGGCCGTCGCCCCCGATGTAGAGGTCGCCCACGACACCCGCGGGCACCGGGCGCAGAGCCTCGTCGAGTACGTACACCCGCTCCCCGGCCAGGGGACGGCCGATCGGCACCACGCCACGGTCCAGGTGGGCGTCCGTCACGTCCAGCGCAGTCGACCAGATGGTGGTCTCGGTGGGTCCGTACCAGTTCTCCAAGCGCACCCCGCGCCCGAGCAGGGTCTCGGCGACGGGAGCGGGCAGCGCCTCGCCGCCGCACCAGCCGCTCAGGCCCGCCAGGTCCCCCGGGGTGTCGGCAAGTGCGGCCCAGACGGTGGGTGTGGCCTGCAGCAAGCTCGCACCGGACGTACGCACCGCCGTCATCAGGGCGTCCGGATCGAGGACGCCACCGGTGTCGTGCAGCACGAGATGGGCCCCGACCGTCAGCGGCAGCAGCAGCTCCACGATCGAGATGTCGAAGCCGACGGTGGTGACGGCCAGGACGGTGTCGTCCCGGCTCCACCCCCCGGTCGCCGCGTCGGTGAACACCGCCAGCGCGCGATGGGAGACGGCGACCCCCTTGGGGCGCCCCGTGGAGCCGGAGGTGAACATCTCGTACGCCACGGCCTCGGGAATCACCGCCGCATCGGCCGCGTCGGCCTGCGCCGCCGAGGGCAGGTCCGCCCGCACTACGGCGGTGCCGCGCGGTGCCCTGCCGATGGTCCGCGCGTCCACCACGACGGCGCGCGGCCGGGCCACGTCGCTGATCAGCTCGGTGCGGGCCGCCGGCTGCGCCGGGTCCAGCGGTACGTAGACGGCGCCGCACTGCCACACCGCGATGAGCGCCGCGATCAGCTCCATGCGCCGTGGCAGGCAGACGGCGACCGGGTCGCCCTGCCCGACGCCCGCGGCGCGCAACCCGTCCGCCACGCGGGCCGCGGCCGCGGCGAGTTCGGCGTACGAGTGCGTGCCATTGACGTCCGTCACCGCGGGAGCGGCGGCCCGCTCCGCCACGCGGGCCCGGATCCGGGCCGGAACCGGGAGCGGCGAGGCGGCGCCGGGCTCGCCTCGGCCCCACGCGTTCAGGATGGTCCGCTGCCCGTCCGGTGTCAGGACGTGGCGGGAGGACAGCGGCTCCTCGGGCTCTGTGGCCAGCCACCCCAGCACCGACCGGTACAGCTCCACCAACTGGTCCGCCTCCCACTCCGCGAAGTGGCGTGGGGAGGCCGCCAGGAGCAGCGCCAGATGCCCGTGGGTCTCGTCGGCTCCGTGGTCGAAGGAGACGTACAGCGGATAGTTCGTCGGGGCGATCTCCTGGAACTCCCCGGAGAGGCGGACCGCCGACGGGCCCGGCGTGTCCTTGCCGAGTTCCCCGAGGGCGTGGAACCGGGTGTAGTTGAAGACCGCGGTGACCAGCGGGCCATGCGCGCTGCGGCGCTCCAGTGCCGCCCCGGGGTAGGTCCGATGCCGCAGGAGCGCGGTCTCGGCCCGGAAGCACTCCTTGACCAGGGTGGCCCCGCTGAGGCCCGCCGTCCGCAGCCGTACGGGCAGGGTGTTGAGGTACATGCCCCGGGTGTCCTCGGCTCCGGCCGTCTCCGGACGGCCGTTGACGACCAGACCGGTGAGCACCTCGTCCCGGCCGGTCCACAAGGCGAGTACGGCGGCGTGCCCGGCGAGCAGGACGTCCTTGACGGGGGTGCCCAGGCGGTGGGCAAGCCGTTCGAGGCCGCGCTGGACGTCGAGCGGCAGCGGGACGACGCGCCGTTCGGCGGCGGCGGGCTGCTCGCCGCGCCGAGCGGGCAGCTCCAGCGGCTCGGCGCCAGCCAGGGTCTCGTCCCAGAACTCCCGGGCCGCCGGGTCCGCGAGGGCCTTGCGCTCGTCGGCCACGAAGTCGCGGAACAGCGTCGCCGGGGCCTCGACGGCGGGCAGCGCGCCGCCCGTGAGCAGGACGTCGTAGGCGCGAAGGATCTCGGAGACCGTAGAGGTGAAGCTCCAGCCGTCGAGGATGGCGTGGCATTCGGTGACGCAGAACCAGAACAGGTCCGTGTCCGCCTGCTGCGCGGTGATGCGGAAGAGTGGAGCGCGGCCGAGGTCCAGGACACGTCCCCGCTCCTCGCGCATCCATGCGTCCACCCGGGCGGATGCCCCGTCGAAAGCCAGGGGCGCCCCGTCCCGTCCCCTCAAGTCGACGACAGTGACCGGCGGTTCGACGTCACGGTGGACGAGCTGGAGGGGCTCGCTGTAGCTGGACAGGTCGAAGGACGTACGCAGCACCGCGTGGCGCGCCATGACATGGGCCACCGCGTCGCGGAGCAGCCCTTCGTCCAGTGCCGCGCGCACCGCGACACCTGTCACGTTCAGATAGGCGGCGTCGTCGAGCTGGTGGAAGACCATGCCCTGCTGGAGCAGGGTGAGCGGGTAGGCGTCCTCACAGCCTTCGGGCAGCAGCGGCCGGTCGGCGGGGGCGGTCAGTTCGAAGGGACAGGTTCCCTCGCCCCGGTGGGCGTCCGACTCCCCTGCGAGTACGGCGAGTTCGGACACGGTCTGGGCGGTGAACACATCCGCGACCGAGATCCCCAGCCCCTTCTCCTGGGCGAGCGCCGCGACCTGCACCGCGCGGATCGAGTCGCCGCCGAGCTCGAAGAACTTGTCATCCGCCCCCACGCGGTCGCTGTGGAGCACATCGACCCAGATCGCGGCGATCACCTCTTCGCACTCCCCTTGCGGGGCCCGGTAGGGGGCCCGGACGGCGTCAGCGAGCCGCGCCCCCCGGGCGCGCTCCCGCAGAGCGCGGCGGTCCAGCTTGCCGTTGACGGTCCTGGGCAGGTCCGTGGTCGTCGTCAGGACGGGAACCATGTGCGCGGGAAGTCGCGCCGCTAGGTGTGCCCGCAGCTCCGCGGCGACCAAGCCGTCGTGCGCGGGCACGACGAAGGCGATCAGCCGGCCCTCGTCCGCGACCACACCGGCCGCCGCCACGCCGGAGTGGGCGGCCACGGCCGCCTCGACCTCGCCCGGCTCGATACGGAAGCCGCGCACCTTCACCTGGGCGTCCACGCGGCCCAGGTACTCCAGTTCACCGTTCGCGAGCAGCCGGACGCGGTCGCCCGTTCGGTACATGCTGCCGCCGTCGGCCGCGAAGGGGTCCGGCATGAACCGGGTGGTGGTCAGTGTCCTCCGTCCTGCGTAGCCCTGGGCGACGCCCTTGCCGCCGACGTACAACTCGCCGGGAACTCCGGGCGGCAGGGGCCGCATCCAGGGGTCGAGCACGTATGCGGACAGATGCGGCAGCGGTACGCCGATGGGGCTGCCCGTCATGGGCCGCTCGGCGTCTGCCCGGGTGATCTCGCGGAGGGTCACGTGCACGGTCGTCTCGGTGATCCCGTACATGTTGACCAGCCGCGGCAGGTCCGCGACCGGCAGCCGGAACCACGGCCGCAGGGCGGTCGGCCTGAGGGCTTCGCCGCCGAAGACGACGGTGCGCAGCGCACCGGGGAAGGGGGCGTGCGTTCCCGCCCAGAGGTGGACCAGCGAGTCGAACGCGGTCGGGGTCTGGTTGAGTACGCTCACGCGTTCGTCGATGAGCAGTTTCAGGAACCGGTCAGGTGTGCGGGCGGTGTCCCGGTCGACGACCACGACGGTGCCGCCGGAGGTCAGCGGGCCCCACATCTCCCAGACCGAGAAGTCGAAGGCGATGGAGTGGAACAGCGTCCACCGGTCGGCCTCCCCGTACCCCAAAGCCGCGCGCCCCTCGGACAGTAGGGACGCGAGGTTTCCGTGGGTCACGGTGACGCCCTTGGGGGCGCCGGTGGAGCCGGAGGTGTATATGCGGTACAGCGGAGAGGCCGACGTCACCGCGCGGGACCCGAAGCCCTCGGAGGCAGCCTCCTCGGGCCCGTCCAGCGGTACGACATCGAGGTGCCCCGCTCCGGCCCACTCCGCGAGGGAGGGGTCACCCACGAGAACGGTGCAGCCCGCGTCCTCCAGCAGTGAGCGTAGCCGCAGCTTCGGGTGCTCCTCGTCCAGCGGCAGTGCGGTGAGCCCGGCCTTGGCCACGGCCAGCATCGCCACGACGAGGCCGGCGCCGCGCCGGGCCAGGACCGCGACGGGGACGCGCGGGTCGGCCACCCGCCGGCCTATGAGGCGGGCCAGCGCCTCGGCCCGCCGGTCCAGTTCGCCGTACCCGATACGGGTGGAGCCGTGTACCACGGCCTCGCGCTCAGGGTGGGCGGCGGCCTGCTCCTCGAACCAGCCGACGACGCCTCGCCGCCCCAGGCGCGGCGAGGTGTGGCGCCCGCCGTCGCCCTGCGGCAACGGGGCGCCCAGTCCGAGCGCGGACATGGGGGCATCGGGGCGGGCGACGACCTCGGTGAGGAGCGCCTCGTAGCAGGCCAGCCATGAGCGGGCCGTGTCGGCTCCGATGAGGTCGCTGTCGTACTCCAGGTACAGGCGCGTACCGTCGGATGCCTCCTCGACGGTCAGCGTCAGGTCGAACTTCGAGACGCCCAGGTCGACTTCGAGACGCCCGGCGGAGAGCCCGCCGGGCAGTTCCCGGGCGCTGGCGACCGTACGGCGGTGGTTGAACACGGCCTGGACGAGCGGCGACCGGCTGCGCTCCCGCTCGATGTCCATGGCCTCGACCAGCCGCTCGAAGGGCAGGTCGCGGTGGGCGACGGCCTCACTCGTCGACCGGTGCACCCGGGCGACGAGGTCGCGTACGCGGGGGTCGTCCGCGACCGGTGTGCGCAGGCACACCATGTTCACGAAGTTCCCCACTCGGGGGGAGTCCTCGGCCCGCCGGGTGGTGACCGGGCAGCCGATCAGCAGGTCCTGCTCACCGGTGAGGACCTGGAGCAGGTAGCGGTAGAGCGCCAGGTGCACGGACGAGGAGGTGACGCGCTGTTCACGGGCGAACCCGGTGACGCCGGAGGCCAGCTCCGTGTCGAGGAGGCGCTGGATACGGCGTCCGTTGTTGCCCTGCACCGCGGGGCGCGGGTGGTCCGTGGGCAGCTCGACGACCGTGGGAGCGCCCGCCACGCGTGCACGCCACCACTCCAGCTCCTCCTGCTCGGTGACCGGTTCCGGTCCGGTCGCCGGGCGCGGGACGACGGGCCCTGCCGCGACGCCCGCGTACCGGGCGAACACCTCTGCGATGAGCAAGTCCAGGCTGTCGCCGTCTCCGACGATGTGGTGCACGCAGAGGCACACCAGGTGCTCGTTCTCCGCGGCCTCGGCCACGGCCAGCCGTGCAAGCGGGCCGCCCGCGAGGTCGAACGGGCGGCGGGCCTGCCCCGCCAGCCACTGGTGAGCGGCGTCCGGTGACTCGAAGTCCGTGCCGAGGACCGACTCCGGTGCGGTGTCGTGCGGGCCCAGGACCCGGGTCCGGGGGCGGCCGCGCTCGTCCTCGAAGACCGTGCGCAGGGCTTCGTAGCGGGAGACTACCGCCGAGAAGGCGTCGGACAGCCGCCGGGTGTCCAGCGGCCCGGAGAGACGCACGCCAGCCGCGATGTTGTAGCCCGCGCTGTCCGGGTCCAGGCGGTGCAGGAACCACAGCCGGGTCTCGGCCCGGGTCAGCCGGGAGGAGTCCGGGGCTGCGCTCGAGGCTTCTGTGGCCTCCGGGCCCGGGGCGGATGCCTGCTCGAGTCCGTGAGCCTGCATCTCGGCGTCGAGTAGACGCAGAAACTCGGGATCGTCGAAGACGTCGGTCATTGGCTCGCCTTTGCAGACATGAGTAGGTGTTCGGCCACCGTCGCCATACGCTCGGCGTTCGGGTTGGCCGCGCGGATCTTCGCGGACTGCTGTGCGATGGTCTGGGCCTCGAAGACGTCGGTCACGGACAGCTCGGTACGCAGCACACGGCGGATCCGGTCGACGATGCGCAGGGCGCTGATGGAGTCCCCGCCCTGGTCGAAGAAGTTGTCCTCGCGCCCCGGGGCGGCGACGGACAGCGTCCCGGACCAGATCTCCGCCAGGACCCGCTCGACCGCGTCCCGGGGTGGCTCGCTCTCTCCGGACGCGGAGAGCTGGGGTTCCGGCATAGCCTTGCGGTCGACTTTGCCGCTGGGCGTGAGCGGCAGGGCGCCGAGGAAGCAGATCGCCGGGACCATGTGGGCTGGCAGCCGCGCGGCGACGTGTGCGCGTACCTCCTCCTGTGCGGGCTTTCCCTCGCCGGGAACCACATAGGCGATCAGACGCCCGTCACGGATGACCACGGCGGCTTCCCGCACCTGTGGGTGGCCGGAGAGCACGGCTTCGATCTCGCCTGGCTCGACACGGAACCCCCGCACCTTGACCTGGTCGTCGATGCGGCCGAGGAACTCTAGGGCGCCGTCCGGGAGTTGCCTCATCCGATCGCCCGTCCGGTACATCCGTGAACCGGCGGGGCCGAAGGGATCGGGCACGAAGCGCAGGGCCGTGGCAGCGGGCGCTCGGTAGTAGCCCTGCGCGACGGTCCGGCCGGCGATGTACAGCTGACCCTCGGCGCCCGTCCTCGCGGGCCGCAGCCACTGGTCGAGGACGTGCGGGATGACTCCGGGGACGGCGCACCCGACCGGCACACGTCGGCCCGCGCCCTCCTGCCCCTGGGGCTCCTGCTTCGCGCCCTTCTGCTCCGAGAGAGCGTGTCCCGACGGCGATTCGAGGTCGTCCACCAGCTGGTCCGTGGCCCAGATGACCGTCTCTGTCGGGCCGTACAGGTTGTGCAGGTGCACGCCCCGGCGGCGGGCCCGCTCGGCCAGGGCGGGGCTCAGCGGTTCGCCACCGCAGCCGCCGGTCATGCCGGTCAGATCGGCGTCGGTGGCGAGCACCTGCTCCCAGAGGCTGGGTACCGAGTACAGCCGGGTGGCCCGCACCTGGGCGATGTGCGCCGCGAGCGCGGCGGGATCGAAGACCAGACCGCTGTCGTGGAGCACCACGTGGGCGCCGAGCGACAGCGCGACCAGGAGTTCCAGGACGGACACGTCGAACCCAACCGTGGTCACCGCGATCAGCGTCTCGTCCGGCCCCCACTGCGGGGCGATCGCCTCCCGGAACGCCGCGAGTTCCCCGTGTCCCACCACCACGGCCTTGGGCACGCCGGTGGATCCGGAAGTGAAGATCAGGTACGCGGGATCGTCCGGCACCACCGGGAACACCTGGGCGGGCGCCGACTGCGGCCCGGGGTTCTCCAACGCTCCCAGAGCCAGAACCCGTATGCCCTGTGGCAGCTCCTCGACCGCCGACGCGTCCTCGGCGTGCACGACGATGACCGATGCGCCGCACTGCTCGGCCACGTCATGGACCCGTTCGCGCGGGCTCCGCCGGTCGACGGGGACGTACACGGCCCCGCACCGCATGATCGCCAGCATGGCGACGACCGTTTCCACGGTCCTGGGCAGGAAGGTGCACACGCAGTCACCACGCCCGACCCCCATGGCGCCCAACCTCGCCGCCGCGTCAGCGACTTCCAGTTCGAGCCGCGCGTGGGTCAGTTCCCGGTGGGCGTCTGACACAGCGGGCCGGTCGCCGGGCAGGGCCGCTGTCAGCATGGGCAGGGAGCGGAAGTCCTCGGCTGGGGGCTCGGGCATGTAGGCGGGTGCCTCGTCCTCGTCGGTGTCGAGGTCGTATAGGGGCCGCTCCGGGTCCTCGTCGAGCACTCGGAGCATGGCGCCGACCGACTCCGCAAGGAGGCGGGCGTCGTCGTCCCCCACCAGGGTGGTGCTGTAGCGCACCAGCGCCCTGAGCCGCTCCCCGTCCTCGTACATCTCCAGCGCGAGAGGGAACTGGGTGATTCCGGAGACCAGCTCCTCGGGCCGGAACACGGTCTGGCCGGTGCTCAGGTCACCCCGGCTGCCCTCCCAGGCGACCAGTGTCTGGAACAGGGGCACGGAGGAGGTGTCCCGCTCCGGAACGACCTCGCGGACCAGCTGCTCGAACGGCAGGAAGCGGTCCTCGTACGCCTCGGCCAGCCGTCGCTGTGTGCACTTGACGTGGTCGGAGAGGGAGCCCGTGGACGGGAAGTGGGCCAATACGGCGATGCTGTTGAGCAGTGGGCCCACCACCTCGTGCTGGGCCTCGTGAGTGCGGAGGGAGACCGGCAGCCCCACCGCGAAGTCGTCCTGACCCGTCCACCGGTGCACAGCCAGCTGCCACAGCGCGACCATGACGGCGTTCGGGGTGACAGCGGCGCGAGCGGCGGCGCGGGTGAGCGCGTCGCTCTTGAAGACCACCTCGGTGACCGCGCCCTTGTGGTCGAAGCCGTCCCGAGGGCTCAGCACCTCCAGCGGGCGTACATCCTCCAGGGCGGCAGCGCGGCGCCGCAGCATGCTGGCTGCGGTGTAGGCGAGTCGGGCCTCCTGCCGACCGGCGACGTCGCTGTACTGGACAGCCGCGGGCATCGGTTCCGCATCCCGTGCGGTGGCGTGCGCCGCGTAACGGCGGACGAGTTGGTGGACGATCGTCTCGACGGACTCGCCGTCACACGCGATATGGTGCACGCACAGGAGCAGCAGATGGCTGCCGCCGCCGTCGGACAGCAGCGCCATGCGCAAGGGGCCTTCGGCCAGGTCGAGCGGGAGCGCCGCCAGTTCGGCCGCCTGCTCGCCGCACTCCACCGAGGAGACGAACCTCTGCGGCTCCAGGTCCGCCCGCACCTTCTGCCGAGTCACCGGCAGGATGCGGCCCTCCGGCCCGTGCGCGGCCATGCGGACGGCCAGCCGCAGTGACTCGTGAGCGCTCAGGACGTCGCAGACCGCGCCGGCCAGGGCGTCGACGTCAAGCGGGCCGTCGATCCGCAGGGCGATGGGGACGTTGTACGCCTGCGGCTCGGCGGCGTAGCGGGACAGGAAGAGGAAGCGTCGCTGCGCGGCGGACAGGGGAACGGGGGCGTCGTCCTCGGGGTGCCTCGGCTCCGGGAGGTCGTCCGCAGCAGTGCCCCCGGTCTCGGCCTCGGGTTCGTCCGCCAGGGTGCGACGGATGTGAGCGGCCAGATGGTCCAGGACCGGGTTGTTGAAGACCGTCGCCAAGGAAACCCGGCGGCCGAAGCGTTCGGTGCAGGCCGCGGCCACGCGGGTGGCCAGCAGGGAGCTGCCGCCGAGAGCGAAGAAGTCGTCCCCGGTCCGGATGTCCGCCCTGCCCAGCAGTTCGCCCCAGATACGCAGCAGTTCACGGGTGACGTCGTCGGCCGTGTCCGCCGACACCGGAGGCGGGGTCAGCGCTTCTTGCTCAGCCTCGTCCCGCAACGCCGCTCGGTCGACCTTGCCGCCGGAGGTGAGCGGGAGTTCGGAGGTGACCCGGATCCGTCGCGGGACGGCGGCGGGCGGCAGGTGGGCGGCGGCGAGGGCGCGTAGCCCGGCCTCGTCCACGGCGGCCCCGGTCTCGCACCGCGCCCAGGCGACCAGATGGGGCTCAGGCTGCGGACAGAGCAGCACCACGGCCTCGTTGACCTGCGGGTGCCTGCGCAGGACGGACTCGACCTCACCGAGCTCCGTACGGATGCCGGACAGTTTCACTTGACCGTCCCGGCGGCCCCGGAACTCCAGGCGGCCGTCGTGCCGCAGGCGCACCATGTCGCCGGTGCGGTACATGCGCCGCCCGCCGCCTGTGTAGGGGTCGGGCAGGAAGCGCAGGGCCGTGGCGCGAGGATCGTCCACGTAGCCGTCGGCGACCAGCCCGCCGAGGTACAGCTCCCCGACGGCGCCAGCATCCACCGAATTGCCCGCCGGGTCCAGTACGTAGGCGTGGCGGCCCGGCATGGCGTTGCCGAGCGGAACGCTCGCCCAGCGCGCGTCCTCCGGTCCCAGCCCGCCGTGCACGGCGGTGATGACGGCCTCCGTGGGGCCGTAGACGTTGTTGAGGCGCGGGGTTCCGGAGACGTGGCCGAACCAGGTGTCCAGAGCGCCTCGGTCCAACGCCTCGCCCCCGACGAGCACTTCACGCAGAGGGCCGTCAGCCAGCTGCTTCAGATCCGTACCCCCTTGGGCGCACAGCTCGTGCCAGTACGGGGTGGGAAGGTTGGCCACGGTGATCCGGCGGGCGGCCGCCTCGGCCGCGAAGTCCGCCGGATCCCACAAGTCGTCGCCCCGCAGGACCACGGTCGCCCCGCTGGTCAGGGCCACCACGGCCTGCTCGATCCACACGTCGAAGCCGTGCCCCGAGAACTGCAGGCACCGGTCGTTCGCCGTGATGCCGTACGCGGCCGCCGCCGAGGCGGCATGCGCCAGCAGCGCGGCGCGGCGGACGAGCACGCCCTTGGGGCGCCCGGTGGACCCGGAGGTGTACAGACAGTACCCACCCACTAGGTCGCACGACTCGGCTGCGGGAACGGGCTGTGGAGCCGTCTTCTCGCCGTCCTCGCCGTCCTCCGTCGTGATCGTCAGCTCCGCGGGCTTACCGGCGTGCATGGTCTCCGTCACCCGGACGCGAGGGCGCGCGGAAGCGAGAATCTGCTCGCGCCTGCCTTGCGGGGTCCCCACGGGAATCGGCACGTACACGGCGGCGGCGTCGAGGACGGCCAGCAGCGCCACCAGGGCATTCACGGACCGCGTCGTGCTCACCGCGACCGTCTGCCCGGGCCGGACACCCGCCGCGAGAAGCCGGTCGCGCAGCGACCGGACACAATCGCGCAGTTCGCCGTACGAGAGCGTCTCGCTGTCCGACTGGACAGCGGTCCGTTCGGCGTGGCGGCCCAGCAGATCCGCCATTGTGGCCGGCTCCCGTTGGGCGGCCGATCCTTCGCGGGCCAGGGCTGCCGGCATGCCCAGCGCGCCCACCGGCTGCTCCGGCCGCACGCAGGCGGCACGCAGCACTTCGGCGAAGCGCTGCCCCAGGGCGGTCATGCTCGCCTCGGTGTAGAGCTCCTTCTGGAAGATCAGGCGCGGGCGCATCACACGCCCGTCGTCGGAAATCTCCAAGGCCACGCCGTTCTCCGCCGCAGTACGGGGGAGGCCGGCCTCCAGTGCGGAGAACGCGGGGTCAACCGCGTACTTGTTGAAGATCACGCCGATCCGGGCGGAGCGCCCGTAGACCGCGGCCATCACCTCGTTGAAGGGGGCGTCCTGGCGCCGCAGCGCCTCGGTGACGCGTGTGCGGACCTGCTCGAACAGGGCCATCACCGGCGCCTCGGGATCTACGGTGACGCGCAGCACAACGGTGTTGATGAACGGCCCCACCACCCCGAGCGCCCCCTCGGCGTCGCGCCCTGACACGGGCATGCCGAGCACCAGGTCGGACTGGCCGCTCCAGCGGGCGACGAGCACGGCCCACACGGCGAGCATGACCATCTGGTCCGTCAGTCCCAGCCGACGGGCGGTCTTCCGGATTCGGTCCGCTACCTCGACCGGGATCGCGATGTCGTGGATACCGGCCGAGAAGTCAGGGACCGCAGGCGGGACCAGATCGTTCGGCAGCGATACCGGATCCGGCGCGCCCGCCAGTGCCGCGACGGCCTCCCCGACCAGACGCTTGCGACGTGCGACACGCGGCTCGCTCGCTTCCCACACCGCGATGTCCGGGTAATCGAGCCCCGGGCCGGGTGGCGCCCCGTGCATCACCTCGTGCAGCATGACCTGCAGCGATGCCGCGTCCACGGTCAGGTGGTGCACGGCCACCAGCAGGCGGGCCACGGCGTCGGGGAAGGTCACGAGACCCACCCGGATGAGGGGCTCCCCGGTCAGGTCGAACCGGTGGGCCAGCCACTCCCGCTCCAACTCGGCCAGGCGCCGCGCGGTTGAGGGATCCGCTTCGGGGCCCAGCTCAATGTGCTCGACACGGAAGTCGCTCGTCGGACGGAACCGGATGACGGGACCGTCGTCGGTGACGACCACGCGCGAGCGCAGGGCCGCGTGCCGGGACAGCAGGCCCTCCAGCAGCAGCTGAGCGTCGGAGAGGTCCATGCGCCGCTCGGCGCGGGCCGTGAACCCCAGGGTGAACAGGGGGGCGTCCTCGGTGAGCTGGTCCGCCAGCCAGATGCGCTCCTGTGCCGGGGTCAGCGGCACCTCGGCGGGGACGGCTCCCGAGGCGGCCGGCCCCTGCGGGCGGGCGAGAGCGTGGCCTTTGCCCGCAAGCAGTTTGGCCAGCAGCGCCTGCTTAGCCGGAGAGAGGGACGTGGACCCGGTGGTCATACCGTCTCCCCGTCCGCCAGCATCGCCTGCGCCTCCTCGTCGCTCAGCTGCCCGAGTGCCTCGATGAGCCGGGTCTCGATGAAGCCCGCCAGTGCCCGCACGGTCGCGTACTCGAAGAGGTCCGCGACGGAGAGGCGGACCGAGAGCTGGTCAGCAATACGGGCGATGAGCTGCACCGCGACGAGTGAGGAGCCGCCGATCGCGAAGAAGTCGTCGTCGATGCCGACCTCGGCCACGCCCAGCGCCTCGCCCCACAGCCGGCTGAGGACCTGCTGGACCTCGGTCTCCGGCGCGATGTATGGGGTGTCCAGCGTGCGCGCGGCGTGGCCGTCCGCGAAGGCGTTCCCCGCCTTGCCGAGCTCGGCCGTACCGAAGGAGCGGACCCGTGCCAGGCGGCTGAACAGCCCTTCGGGACAGACCACGACCTGCGAGCTGGGGCGCAGGGCCAGGATCCGGCGGAAGATCTCCTGGCCTTCGACCGTGCGCAGCCGGTCACTGGGCGCCTGCGAGGGCTCCGACAAGTCCGGCTCCTGAGCGTCCGCGGGCTGCGTGGAGTCGATTCGGACGGATCGCATCGTGTAGCCCTCGATCACCACGCACGGCTGCCCCGTGTCGTCGGTGATGGTTACGTCCACGTCCAGGAAGTCGGGCCGCTGCGGGTCGCTGCGGTGCTGCTGGACGGCCCAGCAGTGCGTCGGCACCGGACGGAAGATGGTCACGGAGCGGTAGGTGAAGGGAAGGTAGTTGTGGCCCTCGTAACCGTCTGCGCCGAAGGATGTTGCCCGGTCCATGAGGGACGGGTGGATGACCAGTCCCTCGGCGTCGGCGTGGAACTCGTGCGGCAGCGTCAGTTCCGCAAGGCCACGGCCGTCCTCGCCCCGGCGGTAGGACGTGACCACATCCCAGCGGGGTCCGAAGGTCATGACGCCCTCGTCCGACTCGTCGAAGTCGGAGAGGTCGTCCGCGTGCAGCGACGTGCGCAGCGCCTCCAAATCGATGGGGGCGGGTGCGCTGCCTGTGTGGATCCTCGCCCGGCCCCGGCAGTGCACGCGGGGGCCGGTGCCGGAGGTGTCGTGGGCCGTCAGCTCGAAGATCCAGCCGTCGTCCCCGTCAGGGGAGAGCCGGACACGGATGGTCGTGGTGTCAGCTACCGCGAGCGGGTCGATGAAGATGACCTCGGACAGAGTGATGTGCTCGGCGGCCGTGGTGTCCCGCACTGCCTCGCGGACCATCTCCAGCAGGCTGGTGCCGGGCATGACGCCGACGCCATCGAGCCGGTGATCGGTCAGCACCCAGTGGGCCTCGGGGCGCAGTTCGCTCTCGTACTCGCGCAGCGCCGACTCGTCGTCGTAGCGGCGGTGCATAAGCGGGTGGCCCAGTGAGGTGCTCTGGGCACGCGCCAGGTCCTGGATGCCCTGGGACAGGTTGCCGTCGGCCACCATGCCGACCTCGCTCCAGCCCGCCCAGTTGATGGACACCACGTAGGGTCCGGATACGTCGCGGGACGCGGCGAAGGCGTCCATGAAGGCGTTTGCCGCGGCGTAGTCAGAGTGCGCGTAGTCGCCGCAGACGGAGATGATCGACGAGAAGAGCGCGATGAAGTCGACCTCTTCGCCGCACAGGCGGTCAAGCAGGATCGTTCCGCCCGTCTTGGGGCTGAGCACTGGCGCGGCCGCCTCCGGCGTGTGGATCTCCATCAGTGCACCGCCGGGCAGGCCGGCAGCGTGGATCACCCCGTTGACCGGGCCGAAGCGCTCCCGCGCGGCACGCACGACCTCGGCCATAGCGGTCTCGTCCGTCACGTCCGCCGTCCCCACCAGCACCTGGGCGCCGAGGGACTCCAGCTCCCGTATGCCGCAGATGCGCCGTCGGATCTCCGCACCGGTCGCCGGGTCGGCCAGCACCGCATCCCACTTCTCCGCAGGGGGCAGGGCGCTGCGTCCGACGAGGACGAGGCGGGCGCGGTGACGGGCCGCGAGGTCTTTGGCAATCTCCAGTCCGAGGCCGCCCAGACCGCCGGTGATGAGGTACACGCCCTCGTCGCGCAGCAGGGAAGACTCCGACGGCTCGTTGGCGATCGGCCGGTAATCCCGCACCCAGCGGCGCGCACCGCGCACGGCCACGTGGTCCTCGGCGTCCTGGCTGAGTTCGCGCACGATGCTCCGGAGCAGCCGGACGGGCTCGTCGGTGGTCTGCACGTCGAGGTGGCGGGTACGCACGCCGGGCACCTCGGTCGTGATCGCCATGAGCGGGCCGCGGGCGGTGGCCGTGTAGGGAACGGTACCCTCGGCTCCCGTGACAGCGTGGGCCCGGTCGGTCACGACCAGCAGGTCGAGCTTCTCGGGGGCGACGCGGGCCAGGCCCTGGGCGAGGTAGAGCAGCCGGTCGTAGGTCCGCTGGGCGAGGGCGGGCGACACGTCGTCGGCTGTCGTGAAGACGCCTGCCGTGTACAGCACACGGTCCGGTGCCTGCCCCGCATCCCAGGCCGCTTCAAGCAACTCCCGGACACTCGTGGGGTCGTCGGGGTCGACGACATAGCCGTCGCCGTCGTCGGAGAAGCCAAAGCCGCTGACAGCAGGGACAACGAACGCGCCGGTCGCCCGACAGCTCTCGATCAGCTCGTGGCCGCGGGTGTCGTCGTCGGTAACGACCAGCCAGGTCTCACCTAGGGCGTTGTCCGCTTGGTGCCGCTGGTGCGGTGCCTCGGTCCACACCGGCACGTACAGCGGGGCCTGCAGCGGCGGCTTCGTGCCCTCCTCCTGCGCCGGACCGGTCCGGGCGGAGTCGGTGACGGGGTCCGGACTGACCCAGCAGCGGCGGCGTTCGTACGGGTAGGTGGGCAGCGGCACTCTGCGGTGCGGGCGGCCGGTGACCTTGGCCCAGTCGAGGTGCACGCCGGAAGCCCACAGCCGGGCGGCGGCGGCCAGGACGAACGCCTCGTCGTCGACGGTCTTGTTGGGGGAGCGCAGCGTCTGGGCGGCGGCGATCTGACCGCCGTCGACCATGGCGTGCTGGCGGGCGAAGGAGGACAGGGCCTGTCCAGCGCCCACTTCGAGCAGGACGAGCCCACCGCGCCGGGCCAAGGTGCCCAGGCCAGCGGCGAAGCGCACCTCGCCGCGCAGGTGCCGAACCCAGTAGTCGGGGTCGGTGGCCTCCTGCTCGGTGATCCAGTCGCCGGTGACGTTCGAGACGTACGGGAGGGAGGGCGCCGACAGCCGGACGGAGGCGACGAGTTCCCGGAACTGCTCCAGGACCGGGTCCATCATCCGGCTGTGGAACGCGTGTGACGTGCGCAGCGGCGTCGCCTGGAGCCCCATCTCCTCAAGGATCCCGCGCAGTTTATCCACACCCTCCTGGGTGCCGGAGACCACGCTCGCCGACGGCGAGTTGGACGCGGCGAGCTGGACCTCGCCGTCCAGCTCCGGGTCATCCAGCAGCGGGCGGACCGCCTCCGCGTCGAGCGGCAGCGCGAGCATCGCGCCGCGCGGCAGCGACTGCATCAGGGCGCCGCGCCCGGCCACGAGCCGCAGGGCGTCCTCCAGGTCGAGGACACCGGCGAGGGTGGCGGCGACGTACTCGCCGACGCTGTGGCCGAGCATGGCCGCCGGGCTGATCCCCCAAGACCGCCACAGCTGGGCCAGCGCCCAGTCGACGGCGAAGGTCACCGGCTGGGTGATCCGGGTCTCCGCGAGCAGCGCGGCGGCCTCGGAGTCGGAGGCGTCGGCGTGCAGCAGATCGAGCAGATCGCGGTCCAACACCTTCGCTAGGACTGCGGCGCAGCGGTCCAGGGCCTCGCGGTAGACGGGCTGGGTGCGGTACAGCCCCAGGGCCATGCCCGGGTACTGGGCTCCCTGACCCGGGAAGAGGAAGGCGACTTCCTGCAGCTTGCTGCCTCGGCCGTCGACGCTGAGCGCGGGGTCCCCGTCTCGCCGCAGAGCCGCGACGGCCTCTTCGGGGGTGGCGGCGACGACGGCACGCCGGTGGTTGTGCTGGCCGCGTCCATTCTGCAGCGTGCCCGCGACGTCCGCCAACTCGCTCCCGTGGGTCTGCAGGTGCGCGGCCAGGTCGGCGGCGGCCTGCTCTAGAGCGTCCGCGCTGCGCGCCGACAACGGAAGCACGTGGTACCCCTGCTCGTCGTCGGCCGGCGACGCCGCGGGCTCCGGCTCCGGGGCCCGCTCCAGGATGGCGTGGGCGTTGGTGCCGCCGATGCCGAAGGAGCTGATCGCGGCACGCAGTGGGGTACCGGCCGACTCCCATCGGGTGGTCTCGCGCTGGAGGCGGAAGGGGGTCTTGTCGAGTTCGAGCGCCGGGTTTAGCTCGGTGCAGTTGATGCTGACCGGGATGACGCCCTCGCGAAGTGCGTACGCCGCCTTGATCAGGCTGGCGATGCCGGCCACCGGGCCGAGATGCCCGACGTTGCCCTTCAGGGAGGCTAGGGCGCAGAAGCCGCGCTCGGAGGTGTGTTGGGCGTACGCCTCGGAGATTGCGCTGATCTCGATCGGGTCCCCGACGACGGTACCGGTGCCGTGGGCCTCCAGATATCCGATCGTGCTCGGGTCGATCTCCGCGTCGCTGAGCGCGTCGAGGATCAGCTCGGTCTGGCCGTGAACGCCGGGGGCTGTGAACCCGGCCCGGTCGTCACCATCGTTGTTCACGGCGGAGCCGCGGATGACGGCGTGGATGGTGTCGCCGTCTTTGAGGGCGTCCTCCAGGAGCTTGAGCACCACGACACCGCCGCCGTTGGAGAAGATCGTGCCGCTTGCGTTCGCGTCGAACGGCCGCACGTGCCCGTCGGCAGAGTAGATGCTGCCTTCGACGTGTGCATAGCCGGCGCCGAGAGGGAGATCAACCTGGGCGCCGCCCGCCAGGGCCACGTCGCATTCGCCGATACGCAGACTCTGCGCAGCCAGGTGGACGGCGACGAGCGAGGTGGAGCACGCCGTGTAGACGGAGATACTCGGCCCCAGGAACCCGAACTTGTACGAGACGAGTGGGGCGACGTAATCGGGGTAGTTGCCAACGCTGACGCTCATGCCGCCGGTGGCCCGCATGACCGCCGCGTTCTGGAAGACGTAGTCCTCGCGGTACGTGCTGTTCGCAGTGCCGCCGAAGACGCCGACCCGCCGCGTCATCCGTCGGTGGTCGTAACCGGCGTGCTCAAGCGCGGTGTTGGCGAGCTCCAGGAAGAGGCGGTGCTGGGGGTCCTTGATTTCGGCCTCCCGCTGGGTAAGGCCGAAGAACCCCGGGTCGAAACCGTCGAGGTCCGACGCCGAGTAGGAGGCCGAGACGTACGTGTCCGAGGTGTACTCGGCCTCGTCGACCCCCATCTCGCGCAACTCCTCGGGAGTGCGCCACTCGACGGACTCAACGCCGTCACAAAGGTTCCACCAAAACTCGTCAGCGGAATCGGCGCCCGGGAACCGAGCGGCCATTCCGACAACAGCTATGTGATCGCCGCGCAGCGACATAACCCACCCCAGTCTCGAAACATGGCAGGCCCCTGGAGCCCTGCCTGCGGCACGCCCAGCCTGGCGTGCCGCATAGTGCTTGAACGTAAAGCGGCGTGACCCCAAGCTCCTGGCAAACCAGCACCTGCAGTTGGCAAACCCGGACACTTAGGCTCACAGTCATGAACGTGAGTCCATTTTGATCATTGATATTGCTTGCGCATTCCGCCCTGAGGACCGTTATGCGCGGCCAACACCCCCAGAGGGAGCGACACTCACGACGGGACCCAATACGATCATGCACCAATAAACAACCGATAAATGGGCTGCTCGTTGGTGGTCAGGCGCATTACATGATCGACGTTTGTCCCGGTTCATCACGTGAGACCGAGGGCACTTGGGAAGGTTGGTCTGTCGGCGTGGCGAAGACCACTGATGGTCAGGTGGTGCAGGCCAGCCGGGGCCACATGGAAGGCGTCGCCCGCGTGGACCTCGGAATCAACCTCGTGGGAAGGTGCGGTCACACACGTGACGAAGAAGGCTTCGATGCCCAAGCAGCACCTTGACCCAGATGGCGGGTCCCGATCAGCGTGACGTTGGAGCCGAGACGCATTCGGAGGTACATCACCCTCGCGCGTAGTACCGCTCCGCTCAGTTGACGGAGATCGCCCGCTCGGTGTTAGCGGCTGGCATGACGAGATATCGGTTTGGGCATGGTTGGCGCCGGTCTGAGCTCGCCTTCGAGGGGGGGGCAGAACCAAGGACTCGTATGCGCACAGCTCCCCCTTGACCACCCCGGCGGCCCGGTAGGGGCTATCGGTCTCGTGGGAGCGCGGGGTGGTGCTTGGTGCTCCGTAAACACTGCCCGCCGCCATGGCAAAGGCCTGTCCAGAGCAACGTACGCGCCTGACCGGCCGCGCCACAAGATCTTTTAGTCGACTGCCGTGGACATCTCACTGGCGAGCCACGGTCTGGAGCATACGTCCCGTTCGCTCGTCTGTGTTACGACAGCCGAGCGGTACGGCAGGGCCCGAAGCCTGCACGAACGGATACCCAGCGCCAAGCGCCACTGGGGCCAGGGCGATTGCAGGACGGCCAATGGCCCTCCGCCGCTACGAACGCGACCGACCCGGCGAACTGCTCCAAGTCGAAGAAGCGCGGCCGGATCCCCGACGGCGGCGGCCACAAGGTCCTGGGCCGCCAGGCCGGCCGGGCCACCCGCAGCAGCATGGGCTTCGACTACGTCCACTCCGCCGTCGACGACCACAGCCGCCTGGCCTACAGCGAGATCCACGGCGACGAGAAGGCCGCCACCTGCGCCGGCTTCCTGCGGAGGGCCGCGGCCTTCTTCGCCACCTGCGGTATCGACCGCGTCGAGCAGTCCTGACCGACAACGCCTGGCCCTACCGCAAGAGCTTCGCCTGGCGGCAGGCACTGGCCGACCTCGGCGCCACCGGCAAGCTCACCCGCGCCTACCGGCCCTCTGAGGCGAGCAGCCGCGTAAGCATTTCACCCGATCGGCACGCCCGCTGCCGTTCCGCGCGAAGCCGAAGCTGCGTAGCAGGGGACAAGCCGTAGGTCCGGATGGCCTCGCCGCGAACGGCGAGGCCATCCGTCTGATCTGGCCATGCCGGATGGGCACGCTGCGCTGGGTGCCTACCGGCGCTGTCGGTGCTGCTGTTCCGTAGGCGATGGAGTCACCGCTGGGATCCGACCGTCTCCGGTCTGCTGGGCGGGGATCGAGCCTGCCATCGTCGAGCGTCGGCGGGCGGCCTCGACGCGGCGGTTGGGTGCCGGGTTCCGGCCGGTGTGCTGGATACGGGTGATGAGCACGCGGGCGGGTTGGCGGGCGGTGGTCAGTTCGCGCTGGGCGGCGGCTTCCTTGAGGAGCTGATGGGGTTGGTGGCCGCGTGCTTCGGCGTCGGCGAGGACGGTGGCGAGCGCGGGCCAGGCCGAGTCGGCGAGGATTCGCTCGGCGTGGTCGGGGAGGGCTGCTCGTACGTCGCTGGCCAGGACGCGGCGGGCTTGATCCCTGGGGGGCCGGGCTGTGAGTTCGGCGAGCGTCGGGGCGAGGGCGCGGTCGGCGGCTGTCTGGAGGTGCTGGACGGCCTGGCGGGCGGCGTCGGCCTGGTGGGCGTGGTGCTTCGCTTCGTGCCAGCGCCCGGCGACGATGGCGGCCCAGACGAGGGCTGCGACCAGGGCGGCCAGCGCGCTGCCGTCGGGGCCGGTGGCGGTGTGCACGATGTCGCGAGCCGCGCTGCGCAGGGCGTGGGCGGCACGGTCTTCCGCCCGGACCTGGGACCGCTGGGCTCGGGCGAACGCCTTCGAGGCGGCATGGAGTTCGGCGCGCAGATGGGCGGGCGCCTTCTGGGCGGTGGCTTCGAGCAGTTCACCGAGAGCGCTGATGTGCGCTTGGGCGTGGGTGTCGTCGGCGAGGTCGGAGTGGAGGGTGTCGAGGGCGTCGGCGGCTTGGTGCCACGGGGCGCTGGGGTGGTTCCGGCGGGCGGTGGGGTGTTCTTCGTGCTGACTGGATTCGAGGCGGGCCTTGATTTTGAGCAGGGAGAGATCGGGGGAGATCTTGCTTCCGGGGTGGTAGATCTGCTCGCCGGCCTCGTTGACGTCGCCGGGGCGGCCGACTGCAAATCCCAGGAGGTCCCCTGACGGGCCGCGCCGGACCTGGACCTCAACTCCGCTGGCTTCGAGATAGGCGATGAATTCCTCGGCGCCTGTCACGTGAGGGATGGCGGCGCGGATGCGGTCCTGGAGCCACTCGGGGCTGGGCTGTTGCCAGCCGAGGCGTTCGGCCTTGTGCATCTCGGCCTGGGTGGGGCGGCGGGCGCCGGTGCGGTCACCCTTCTTCAGCTGCCGCAGCCCGTAGCCCCTCTCGATCTCGCGGCAGGCGTCGCCGACGCGGATGCCGCTGTCATGGAGCCTGGGGCGGCGTCCGTCCTCGCAGACGGTGGTGGCGAGGATGTGGATGTGGTCGTCGGCGTGGCGTACGGCGATCCAGCGGCAGGCCAGGTCGTCACTGGCCGGAGCGATGCCGGCGGCCTGGACGATGCGCTGGGCGATCTCGCCCCACTCGGCGTCGGAGAGGTAGCGGTCCTCGGGGGCGGCGCGGACCGGGCAGTGCCAGACGTGGTCGGTGACCGGCTGGCCGAACTCGCTGTTGCGCAAGGAGACCGGCTCGTCGAGGTAGCGGCCCAGTTCGGTGAGGGTGGCGTTCTCGTCGCGGCCGGGGTCGGGCATGCCGAGCATCGCGAAGCCGGCCACGATGTGCGGGTCGAAGTGCTCGTCGTGGTCGCCGGGGCCGTAGAGGTAGGCGAGCAGGCCGCGGGTGTTGGTCCCGGCGGGCTTGATGGCGGCGATCACGTTGTCAGACCTTCTCCGGGTCGGCGGGCTGGCGGAGGGCCTCGGCGATCAGCTCCAGCAGGTGGTGGAGTTCGGTAAGGCGCTGACGTATGTCGGGTGGGGTGTGGTCGCTGTTGAGGGCGCGGGCGATCTGGTTGACGTTGACGCCTATCCGGTTGAGCTGGCGCAGGACCTGGGCGCGGAAGATGTGGGTGCGGCGGCGGTCCTCGGATAGGGGCAGGTTGGCGGTGAACCGGCCGGTGAGGAAGGCGAGGACGATGTCGGCGGCGAAGCCGGAGTCGCCCTTGTAGCCGTGCTCGGCAGCGGCCTGTTGGAGACGGGCTCGCTGGTCGCTGGTGAAGCGCAGCGGGCCGACACGGTCGTTGCGCTTGGTGCCGGTGAAGCGGCGGATCGTGGGCTGCACGCTCTGCACGGCAGGCTCGCCAGAGGCGGCGGCTGCGCTGTCTACGGGGCCTGCGGGGCGCAGAACGGCTTGCTGGACGGAGTGGAGCGTGTCCGGGTCGGAGCCGCCCTCGGCTCCGACCTCTTGGTCCGGCGCCCCCTGGCGCTGGGCCGTCTCCGCCACCCCCGGGGCGGAGATCCCCGAAGCCCGGCCTTGAGTCGGACTCGGGGTACTACTGGCTCCGCCAGGGGCAGCCCGTCCGAACGCCTGCCGCAAACGCCCCATCACGGTAGGGGACTTCGTCAGCGGCAGCGGCTCGTCGGCAGTGTGGTCGGAGCGGTGCGGGTCGTGCGTCACGGGCGGTTCTCCGGAAGGGGCGGGGCAGGCGGGTAAGCAGGGAAGGACTGGGAGATGGAGGGGCGAAGTGCTGGCGGCCAGCGCGCCATCCACAGGTGTGGATAAGCGGGCGGTGGCGGGCTGGCCGGGGTGACCGGAAGGGGTTCCGGTCACCCCGCTGGGTTTCCGGTCAGCCGCTGCTCGGACCGGTCTTGGCGGCGGCTTCGATTTCGGGCCGGAGCATCTCCATCACCTCGGTCTGCCGCTCACTGCCGATCGTCAAGTCCCTGTCCTTGACGGCCTTCCGGAGAAGGGCCCGGCTGAGGGTGCCGTGCTCCGCGAGGGCGATCCGGCCGATCGCGACGAGTTCCGCGAGCGTCGCCTTGGGCGGACGACCGCCACGCGGCTTGCTCTCCGAAACCTCGGGCGGCGCTTCCGCCGGCTGGACGGAACCGGCGGCCGGAGGCTCAGCGAGCCGGACCGGCTCGGCCGTTGGCTCGGCGGGCTTGGCGGGCGCGCTGACCAGTGGTTTCGGCTCCTGGAAGGTCGCGACATCCAAGCGGTCGGCAGGTTGATCGACCAGTTGGTGGATCTGCCGCATCAGGACACCGAAGGCCAGCAGCGCGGCGGTCGGGGGAACCGCGGCGACCACATAGTCGAGCAGCGGCACGGCGCTGGCGTTACCCGTGCCGCTGACCCCGGCCACGTTGAGCGCGATGGAGCCGACCGATCCGGTAGCGGTGAGGGCGATGGCCCAGCCGTCGGCGACGCGGCGCAGGCCCGCGCGGAGCATGAGGAGTTCGCCTGCAACGATGAACGCGTCCAGGGTCGCGGGCCAGGCCCACTGGCGGACCGGGGAACTCTTGAGGCCGTGCTGTCCGGCGACCTCCGCGAGATGCGCGTACGACAGCCAGAACCCGCCGGCGGTGAGCGCCACGATGACGACTCCCGCCGCGACGAGCGCGTACCGCTCGGCAGCCTGCTTGGTCGACATCGACTGCCCTTCGTCAGGGCGATGGTCCCGGTGAGTGGGTGTGGAGAGGGTGGTCAAGCGGGGTTCTCCTGGGGTGGTGGCGTGGGCCGTCTTTGCCGTCTTGGCCGTTGCAAGCGCAGGTCAGGGCCGGTACGGCAGGCGGATCGCTGTTCCGTCCTGGCGGCGCCGGCGCGTCTTGGAGCACGCACGGGCGGCGGGGGCTGCGGTTCGGTGGCCGTGGACGGATCGCATCCGTCTTGCCGTCCCGGTCGACAGCGTCGTGACCTGTGCTGATACGACGGGGACGCCCGGGACGGCACAAGACGGATCGGGGTAGCGTCCTGGTGGTGACAGCGCGGTCTTCATGATCGCGTTGCCGTCTTGTCCCCGGTTTCCGTCCCGGCCGCATGCCGTTTGACCTGCGGGATCACGGCAGGGACGGCAGGGACGGTCACCGGGGGAGGCGGGGCTCAGCCCGAGGCTGGGGCGGTGGGCTCGGCGTTCACTGAGTGAACGGTGGGGCAGTAGCGCCGCCACGCGTCGAGGAACTTGTTGCGCATGTACCCTTTGCGCTGAGTGCCGTCGGCGAGGCGGACGTTGCCGGACTTGATGCCGAAGTCGCGCAGCATCCCGCCGAGGGCACGGGCGGTCAGGCCACTTCGCCCCCATTCTGCCCAGGGGCTTTCTGGGTCCTGGCGCAGGTGGTGGAGGAGTTCGTCCGTGGAGAGGCTGTCGACCTCCCGCTGGGCGACGAAGACCCTGCGAATGTCGGCCAGGATCCGCGCTCCGTTGGGGTGGTCCTCCTCGGCCTGGGCCTCGTCGGTAACCATCTGCGCGCACGCCGCGCGTGCGAGGCGGGGCCAGCATCCGGCAGCGAGGTCGGCGACGATCACCAAGGGCTCCCAGGTATCGGCGGCACGGTCTTCCACCGGCATCTCCGGTTCCAGGTCGGCGGCCTCATCGAGGAGCGGCCTGGCCCAGGCGGCGATGCGGTCACGCAGGTCGTGCAGGGCCGGAATGTCGCGGCGCGAGCGGAACGGCTTGACGTGCTCGCCCTCGGCCCGGCGACGCATGCGGATGACCACGGACCGGTCCATGATCGTGTCGGGCAGGTCGCCAATCCCGGCAAGGGCGGCCATGGCGAAGGTGGCGAACTTGTGCGGCGTGTGGTCGTTGCCGACGACGCGGGTGACGTACCGGTTGCGCTGGTGACCGGCGTTGAGCAGGCCACGCATCTCCTCGTTCTTCTCCGCCTGCTTCGGCGTGCCGAAGATGGTGTCCGCCTCGTCCACCAGGAGCGTGGGCGGCTCCTCGGTGATCGACCGGAAGACCGCAGCGGGCGTGGTGTTGATGGTGAGCATCGGCTCGTGGACCGTCTCGGTGAGCACGTCCAGCAGCCGTGACTTGCCGCACCGCTTCGCCGGCCCGACCACCGCCAGGCGCGGGGCGTGCTGCCACGCGGGCTGCAGGTGCGTCGCCGCCACCCACAGCGTGACCGCGTCCAGCGTCTGCTGGGAGGGCAGGATCACGAACCGGGCTACCTGGGCACGCAGTTCGTTCAGCAGCTCGGAGCCGTACGTCGGCTCCGGATCCGGCACCATCTCCCCGGCAGGCTGATACACCGGAACCGTATCCGGCGCCCGCCCATCGGCCGCCGGGGCGGCGCCGGGCGCGGGACCGGGCCGGCCGGGCACGGCGACCGTCGGCCATACCGCTTTGCCGGGTGCGGAATAGGGCTCGGGTGTCGTAGGTTGCACAGGGCAGCTCCTTATCCGGTGACGTCGGGCATGCAGGCCCGACTCACGCAGGTCGTTCGTTGGAATGCGGGCAGTGGAGTGTGCGGAGCCTCCGGCGTTGGCGCGCCGGGGGCTTTCTCGCTTCCCTGGCCGGGGCGAGGGAACACGGACAGTACGTCCACGTCCGGCCACAGTCCAGCGTTTCTGTGTCAGCTCAGCGCAGAAGCGTCTGCTATGGGCTCGGGTCGTCATGCGGCCAGGCCGAGCAGGTTCAACAGGTCAGCGGTCACGACGCGGTACGCCTTGCCCAGCCGCAGGACCTTGCACGGGTACTGGCCGCGCTTGGCCAGCTCGTATCCCTTGCTCCGCCCCAGACCCAGCGCCCGATTGCCAGTGTCGAGGTCAACGGCGGCGGGCAGGGCCAACAGCTCTTCTCGCGTCATGCCCTTGGGCTGCTCGGCGGTCTCTTTGTCGCGCATGCAGTGCTCCGTTCATGAGTGAGCCCTCGGCGAACGCGGCATCACGTCCGGCTCCAGGCGATCACTAACCATCATCGGGAAGCTAGTGTGTCTCCATGACACAACATGGTTTCGATCCTAGAGATGACGAAGACGACGTCCCGGAGTGGGTGGATCAGGTGATGGCCACGGTGGCCGCCGAGGTCCGCAGACGAAGGAAGGAGCTACGCATGAGCGCCCAGGACCTGGCCGACCGCTGTGAGGAGATCGGCCATCCGATTCCGCGCAACGTGATCGCCAACATGGAATCCGGCCGCCGCGCCAACCTGCCCCTGGTCGACGTCCTCGTCCTCGCCGAAGCCCTGCGGACCTACCCCATCTGCCTGCTCTACCCCGTCGGCTACGTCGACAGAGTCCAGCGCCTTCCCCTGCAGCACTCCGAGCCAACCTGGGACGCCATGCGCTGGTTCACCGGCGACAGGGAGGACTTCGGCATGGAAGACGACATGCTCCGCAACTTCCGCGCCCACGTCCGCTACCAGCGCGCCGCCCTGGCCGCTCTGAAGGGCGAGAAACACGAGCGCTGGAAGGCCGAGACGGCACCCAACCAGGCCGAGCGCGAGGAAGCCGTACTCGCCCAAGCCGACTATGCCGAAAGGGCGTTGGAGGCCAAGTACCGGCTCCGCAGCGCCCGCGCCTTCATCCGTGAAGACGGCGGCACACCACCGGACCTTCCACCAGAACTCGCCGACGTCGACCCACCCGTCGGCAACAACACCGAGGAGAATGATCTTTGAAGGGTTCGACCCACCGCCGCTGCTACTGCCGCGACGCCCACACCGGTAAGCCGCTCGGCAAGCAGTGCCCGAAGCTCTCCAGCCGCAAGCACGGCTCGTACTCCATACGCCAGGAGCTCCCGCCCCGCGAAGACGGCACCCGCCGCTCCTTCAGCCGCGCCGGCTACGAGAGCCTCAAGGCCGCCCAGGCCGACCTCGACCACATACGCGCGCTACTCGGCCTCGCCGACACGGACGACCCCGAGGGCATGGCGCTGATAGCCGCCATGCTGGAGGAGGTCGGCGACGAGAAGTCGCCACTGCCCGATGTCGAGGAGACCCGCCGACGCCTGAAGTCCGGTCAGGACCTGATCGGTCGCCTGACCGTCGGCGAGTGGCTCGACCGGTGGCTCGACGGCAAGCGCATCCGCAAGTCGGGACTCAGCCGCTACGAGACCGATATCCGGTTCCACTTGAAGCCTCGGATCGGCCACCACCGTCTCGATCGGCTGCGCGTGAGCCATCTCAGCGACATGTTCACGGCTATCTCCGACGCCAATGCCGAGATCCTGGAGCAGAACGCCCAGCGCCGGGCCGCGGTCGAGGAGTTGGCCACCGTGCCGTGGAAGGGCGTGGACAACCGCGCCCGCCGCAAGGTGATGAAGACGGCGATCGATGCCATGCCACCGTTCCGGCGTGTGACCGGCCCTGCCACCAGGCTGCGTATCAAGGCCACGCTGCGGTCTGCGTTGAACGACGCGATCGGCCAGCAGATCCTCACCTTCAACCCGGCGGCCCACGTCGAGCTCGACCCCGTGCGCAAGCCCAAGGCCCTGGTGTGGACCGACGCACGGGTCGCCAGGTGGGAGCAGACAGGCGAGAAGCCCTCCCCCGTGATGGTCTGGACGCCCGAACAGACCGGCGCGTTCCTCGACTTCGTCGCGGAGGACCGGCTGTACGCGATGTGGCACCTGATCGCCTTCCGCGGCCTGCGGCGAGGCGAGGCATGCGCGCAGCCCTGGTCGGAGACCAACCTCGATGACCACTCCCTGACCGTCTCCGCCCAGCTCGTCCAGGACGGGTGGGAGGTCGAGACCTCCGAGCCCAAGACGGACAGCGGCTTCCGCGTGGTCGCGCTCGACGACGACACCGTCAACGTCCTGAAGCGACACCGCGAACAACAGGACGCCGACCGCGAGCAGTGGGGATCAGCCTGGGTCGAGACCGGCATGGTCTTCACCCAGGAAGACGGCTCCTGGCTCCATCCCGGGAAGGTGACCGACCTCTTCGAGCGCCTCGTCGCCGCCTCCGGGCTCCCGCCGATCCGGCTGCACGACCTCCGCCACGGCGCGGCCACGCTCATGCTCGCCGCCGGCATCGACGTGAAAATCGTGTCGGACACGCTCGGGCACAGCGACACCCGAATCACGCGGGACATCTACCAGAGCGTCCTCCCTCACGTCGGCAAGAACGCGGCCGAGGCCACCGCCAAGCTAGTACCGCTTCAGCGCAAGACCGAGGCGGAGGAGGCCGCCCGTAAGGCCGCCAAGAAGGCGGCGGCCAAGGCGAAAGCCGAGGCCAGGGCCAAGAAGAAGGGCAAGCGGAAGAAGCCCAAGAAGTAGGGCACCGGACCGCTCCGCTCACGCATCGCTCACGCAAGCCATCTCGCAGCACCCCGGCCGTGTGACGCGTCATGCCCCGAGCAGCAGAAAACCCCAGGTCAGCGGCTATCTGTCCTGGGGTTTTTCGGAGCCGCCTTCGGGATTCGAACCCGAGACCTACGCATTACGAGTGCGTTGCTCTGGCCAACTGAGCTAAGGCGGCAAGCTGCGGATATGACCGTTCCGGCAGGAACAGGCTCGCATCAGCAGCGGCGCCAAGTCTACAGGGTTATTCGGGGTGCCCCCGACCAGCCCGGCGATCACACGCTCCGGGCCGGTCGTACGGGACGCCGGGACCCTCACGTCACCGGCAGCGGGTGCCGTCCGCCGGCGGAGTCCCGGTCAGCAGGTACTTGTTGATCGCCCTGTCGACGCAGTCGCTGCCGCGGCCGTACGCCGTGTGACCGTCGCCGTCGTACGTGAGCAGGGTTCCCGACTCGAGCTGGCCGGCAAGGGCCCGCGCCCACTTGTAGGGGGTGGCCGGATCGCGGGTGGTGCCGACGACGAGGATCGGCGCGGCGCCCTTGGCGTCGATGCGGTGCGGGGAGCCGGTGGCGGGCGTGGGCCAGTAGGCACAGCTCAGGGAGGCCCAGGCGAAGTTCCTGCCGAAGACGGGGGACGCCTTCTCGAAGTCGGCGGTGGAGGCCGTGACCTCGTCGGGCGTGGTGAAGGCGGGCGGCAGGTCGAGGCAGCTGACCGCGGAGTAGGCGGACATCAGATTGGAGTACGAGCCGTCGCTCTCGCGCTCGTAGTAGCTGTCGGAGAGGGCCAGCAGTCCCGCGCCGTCGCCGTTCATGGCCTCGGTGAGCCCTTCACGGAGCTGCGGCCAGGCGCCCTCGTCGTACATCGCGGCGATCACGCCCGTGGTGGCGAGCGACTCAGTGAGCTCGCGGCTCTCCCCGGTGGACACCGGCTGGGCGTCCAGCTTGGCGAAGAACGCTTTCATCCGGGCCGCCGCGTCCGAGGTCGACTTCGCCCCGAGCGGACAGTTCGAGCGCTTCGTGCAGTCGGCGGCGAAGGACTTGAACGCCGTCTCGAAGCCCTCGGTCTGGTCGCGGTTCATCTGACGGGCCGGGAGGGACGGGTCCATCGCCCCGTCGAGCACGAGCCGGCCCGCCCGTTCCGGGAAGAGTTCGGCGTAGGTCGCACCGAGGAACGTGCCGTAGGAGGCGCCGACGTACGACAGCCGCTCGTCGCCCAGCGCGGACCGGAAGATGTCCATGTCCCGGGCCGCCTCGACGGTGGAGACGTGCGGGAGGACCGAGGACGACCGCTCCTTGCAGCCTGCCGCGAAACCCTTGAAGGCGGTGCTCAGCTTGTCGACCTCGGCCGGGTCGTCGGGAGTCTGGTCGCTCTGGGTGTACGCGTCCATCTCCTTGCCCTCGAGGCATGTGACGGGCTCGCTGCGGGCCACTCCGCGCGGGTCGATGGCCACCATGTCGTACCGGGCCCGCACCGGAGCGGGATAGCCGACGCCCGCGTACGCCTGGAGGTAGCCGACGGCCGAGCCGCCAGGCCCCCCGGGATTGACCTGGAGCGAACCGATCCGCTTGCCGGGGCCGGTGGCCTTCACCCGGGCGACGGCCAGCTTGACCGAGGGCCCGTCGGGCTTGGAGTAGTTGAGCGGGGCCTTGAGCGTGGCGCACTGGAAGCCCGGGGCGCCGCAGTTGCGCCAGTCCAGTTTCTGGTCGTAGTACGGCTTCAGCGCGGCGGTCGACACCGGGGAGGGCGCTGCCGCTCCCGGCACCGACCCCGAGGGCTCGGACGCCTCCGACGCCGGGCCACTGCCGCTGCAGCCCGAGATCAGCAGCCCCAGGGCTGTGGTGAACGCGATGGCGGAGGTCCTGAGGAACTGCCTGGTGTCCATCCTGGGAGCCTATAGGCACGACACCGGATCATGCCCCTTCGTTCCCGTATGGGTGATTCGCCCTGAAAGAAGCTCCGGTGGCGGGGTCATGGGCCTGTGCGGGGCTTCTCCGACACCGAGAGCCCGGTCACGACTCCGCCTGTCGGCCACTTCTGCGCCGACGGCTCGGAGCGCCCGGGGAGTCACCCAGTGCGCAGTGCCATCGTCATCGCCTCCACCGCCAGCAGCGGGGCCACATTCGTGTCCAGAGCCTCTCGGCAGGCGAGGACCGCCTCCATCCGGCGCAGGGTCCCCTCCGGGCTGGAGCCGCGCGCCACCCGGTCGAGGGCGTCCCGCACGTCCTCGTTGGCGAGGGCGACCGTCGATCCGAGCTGGAGCGCGAGTACGTCCCGGTAGAAACCCGTGAGGTCCGTGAGCGCGAGATCGAGGCTGTCCCGCTGAGTACGGGTGCGACGACGCTTCTGCTTGTCCTCCAGCTCCTTCATCGCCCCGGCCGTGCCCCGCGGCATCCGCCCACCCGCCGCCGCGCCCAGGGCGGCCTTGAGTTCCTCGGTCTCCTTGGCGTCGATCTCCTCCGAGACCTGTCTGGCGTCTTCCGCCGCCGCGTCGATCAGCTCCTGCGCCGCTCTGAGGCAGCCGCCGACGTCCTCGACCCTCAGCGGGAGCTTGAGCACCGTCGCGCGGCGGGCACGGGCCGCCTCGTCGGTGGCGAGCCGCCGGGCCCTGCCGATGTGCCCCTGGGTCGCCCGGGCGGCGGACGCCGCGGCGTCGGGCTCGATGCCGTCCCGTCTCATCAGCACGTCGGCGACGGCGTCGACGGAAGGGGTGCGCAGGGAGAGATGGCGGCAGCGGGAGCGGATCGTGGGCAGCACGTCCTCCAGGGAGGGCGCGCACAGCAGCCACACCGTGCGCGGGGCGGGCTCCTCCACGGCCTTCAGCAGCACGTTTCCCGCGCCTTCGGTGAGGCGGTCGGCGTCCTCCAGGACGATGACCTGCCAGCGGCCGACCGCGGGCGACAGCTGGGCGCGGCGGACGAGGGCACGGGTCTCCTTCACGCCGATGGACAGCACGTCGGTCCGGACCACCTCGACGTCGGCGTGCGTCCCGACCAGGCTGGTGTGGCAGCCGTCGCAGAAGCCGCAGCCCGGTGCGCCGCCCAGCGCCCGGTCGGGGCTGGTGCACTGCAGGGCCGCGGCGAAGGCGCGAGCCGCGGTGGAACGGCCCGAGCCCGGCGGTCCCGTGAACAGCCAGGCGTGCGTCATCCTCGACGCGGCGGGAGGCGGTTCCCCCGCCGCGTCGGCCGTGACGAGCGCGTCAGCATCCCGTGCGGCGGAGGCGAGCTGCTCCTGGACACGCTCCTGGCCGACCAGGTCGTCCCACACGGCCATCTGCCGCCACCGCCTCACTCCGTCGTACGAACTGCGGGCTCCGGACCACGTGTCACGAACTGCGCGCCACGTGCCGCGAGGTCCTGCACCGGTCTCCCATTGTGGGGTAGGGGTCGGACACCCCTCACCGCCTGTGGACAACCGGGTCGGTCGGCACCGGGCCGCCGGACCGTCCGGTCACGGGACCGGACGGTCCGGCGGCTCGCGACACCACCCCGCACGCCCACCCACTGTGCTGCCGCACCACCCGAGTACATCCGGTACGGGGCGATGGGGGCGATGCTCCGCAGTGGGATGTTCGCTACGAGGACGACTCACCGCCTCGCGGCATACCGCGCCGGACGCCGCGAGCCTCCCGGTAGGCCTTCCCGGTCACAGCGCACGCACCGGCCAGTGCCGCGTCAGTCAAGGTTTGCCCGTCAAGGAGCGGCGTCCGGTGCACGGGGTCTCCCCAGGCCCTCGGGGCCGAGGGGGTGGGGTCTCCCCAGGCCCTCCGGCCGAGGGGGTGAGGTCTCCCCAGGCCCTCCGGCCGAGGGGGTGAGGTCTCCCCAGGCCCTCAGGCCGAGGGGAAGAACGCAAGGCCCCGGATCGACCTCGTAGTGGGCCTGCTCGGTTGATCCGGCAACGCCGCGAGTCGCCGTGCCGGGCGCCGCGACGGGACGAACGTCGCCTGATGCTGCACTAGCTTCCCCGGCGCCGGTCGTCCCCGTCGTCGTGCGGCCCCAGCAGTTCGTCCGCCAGGCTCGGCAGATCGTCGAGCGGGGTCTCCTCCGCCCAGTCGGAACGGCGGCGCGGCCGGCCGTCCTCGTCGACCTGGGGCAGCTCGCGCGTACGTTCCTCCTCCGCGGGGGCGGACGGCTCGTCATGGAAGAGGCCCGGCGGGACGCGGTCCGCAGGGCTCTCGCCCCGCACCGGCGGCAGCACCGCCGTCTCGTCGGCGGGGTCCCGGGACCCCGCCGCGTTACCCGGAGCCGCACCCCGCGTGCTGCTCGTGGTCCCCTCCGGAGGCTGCGGCACCTGAGGAAGGACCGTGGTCTCCGCGTCCTCCTTGGTCATGTCGATGCGCGGGCGCGGGGTCTCGACCGTCTGTGTGACGTCGTTCGCCCCCACCACGGGAGTGGGCACGGTCGTCTCGGCGGCCGAGGACTCAGCGGCGGCCGCGGCCGCCTCCGCCGCCCGGCGCGCCTCCTCCGCCCGCAGCAGGGCTTCCTCTGCCTTGCGCTGCTTCTCACGACGGCGCTCCTCGGCCTCGGCCCGCAGCCGGGCCTCCTCCTCGGCCTGCCGATGGCGGCGCTCCGCCTCCTCCCGGCGGGTCTTCTCCTCGGCGTCGCGCCGGCGCCGCTCCTCCTCGGCCAGCCGCCGCTCCTCCTCGGCACGCTGCCTGGCCTCCTCCGCCTGCCGCTCGGCCTCCTGACGACGCGCTTCCTCCAGTTCGCGGCGCTTGCGCTCCTCCTCCTCAGCGCGCAGCTTCGCGAGTTGCGCCTGGCGCTCACGCTCCAGGCGCTCCTCCTCGGCCTTGCGGGCGGTCTCTTCCTCGGCCTTGCGCCGGGCCTCCTCCTCGGCTGCCTTCCGCGCCTCCTCCCGAGCCTTCACCTCGGCCTCGGAGAGCGGCAGCATCTGGTCGAGCCGATGCCGTACGACCGTGGTGACGGCCTCGGGCTCCCGGCCCGCGTCCACGACGAGGTACCGGCCGGGGTCGGCGGCGGCCAGGGTGAGGAAACCGGCCCGGACGCGTCGGTGGAACTCGGCCGGCTCGGACTCCAGCCGGTCCGGTGCCTCCGTGAACCGCTCGCGCGCGGTCTCAGGGGAGACGTCGAGCAGCACGGTCAGATGCGGTACGAGCCCGTCCGTCGCCCAACGCGAGATCCGGGCGATCTCGGTCGGGGAGAGGTCGCGGCCCGCTCCCTGGTAGGCCACGGACGAGTCGATGTAGCGGTCCGAGACGACGACGGCTCCGCGCTCGAGCGCGGGTCGGACGACGGTGTCGACGTGCTCGGCGCGGTCGGCGGCGTACAGGAGGGCCTCGGCTCGGTGGGACAGCCCGGCCGACGAGACGTCGAGCAGGATGGAGCGCAGCCGCTTGCCGACGGGCGTGGCGCCGGGTTCGCGGGTGACGACGACCTCGTGCCCCTTGGCGCGGATCCACTCCGCGAGCGCCTCGACCTGCGTGGACTTTCCGGCACCGTCGCCGCCCTCGACGGCGATGAAGAAGCCGGTGGCCGCGGGTGCCTGGGCGGGGTCCGCACCGCGGCGGACCGCGTCGGCCAGATCGCGGCGCAGCGGCACGCCGGACCGGTCGTCGGTCCTGGCGAGGACGATCACGGCCACGGGCAGCAGCAGTGCGCCGACCAGCATCAGTGTGAAGGCGGCGCCGCCGTGAGCGAACACGAACTCCCCGCTGGCCAGGCGGTGCGGACCGATGGCGGCGGCGAGCATCGGGGCGCCGACCGCGCCGAACCCGATGGCGACCCGGACGACGGCCTGCAGGTGCTCGGTGATCCTCGGCCGCCGGAACTCCTCGGTCTCCTGGTCGATCAGCGCGTGCCCGGTATGCGCGGCGACGCCTGCCGAACCGCCGGCGAGGACCGCGAGGAACAGCACCGTCGCCGTGTCCGGGACGAGCCCCATCGCCAGCAGCGCCACGCCGCTGACGGCGATCACCAGCGCGAGGAGCCTGCGGCGGGACAGTGCGGGCAGCACGCTCGGGGCGCCTCGGACACCGAGCACCGTGCCCCCGGTCAGGGCGAGCACGAACAAGGCGAACGCGGCCGGGCCGCCGCCCAGGTCACGTGCGTGCAGGACGGACACGGCGGATGCGGAGGCGACAGCCCCGGCGATCGCTGCGCAGGCCAGGACCAGCAGCGGGACGGCGCCGGTACGGCCCTTGTCGAGGCCGCTGCCGGTGGACGGGCGGCGCAGGCCCTCCAGCGGGGAACGGGGGCGCGGCGTCGGGGTGCCCGGGAGTTCGACGGCGGCCAGGACGGAGAGCGAAGCGGCGAAGAGGCCCGCCGCCACGTACGACCCGAGCGCGGCCTGGTGCACCGTGAACCACTCGACGCCGGTGCCGAGCAGATTGCCGATCAGCGTCGCCGCGAGCAGTGCGGCGGCGGCGGCGGGAATGACCGCGAAGGAGGTGCGGAGGGACAGCCTCCGAAGAGCGTCCTGGTGGTCCGGCAGCGGGCGTACGGCCGCGCCTTCCAGCGGCGGCGGGGGCAGCAGCGCGGGAGCGGCGCTCTCCCGGGCGACGGTCCAGAAGCGTTCGGCGACGCCGACGACGAAGACCGTGGCGAGCACGTACGCCACAGCACTGTCCGGGGTCCAGTCGATCCACAGCGGGGCGATGACGAGCAGGGCGATACGGATGCCGTCGGCGCCGATCATGGTCCAGCGGCGGTCCAGCGGTCCGCCCGGCGCGGTCAGTGCGGTGAGCGGGCCGAGGAGTACGGCCCCGAAGAGGAACGTGGCGAGTATCCGGATCCCGAAGACGGCTGCGACGGCGAAGGCGGCGCCCCGGTACCCGCCGCCGAAGGCTCCCTCGGCGACCGCCGTCTGGAGCGCCAGCAGGACCAGCACCAGGAGGGCGAGGGCGTCACCGATTCCGCCGACGACTTGCGCACTCCACAACCGGCGCAGCGCGGGTACACGCAGGAGCGACCGTACGGCGCGCTCGCGTGAGTCCGCGGCCAGTGCGTCGGCGGCACGTGCTTCGGGTTCAGAGGTGGGGCTCTGGGCCGTTGGCTGCTCGGCTCGCGTCATTCGCCCAGCCTATCCGGAGGTGATTGCTCCCCGGAGGCCCCGCCCGAACAAACGGGCGGCGGCGCCCGAAACGGCGGAGGGGCGCCCCGTGGTCCTCCACAGGACGCCCTCTTGCCGGACGCTGGTGACGCCGGAGCCGCGGCCGCTCGCGAACCCGCTACGCGTTACTCGTCCGGGGACGACGTCTTCGCCGCCGCGGTCCTCCCGGCCGTCGTCTTCTTCGCGGCCGACTTCGCCGTGGTCGTCTTCTTCGCCGTGGTCTTCCTGGCAGCCGTCGTCTTCTTGGCGGCCGTGGTCTTCTTCGCCGCGGTCTTCTTGGCCGTCGCCTTCTTCGCGGGAGCCTTCTTGGCGGCCTTCTTCGCCGGGCCCTTGGCGCGCTTCTCGGCGAGCAGCTCGTAGCCGCGCTCCGGGGTGATCGTCTCGACGCTGTCGCCGGTCCGCAGGGTGGCGTTGGTCTCGCCGTCGGTGACGTACGGGCCGAAGCGGCCGTCCTTCACCACGACGGGGCGCTCGCTCACCGGGTCGGTGCCCAGCTCCTTCAGCGGCGGCTTGGCGGCCGCGCGGCCACGCTGCTTCGGCTGGGCGTAGATCGCCAGCGCCTCGTCGAGCGTGATGTTGAAGATCTGGTCCTCGGTCTCCAGGGAGCGGGAGTCCGTGCCCTTCTTCAGGTACGGACCGTAGCGGCCGTTCTGGGCGGTGATCTCGACCCCTTCGGCGTCCTTGCCGACGACGCGCGGCAGCGACATCAGCCTGAGCGCGTCCTCGAGGGTCACCGTGTCGAGGGCCATCGACTTGAAGAGGGAGGCGGTCCGCGGCTTGACCGCGTTCTTGCCGGTCTTCGGCGTGCCCTCGGGCAGGATCTCGGTGACGTACGGGCCGTAGCGGCCGTCCTTGGCGACGATCTCGTGGCCGGTCTCGGGATCCTTGCCCAGCTCGAAGTCACCGCTCGGCTTGGCCAGCAGTTCCTCGGCGAGCTCGACGGTCAGCTCGTCCGGCGCGAGGTCGGCCGGCACGTCGGCGCGCTGGTGGCCCTCCGCGTCCTTCTCGCCTCGCTCCACGTACGGTCCGTAGCGGCCGACGCGCAGCACGATGCCGCTGCCGACCGGGAAGGACGAGATCTCGCGGGCGTCGATCGCACCGAGGTCGGTGACGAGTTCCTTGAGTCCGCCGAGGTGGTCGCCGTCGCCGTTCCCGGCCTCGGCGGCCCCGCCGGTCCCCGTGCCCTCACCGAAGTAGAAGCGCCTCAGCCACGGCACCGCCTGGGCCTCGCCCCGCGCGATACGGTCGAGGTCGTCCTCCATCTTGGCGGTGAAGTCGTAGTCGACGAGTCGGCCGAAGTGCTTCTCCAGCAGGTTGACCACGGCGAAGGAGAGGAAGGACGGCACGAGTGCCGTGCCCTTCTTGAACACGTAACCGCGGTCGAGGATGGTGCCGATGATCGACGCGTACGTCGACGGGCGGCCGATCTCTCGCTCTTCCAGCTCCTTGACCAGGCTGGCCTCGGTGTAGCGGGCCGGGGGCTTGGTCGCATGCCCGTCCGCCGTGATCTCCTCGGCGGTGAGCCGGTCGCCCTCGGCGACCTGCGGCAGCCGTCGCTCGCGGTCGTCCAGCTCAGCGTTCGGGTCGTCCGCGCCCTCGACGTACGCCTTCATGAAGCCGTGGAACGTGATGGTCTTGCCCGAGGCCGAGAATTCGGCGTCCCGGCCGTCGGAGCCGGTGCCGCCGATCCTGACGGTGACGGAGTTGCCGACCGCGTCCTTCATCTGGGAGGCGACGGTCCGCTTCCAGATCAGCTCGTACAGACGGAACTGGTCACCGGTCAGACCGGTCTCTGCCGGGGTGCGGAAGCGGTCGCCCGAGGGGCGGATCGCCTCGTGCGCCTCCTGGGCGTTCTTGACCTTCCCGGCGTACGTACGCGGCTTCTCGGGCAGGTAGTCGCCGCCGTACAGCTGGGTGACCTGCGCCCGGGCCGCCGTGACGGCGGTGTCGGAGAGCGTGGTCGAGTCCGTACGCATATAGGTGATGAAGCCGTTCTCGTACAGCTTCTGCGCGATCTGCATCGTCGCCTTCGCGCCGAAGCCGAGCTTGCGCGAGGCCTCCTGCTGGAGCGTCGTCGTACGGAACGGGGCGTACGGGGAGCGTCGGTACGGCTTGGACTCGACCGAGCGGACCGAGAACGCGGCGTTCTCGAGGGCCGCCTTCAGGGCGCGCGCGTTCGCCTCGTCGAGGTGGAGCACCTGGTCCGACTTGAGCCGTCCGTCCGGACCGAAGTCGCGGCCCTGGGCGACGCGCCGTCCGTCGACGGTGGACAGCCGCGCGGTGAAGGCCGCGGGGTCGGAGGCGTCACCGGCGCGGCCGGTGGAGAACGTGCCGGTCAGGTCCCAGTACTCGGCTGAGCGGAACGCGATGCGCTCACGCTCCCGCTCGACGACGAGACGGGTGGCCACGGACTGGACACGACCCGCGGACAGTCGCGGCATGACCTTCTTCCACAGGACCGGCGAGACCTCGTAGCCGTAGAGGCGGTCGAGGATGCGCCGGGTCTCCTGGGCGTCGACCATGCGCTTGTTGAGCTCGCGCGGGTTGGCGACGGCCTCCTGGATCGCGGCCTTGGTGATCTCGTGGAAGACCATCCGCTTGACCGGGACCTTGGGCTTGAGGACCTCCAGCAGGTGCCAGGCGATGGCCTCGCCCTCGCGGTCCTCATCGGTGGCGAGGTAGAGCTCGTCCGAGTCGGCCAGCTGCTCCTTGAGCTTTCTGACCTGAGCCTTCTTGTCGGCGTTGACGACGTAGATCGGCTGGAAGTCGTGCTCGACGTCCACACCGAGCCGCCGCACCTCACCGGTGTACTTCTCGGGGACCTCGGCGGCACCGTTCGGGAGGTCGCGGATGTGCCCGACGCTCGCCTCGACGACATAGCCGGGGCCGAGGTAGCCCTTGATCGTCTTCGCCTTGGCAGGCGACTCGACGATGACGAGTCGGCGGCCGCCCTGTGCGGTCTCGCTGGTCGGGGACAACTTCGCTCTTCTCTCCGGTCGACGCTCGGTGGGCTCGTACGGCGTACAACGTACGGCGTACGGCCGTACTGCACTTTGCTGTCGCTGCGGAGTGTGACGGTACAACCCGCCCCCGTGTCAAACGGCAAAAGCTCGCAACGGCCACTCGAACGGTAACCCGACTTCGGGCATTCCTGCCGCCCGGACTCCCATCGCGGACGCCGGGGAGTGGGGGCCGGACAAGGAGCGCGAGGCGGTCAGAGTCGGCTGAAGCACCAGACGCCGGCGAGCAGGAAGCCCGCGCCGAAGATCGTGGTGAGGGCGGCGGCCGTGGCGGGATTCACGCCGTGCGCGACCGGGGCCCGGTGCCGGACCCGCGCTCCCGTCCATATCAGCAGTGCGGCTCCGAACAGCGCGAACACCGCTCCCGCGAAGATCGCCGGACCGCTCTCCATACCCGTCTCCCATTTCTCGGCCTGCCCCGGGAGGCCCCGCGGCCGAGGCTCGCACCTCCGGGCGTCCCCCACTCGAATTCCAGGTGAACGCGACACGGGTTCACCCGGGCGGCGCCGCCCGGGGGCGATTTCCGGAGCAATGGCTTCCGAGAGGCGGGCGGGCGGGTGCCCGGGGCAGCCGGGACCCGGAGCGGCCCACCCGCCGGTTCCGCCGCGGACTCACCCGAGGCCGTGCAGACATGCGCACAATGGCCGGTTTCGTGCGGGAGCGATGGCTGACGGGCGCCTCCCGGCCCAGCGGAAGGAGCCGCTCCGGCCCTGCGGACGGAGTGAGCCGCTTCGACGGCCCGAGCGCCGACGGGAGGGAACCCTGCCGGGCCGACGGCGGGAGCGCGTCGGTCCGGCGGCCGCACGGAGATGAGGAAGGAGCCGTTCCGCCGGCGGGGAGGCCCCGGTGAGCGGCCGGGCGGCGCACGGAAGGCCCCGGCACCTCGTGCGCCGGCGCGGACCGCTGCGGACGTCCGGGCCCCCGGCGCGTGGCTCAGCCGCGTGGAGCGGCGGGCTCCAGGAAGCCCTCCTGCACCAGCAGCCTGATCGCCTCGGGCGTGCGGTCGCGCAGCAGCACCGGATCCTCGCCGACCAGCTGGGCGATGGCGTCGAGGATCCTGCCCGCGCTCAGCGTGCCGTCGCAGACCCCGGCGAAGCCTGCACCGACCGTGTCCACCTTCGTGGCCCGCCGCATACCGCGGCTCTGACGCAGCACGACGTGCTCGGGGTCCTCGGCGCCGGGCATCCCGACCTGCTCCTGCACCACCTCGTCCACGAGCACGAAGTGGTCGGCGAGCAGCGCCGCGTCGTCGTGCGTGCGCAGATAGTCCTGTCGGGCGAAGTGGGCCCGCACGGCTTCGCCGAGCGGCTGCTCGACCGGGTGGGGCCACTCCTCGACGACGACCGACGGCCGGTTTGAGTCCGTCTTCCGGAGGGTGATCCAGCCGAAGCCGACCGCCTTGGTCCCGCGCGCCTCGAACTCGTCGAGCCACTCGGCGTACCGCGCCGCGTAGGCGTCGGGAGCGGTGCGGTGGTCACCGCTGTCCCTGAGCCACAGCTCGGAGTACTGGGTCACGTCCTGCACCTCGCGCTGAACGATCCAGGCGTCGCAGCCCCGCGGCACCCAGGAGCGCACCCGCTCCTGCCACTCCTCCCCCTCCACGTGCTGCCAGTTTGCGAGGAACTGCGCGAACCCCCCTTGGTTCAGACGGTCCCCGGCCTGCTGGACGAGCGAGCGGCACAGATCGTCCCCGCCCATCCCGCCGTCCCGGTACGTGAGCCGGGCACCCGGCGAGATGACGAACGGCGGGTTCGACACGATCAGGTCGAACGTCTCCGACCCGACCGGCGCGAAGAGGGAGCCCTCGCGCAGATCCGCCTCGGGAGCGCCGGACAGCGCCAGGGTGAGGCGGGTGAAGGCCAGGGCCCGTGGATTGAGGTCGGTGGCCGTGACCCGGGTGGCGTGCTGGGTGGCGTGAAGGGCCTGGATGCCGGAGCCGGTACCGAGGTCGAGGGCGGAGGACACCGGAGTGCGGACCGTGATGCCGGCGAGGGTGGTGGAAGCGCCGCCGACACCGAGGACGACGCCCTCGTCACGGCCGCTCGCGCCGCCGGCCCCGCCCACCGCGCAGCCGAGGTCGGAGACGATGTACCAGTCCTGCCCCTCGGGCCCGCCGTAAGGGCGGATGTCCACCGTCGCCCGGACGCCGTCGGCGGACTCGGCCACCCAGCCGTCTGCGAACGCCACGTCCAGAGGCAGCGCCTCCCGGACACGCTCGGGTGCCACCGGGTGCTGCAGCAGGAAGAGCCGTACGAGCGTCTCCAGCGGGGACGCGCCGCGCGTGGCGCGCAGGGCCGGGACGGTCTCGCTGCGGGCGAGGGCGCTGTAGGCGGGCGCGCCGAGCAGTTCGAGCAGCCCGTCGGCGGTGAAGTCGGCGGCGAGCAGGGCGTCGCGGAGCCGGGCGGACTGGTCGGGAGCGGGAAGGCCTGCGGCAAGGCTGGTCGTACTCACCCACCCATTCTCACCCGCGGCACTCCGCCTTCGCCGCCGCTGCCACGCGCACCCGAGCGACCGCGAGCCCATCCGGTTCAGTACACGGTTGGGTTGCAGCAGCCGGCTTCGCGGAGCGGGGGTCGCGGAACGGGGGTCACGGAACGGGGGTCACGCGGGGGACGCCGTCGAGGACCACGGCGCTCCAGCCCCGCTGGACCGTGTCGTACCGCGGCCCGCCCCGGCGCGGCCGGCCGACGGAAAGGCGGATCACCGGCGTGGCAGGGCACCGGAAACAGTGCCAGGGGGTTCGTCCGTCGGCCGCGGCACCGGCTCGACTACTCGGACGTCCCCTTGGACGCCTCGGGCCCGGCGGATCCGGCCGACTTCGACGGGCCGGCCGCGTTCGACGGCTTGCTGCCGGGCTCGGAGGCGCCGTCGCCCGTGCCTGCGGGAGCGGTCGCCGACGGCTTCGCCCGCTGGCAGCCCTTCTGCTTCCCCATCGCCCGGCCCAGATCGCCGGACTGCAGCTTGCCGAGGGCGACCTGGTCCATCTTCTGGATCTTCTTCAGCCCGTTCGCGACATCCTGCAGGCCGTCCGCGAACTTCTGCTGGTTCTTCGGGTCGAGCGCGTCGACCTTCTTCTTGAGGTCGAGGTACGCCGTCGCGGTCGCGTTGAGCTCCTTGACCGCGTCCTGCCGGAGCTGCTCCTGGCCCTCACCGGGCGGGGAACCGGCGGCCTGCACCGCGGAGGCCAGCGCCTTGTTGGCGTCGGCGATGTCCTGGAATGCCTTGGAGTCGGCCGCCTGTATGTCGGCGGGCTTGCCGTCCACGGAGGTCGAGATGATCGCCTGCTGGGCGTCGGTCCGCTTCTGGATCTGCGGCCGCGCCTTGTCGCAGACGCTCTTCGCCCACGCGTCCACCTTGTCGCTGTCGCCTTCTCCACTGCAGCCCGTCAGCGCGAGCACCAGCACCGCACCGCCGGACACGGCGGCCGCGAGCTTCTTGTTCACCTTCACCGGATCGGTCCCTTCCAAGGCTCTCGGCCCCGGAACATACACGGCCTCCGCACAACAATCCCGTGTCAAATGTCTGGCTTATTCCGATATGCAATTATTTGCCCCAGGAGAGACAAGGCTCACCGCCGTCTCCGCTCCCGACCTGCGCCCGGGTGGGCGAACGGGCGGGCATCGTGGTCGACCACGATGCCCGCCCGTGCTGTGAGCAGGTGTTTCGTCCAGGTGAGAGCTCTACTGCGAAACGACCGCCGGGTCCGGTGACTTCGACGACCGCTCGGCGGCGTTGTCTTCGTCACCCACCGCGACCGACCGCCTCTTCGAGATGTACACCGCGCCGACGATGACCAGGATCGCCAGGGTCGCGATCACCGCCCGCACGCCGGCGTTGGCGTCGTCGCCGTAACTGAACTGCACGACCGCGGGCGCGATGAGCAGCGCCACGAGGTTCATCACCTTCAGCAACGGGTTGATCGCCGGGCCCGCGGTGTCCTTGAACGGATCGCCGACCGTGTCACCGATCACCGTCGCCGCGTGCGCCTCACTGCCCTTTCCGCCGTGGTGCCCGTCCTCGACGAGCTTCTTGGCGTTGTCCCACGCGCCACCGGAGTTGGCGAGGAAGACGGCCATGAGGGTGCCCGTGCCGATCGCGCCGGCGAGGTACGAACCGAGGGCTCCGACGCCGAGCGTGAAGCCGACCGCGATGGGCGCCATGACGGCGAGCAGACCCGGTGTGGCCAGCTCGCGCAGGGCGTCCTTGGTGCAGATGTCGACGACGCGTCCGTACTCCGGCTTCTCGCTGTAGTCCATGATCCCGGGGTGCTCGCGGAACTGCCGCCGCACCTCGAAGACCACGGAACCGGCGGACCGGGACACGGCGTTGATCGCCAGCCCGGAGAACAGGAAGACGACAGCGGAGCCGAGGACCAGACCCACCAGGTTGTTGGGCTGGGAGATGTCCAGACTCAGGCCCATCTCCCCGGCCTTGGCGCTCACCTCCGCGACCGCGGTGGCGATCGCGTCCCGGTACGAGCCGAAGAGCGCGGCCGCCGCGAGCACGGCCGTCGCGATGGCAATGCCCTTGGTGATCGCCTTGGTGGTGTTGCCGACGGCGTCCAGGTCGGTGAGGACCTGCGCCCCGGCACCCTCGACGTCACCGGACATCTCCGCGATGCCCTGGGCGTTGTCCGAGACCGGCCCGAAGGTGTCCATCGCGACGATGACACCGACGGTGGTGAGGAGTCCGGTACCGGCGAGGGCCACGGCGAACAGCGCGAGCATGATCGACGTACCGCCGAGCAGGAATGCCCCGTACACGCCGAGGCCGATCAACAGCGCGGTGTAGACGGCGGATTCCAGACCGATGGAGATGCCGGCGAGGACGACGGTGGCCGGACCGGTGAGCGACGACTTGCCGATGTCGCGTACCGGGCGGCGGGTGGTCTCGGTGAAGTACCCGGTCAGCTGCTGGATCAGGGCGGCCAGCACGATGCCGATGGCGACGGCGACCAGCGCGAGGATGCGCGGGTCTCCCTCGTGGCCCCTGATCGCGGGCTCGGTGACTCCGCTCAGCTCGGCGTACGACGACGGCAGGTAGGCGAACACCGCCGCGGCCACCAGGGCCAGCGAGATCACCGCGGAGATGAAGAAGCCGCGGTTGATGGCGGACATCCCGCTGCGGTCGGCGCGCCGCGGGGCGACCGCGAAGATACCGATCATCGCGGTGACCACGCCGATCGCCGGAACGATCAGCGGGAAGGCCAACCCCAGATCGCCGAAGGCGGCCTTGCCCAGGATGAGGGCGGCGACGAGCGTGACGGCGTACGACTCGAAGAGGTCGGCGGCCATGCCGGCGCAGTCGCCCACGTTGTCACCGACGTTGTCCGCGATGGTCGCGGCGTTGCGCGGGTCGTCCTCGGGGATACCCTGCTCGACCTTGCCGACGAGGTCCGCTCCGACGTCCGCGGCCTTGGTGAAGATGCCGCCACCGACACGCATGAACATGGCGATCAGAGCGGCGCCGAGGCCGAAGCCCTCCAGGACCTTGGGGGCGTCCGCGGCGTAGACGAGGACGACGCAGGAGGCACCGAGCAGGCCGAGGCCCACCGTGAACATGCCCACCACACCGCCGGTGCGGAAGGCGATCTTCATTGCCTTGTGCGCGACGGCCGTCAGATCCTTCGCCGGCTCGCCTTCAGCCGGGGTCGCCTCACGCGCCGCCGCGGCCACGCGCACATTCGCGCGTACCGCGAGGCGCATGCCGATGTATCCGGTGGCGGCTGAGAACAGCGCACCCACCAGGAAGAAGACCGAACGTCCCAGTCTCTGCGACCAGTCGTCCGCCGGCAGAAGCATCAGCAGGAAGAAGACGATCACGGCAAAGATGCCGAGAGTGCGCAACTGCCGGGCCAGATAGGCGTTTGCGCCTTCCTGAACGGCTGCCGCGATCTTCTTCATGGACTCGGTGCCTTCACCGGCTGCCAGCACTTGACGCACCAGCAACTGGGCGACGACCAGCGCCGCGATCGCGACGACCGCGATGACAATTACGATCATTCTGTTGTCATCGGTGAGTACTGCGGCTGCAAGGGTAGTGGGTTCGGTCAGGGTTGGGTTGAAGAGCCCCGCCATTCGTCCTCCTTGACGTTCAGAGCTCAAGATGTGGACGGATTGTAGGGAGCGGAACCTGATCAAAACAGTGCGCGACAAATGGAATTGACCTTCGTCCGCTCCTCAGCAAATGATCGCGCCTCGGGATTGCCCCCGAAAGCGGTAATGGGGCAAAAGCATTGACACTTGATCAATGATCTAGGGAAATGAAAAAGGCCCTGCTCAGCAGGGCCTCTCAGTAAGGTGGGCGCGGATGCCGCCGTCAGCGCGGCGCGCCAGGGGCGGTCATCGGGTCATGACACGATCGTGGCCGGATTCGTCGGCCAGGTCATCCGGATGACACCTCCGTGCTCGCCCGTCGTCACCGCCACGTCGTCGACGAGACCGCTGATCACCGCGAGCCCCATCTGGTCCCGCCCGTCGGCATCCTCGTGGTCGTCACCGGAACCGGAGCCGTGCTTCCCGGCCTCGGCTCCCGAGGGGACGCCGGACACGGGCACCTCGTCGCCGACCTCGATCGAGAAGGACTTCTCCTCCTCGGTGAGCAGGACGCGCACGGGAGCCGTGACGCCATGACTGCGGTGCAGCCCGACGGCACGACTGCACGCCTCGCCGACGGCGAGCCTGACCTCGTCCAGCACCGCCTCGTCCACCCCTGCCCGCCGCGCTACGGCCGCTGCCACGAGGCGGGCCGTCCTGACGTGCTCGGGCTGAGCACTGAAGCGGAGTTCAACGGTGGCCATGCGGTCCCCCTCGACGTACGAGCGTGCGAGCGTGCTTCTCGAGGGCACCGGGCCGACGCCCGGCACCCTGGCCTTCCTCCGGACTCCCCGGAGCCTCCGAACACGTCGGAGCCCCCGGGGAACCCCCGCGGCGACTCAGTCGGTCGCCGCGACGGCCTCGTCGACCGTGGTGTGGATGGGGAACACCTTGGTCAGACCAGTGATCCGGAAGATCTTGAGAATGCGCTCCTGGTTGCAGACCAGGCGCAGCGAGCCTTCATGCGCACGTACGCGCTTCAGACCGCCCACGAGCACGCCGAGGCCGGTCGAGTCGAGGAAGTCCACGCCCTCCATGTCGACAACCAGGTGGTAGCTGCCGTCGTTCACCAACTCGACCAACTGCTCGCGCAGCTTGGGCGCGGTATACACATCAATCTCGCCACCGACCTCGACGACCGTGCGGTCGCCGCCAGGGCCGGACACATTGCGAGTCGACAGGGACAGGTCCACGGATCCTCCAGCACCTTGCTATCGAGCGGTCGCCCCTCGGTCTCCCCGGCGGAGCCAGGGGACGGATCGCCAGCCGCGATGGCATTCAATCACTTACCAGCAGCCATGCACGACGCCTTGGGACCATTGTCCGTCACGCCGGTGACACACTCGGTCCCGATGGCCATGAATCACCGACCCAGACGCCCCGCCGAGAGCGGGGAAACCAGCCCCTCCCCCGGTACGGTCCTCGACCGGCTCACCGCAGGGGCGGGCCGGGCTGCGCGCATCACTCATACGGAGCACTTGCCCCCCAGGCCCGGCCGCCATGCAGTCTGGCCGCACCGTATCCGCGCGGAAGTGATCAACGCCATCCAGCAGGCCGGAATCGAACACCCCTGGGCCCACCAGGCGGCCGCCGCCGAGCACGCCCTGGACGGCGAGTCGGTCGTGATCGCCACCGGAACCGCGTCCGGCAAGTCGCTCGCCTACCTCGCGCCGGTCCTCAGCACCCTGCTGGACGGCTCGGAGGCGCCCAACGGACGGGGCACCACCGCCCTCTACCTGGCTCCGACGAAGGCCCTCGCCGCCGACCAGCGCCGCGCCGTGAAGGAGCTCGCGTCGCCACTCGGCAACCGGGTGCGACCGGCCGTGTACGACGGTGACACCCCCGTCGAGGAGCGGGAGTGGGTCCGCCAGTACGCGAACTACGTCCTGACCAACCCGGACATGCTGCACCGGGGCATACTCCCGTCACATCCCCGCTGGTCCTCCTTCCTGCGTTCCCTGCGCTACGTCGTGATCGACGAGTGCCACACCTACCGCGGGGTCTTCGGGTCCCACGTCGCCCAGGTGCTCCGCCGGCTGCGCCGGGTGTGCGCCCGCTACGACGCGCATCCGGTGTTCCTCCTGGCCTCGGCTACGGCCGCCGACCCCGCCGTCGCCGCCGGCCGTCTGACCGGCCTTCCCGTCACCGAGGTCTCGGACGACGCCTCGCCCCGCGGTGAGCTCGTCTTCGCGCTCTGGGAGCCGCCGCTCACCGAGCTGCACGGCGAGAAGGGGGCCCCCGTCCGCCGTACGGCCACTGCGGAGACAGCGGACCTCCTGACCGACCTGACCGTCCAGGGCGTCCGCACGGTCGCCTTCGTGCGCTCGCGGCGTGGCGCCGAGCTGATCTCGGTCATCAGCCAGCAGCGCCTCGCCGAGGTGGACCGGGCCCTCGCACGGCGTGTCGCCGCGTACCGGGGCGGTTACCTGCCCGAGGAACGTCGCGCCCTGGAGCGTGCCCTGCACTCGGGCGAACTGCTCGGGCTGGCCGCCACCACCGCCCTGGAACTGGGCGTCGACGTGTCCGGCCTGGACGCGGTCCTGATCTCCGGCTACCCCGGTACCCGCGCCTCGCTCTGGCAGCAGGCGGGCCGCGCCGGCCGCTCGGGACAGGGTGCCCTCGCGGTGCTGGTCGCCCGCGACGACCCGCTGGACACCTTCCTCGTCCACCATCCCGAGGCGCTGTTCCGGCAGCCCGTGGAGTCGACCGTCCTCGACCCGGACAACCCCTACGTCCTGGCACCGCACCTCTGCGCGGCCGCTGCGGAGCTGCCCCTGACGGAGCGGGACCTGGAGCTGTTCGGCCCGGCCGTCCCCGGGCTGCTGCCGCAGCTGGAGAGCGCGGGGCTGCTGCGCAGACGCACCGCCGGCTGGTACTGGACCCGCCGGGAGCGGGCAGCCGACCTCACCGACATCCGTGGCGAAGGCGGACGGCCCGTGCAGATCGTCGAGGCCGCCACCGGCCGCCTGCTCGGCACGGTCGACGAACCGGCGGCCCACACCGCCGTCCACGACGGCGCCGTGCATCTCCACCAGGGTCGTACGTACCTGGTGAAGCGACTGGACCTGGACGACTCCGTCGCCCTCGTCGAGGAGGCGAACCCGCCCTACTCCACCACCGCCCGGGACACCACCTCCATCTCCGTCCTCGAGACCGACACCGAGATCCCATGGGGCGCCGGCCGTCTCTGCTACGGCTCCGTCGAGGTCACCAACCAGGTCGTCTCCTTCCTGCGCCGGAGGCTGATCACCGGTGAGGTGCTCGGCGAGACCAAGCTCGACCTGCCGCCGCGCACCCTGCGCACCCGTGCCGTGTGGTGGACCGTGACCGAGGACCAGCTGGACTCCGCCCGGGTGAACCCGGAGCAGCTGGGCGGGGCGCTCCACGCCGCCGAGCACGCTTCGATCGGGCTCCTCCCGCTCTTCGCCACCTGCGACCGCTGGGACATCGGCGGGGTCTCCGTACCGCTGCACCCGGACACCCTGCTGCCGACGGTCTTCGTCTACGACGGACACCCCGGTGGTGCGGGTTTCGCCGAGCGGGCCTTCCACACCGCCCGTGAGTGGCTCGGCGCGACCCTGGCGGCCATCGCCTCCTGCGAGTGCGAGGCGGGCTGTCCGTCCTGCATCCAGTCCCCCAAGTGCGGCAACGGCAACGACCCGCTCCACAAGCGCGCCGCCGTCCGCCTGCTCACCGTCCTCCTGAGGGATGCCCCGGGCGCTCCCGGTGCCGGCTCCCCGGACTCCCGACGGGCCCCGGGCCGGGAAGCGGAGTCGACCGGGGGGCCACCGGGCCGTCAGGGTGGGCCGGCCAGCGCGCAGGACCCGGCCCCGGGCGCCCCGGCGAAGCCGGAACGCCGGGACCTACCGGAAGCCCCCGAGGCCTGACGGATCTCGCCGGCCCCGGCGGAGCGCGCCGGCCGCCCGGAGCGAGCCCACCGAACGGGCGGGTCCGGCCGGGCCGCCCCGACGCCTCCGCACGGGCGGAACGGGTCAGGCGGGCTTGGCGAGTCCGAAGAGCCGGACGGGTCGTCCCGCAGACTGCGAGGGCCCTACGAGCGGGCCGGGGCCGACGGAGCGGACGCCGGCGGGCGAAACGGGGCCGGCGGGCCCGCCCGGGATCTGACCTCGGGCCGGTACGGGCCGAGGGCGGCTCCGGCCGTCACGTCGGCGATCTCACCGGCAACCGCGCACCGCACGACCACCGCCCCCTGTGCCCGGGCCACGCGTGCCGCCCAGGCGCACGCCGGTCCGGCGCCTGCCAGCGCCCGGTCGGCCGCGGCGAGCGCCGCAAGGTCGGCGGCGGCGCCCGCACGGTGACGGGCGACGACCGCCTGCCCCAGGGCGAGCACCACGGCGAAGACCGCGCACATCGCGCACGCCGCCATGGCCACCCAGACGGTCGCCGAGCCCCTGTCGCGACTCCTCATGGTTCACCGCCCCTCACCGCGTCCTCCGCGAGAGCGACGGCTTCGGCCGTCAGGGTGAGGGCCGCTGTCCCGGGACCGGGGCTCGCCGCCTCGACCCGCACCCGCCAGAGGTCCCCGTCCCTGCCCAAGGAGATCTTCGAGCCGGCCGGTGCCGCCGAACGGGCGGCGGAGAGGGCCGCGGCCTCCGTCTCCGAACGGGCGGCCGCCCGAGCGCCCGCCCTGGCTGCGTCCACGCACTGGATCTGCGCCGACGCCGCCATCAGCGCCCAGACGAGCGCCATCGTGAACACCACCAGGGCGGGCACGGCCACCGCGGCCTCTGCCGTGACGGATCCCCGGTCGGCCTCACGGCAGGAGGGCCGAAGCACGGACGTCGCGGTGTAGGAGGCCCCGGAGGTGTCAGAACTGCCCATTGAGCGCCTTCCCGATGATCGATTCGAGTGCCGTGGAGACCGTGTCGCTGGTGATCACCTGATAGAGAGCCGCTGCGAAGGCGCATGCCGCGATCGTGCCCATCGCGTACTCCGATGTCGTCATTCCGGCATCGCCCCGAGGGAGTCGGCCCGACAGCCGGTCACGCGCCCTGGTGAGGATTTCGCTGGCCCGAGACGCGGCCCTGGTGCGTGCGAAGTTCGCGGAGCCCACCCCGGTCAGTACCGCTCCCTGGGTCTTCACATCGGTCACGCTCATGTCGATCCCCTCGATTCCGAATGGTGTTGGTGCTGTTGGTGTTGGTGTTGGTGCTGTTCGCTGCACCAGCGCCGCTGGTGCCGCTTCCGAGTGCCGCCGATGTTCCGGTCATGCGCTGATCCGGTGCACCGCCGGGTCAGTTGCCTCCGTTGCCGTGCAGCAGCCCCGTGGCGAGGCCGATCACGACGGGGGCCACCCCGATCGCGAGGAAGGCGGGCAGAAAGCAGAGCCCCACCGGTGCCGTGATCAGTACCTGGGCGCGCTGCGCCCGGGAAGCCGCGATGCGGGCCTTCTCGGCCCGGAGCCCCGCAGCCAGCCGGGCGACCGGTTCCGCAGCAGGAGCTCCCGTCGCGGACGCCTGCTCCAGACAGCGGGCGAGCCTCGCCGCCCCCGGAATCTCCCCGAACCTCCCCCAGGCGCGGGACGGTTCGCTTCCCAGCCGAAGCTCGGCCGCGGTCTGTGCCAGTCGCTCCCCGACCGGCCCGCCGAGCGACTGGCCGACTGCGAGCGCCGCCTCGCGCGGCCCGGCTCCCGCCGAGACACAGGCGGCCAGCAAGTCCGCGGCGAGCGGCAGTTGATCGGACGCAGTCCTCTCCGAGGCGCCCGCCGCCCTGTCGCGTGCGCGGCCCCGCTGCCACCTCCGGAGGCCGTACGCTCCGGCGAGTCCCAGCAGACACCCGGCGACGCCCCCCGCGATGACCCAGCCTGTGACCACCGCCACGACCGGGACCATCCACGGACCCGCCCAGGCCGGTGCGCGTACAGGGCGCCGACGACGCAACGTCCCGTGCCGCACGGAGCCCGGCCCCAGGAGTGCGTGGAGCCGCCTGAGCGCCTGTCGGCGACGCAGCCGCCCTCTCACCCTCCAGGCCGCCACCGCGGCCAGCGGAACGGCGATGCCCAGGCTCCTGATGAACTCATCGCTCACGGCCGCTCCCCGCCCGTACGATGCGCGTCGCCCAGTACAGCCCGACGGCCTCCAGCAGTCCGCCGACCAGCAGACAGCACAGCCCCGCGGGGCTGTGCAGCAGGACGCGCAGGGGATCGGCGCCGAGCGCCCAGCCCAGTGCCAGCCCGATCGCCGGGAGCAGCGCCAGCACCACCACAGTCGACCACGCCCCGGCCAACTGCGCCGTCAACGAGTCCCGTTGTTCCTGCTCGGCCCTGAGGGCGGCCTCGAGCCGGTCGATTCCCGTCGCCAGACCCGCCCCGCTGTCCACGGCGACGAGCCAGCAGGCGGCCAGCCCGGCGAGTCCCTCCGCACCCGGTTCACCGGACGCACGCCTCAGCTCCGCCGGCACGTCCCCGCCGAACCGGGCGGCCGCCAGCACCGCCGCCTCCGCGGCACCCAGCGCTCCGGTGGCCCGGCCCGCGGTCAGCAGTGCCTGTCCCGGCTGGCTACCGGCCCTCAACTCGCCCGCGGCAACGCCGCACAGAGCGATCACCGCGCCGGCCCTGCCGTCCCTCGTCCTTCCGTGCTCGGATGCCCTCAGCCGCCGCCCCAGCAGGGGGACAGCCACCGCACCCGCCAGGAGCGGCAGCACCGACTCGCCCAGCACAGCCAGGAAAGCGCCCGCCGGCAGGCACAGCCATTCGCGCCGAAACCGGTCCAAGGGGCGCCGCCAGCGTTCCCAGGGCCATCGGGTGTCCGGTCGCACGGCGCCGCCGGACGCCAGCACCAGCCGCGCCCTTCGCAGCCCTTCGTCCCGGCCGACCGTCAGGCAGGCGGCAGCTCCGGCGCACACCACCGCATACATCGTCGCCGTCGTCATCGAGGACCGCCGATCAGGGACCGCAGTCGCTCCCAGCCTCGTTCACGGACGAAGTGCGCCGCGCCCCACCGCAGCGCCGGCACGGTGAGCACGAGCCCGGCCGCGTCCCGCTCCAGCACGTGGACCTCGGCAACCCGGCGTCCGCCGTCCCGCCGCCGTACGAGATGCACCACGACCGACAATGCGGCGGCCAACTGGCTGTGCAGCGCGGCCCGGTCGAGACCGGCGGCCGTCCCGAGGGCCTCGAGCCGCGCGGGGACGTCCGCGGCCGTGTTGGCGTGCACGGTTCCGCAACCGCCGTCGTGTCCGGTGTTCAACGCCGCCAGCAGATCGGTCACCTCGGAACCGCGCACCTCCCCGACGACCAGCCGGTCCGGACGCATGCGAAGCGCCTGCCGCACCAGGTCGCGAAGAGTGACCAGACCCGCGCCCTCCTGGTTGGCCGGGCGGGATTCCAGGCGCACGACGTGCGGATGGTCGGGACGCAGTTCGGCGGAGTCCTCCGCGAGCACGATGCGCTCGTGCTCGCCCACCAGTCCCAGCAGAGTGGACAGCAGCGTCGTCTTGCCGGATCCGGTGCCACCGCTGATCAGATACGAGACCCTGGCCTCGATCATTGCAGTGAACAGCCGGTCGCCGCCCGGCGGTACCGTGCCGGCCGCCATCAGCTCGTGCAGCGAGAAGGCCCTCGGCCGGACCACCCTCAGCGACAGACAGGTGGATCCGACAGCCACGGGAGGCAACACCGCGTGCATTCGCGTGCCGTCGGGCAGCCTGGCGTCCACCCAGGGGCGGGCGTCGTCCAGTCGCCTTCCCGCCACCGCCGCGAGCCGTTGCGCCAGCCGACGCACCGCTGCCGCGTCGGGGAAGCACACCTCCGTGAGCCGGAGTCCGCAGCCCCGGTCGACCCACACCCGGTCGGGCGCCGAGACCAGCACATCGGTCACGGCTGGGTCGGCGAGGAGTGGCTCCAGGGGCCCGGTGCCGACCAGCTCGCAGCGCAGTTCCTCGGCGGCGCCGAGGACCTCCGCGTCGCCGAGCAGCCGTCCCTGCGCCCGAAGCGCCGCGGCCACCCTGGCCGGAGTGGGCTCGGCCCCGCTCTCGGCAAGCCGTTGCCGTACCGCTTCCAGAAGTACCGACGTCACGCCGCACCTCCACCGCTGAGCGCCCGTGCCCAGAAGGCGGAACAGAACCTGGCCAGCGGGTCCCGCTCTCCCGCGCCCGGCGGAACTCCCGCCTCGAGATCGGCGGTCAGTCCGGCCTCCAGAGGGAGTTCGCCGGCCAGCTGCAGTTTCAGCGCCTCCGCCATCCACCGCTCGTCCAGCCCCGGGCCCCACGGCCCTCGGACGACGAGCCGCAGATCGCCCAGCACCATGCGGACGGTCGACGCGACCCGCTGTGCGGCGGCCACCGCACGCAGGTCGCCCGGCACCACGAGGAGTCCGACGTCCAGCTGCGCCAGCGCCTCCGCCGTCCCTTCGTCGACCCGACGGGGCAGATCCACGACGACGACTCCACCGCGTCTGCGCGCCGCTGCCAGGACCGACCGCATGGCCTCCGGCGGAATCGTCACCGACTCGCCCCGGTCCCAGCTGAGCACCCGCAGTCCGTGCACCGATGGCAGCGACTCCTCCAGCGCGCCACCGGCGACCCGGCCTCTGGACGCCGCGAAGTCGGGCCAGCGTCGGCCTTCCTGCTGCTCTCCGCCGAGAAGGACGTCAAGGCCGCCGCCGAGCGGATCCCCGTCGACGAGCATCGTGCGCCTGCCCTCACGCGCCGCGGTCACGGCGAGTGCGCAGGCCAGCGTGGACGCACCGGCCCCGCCCCGCCCGCCGAGCACACCGACGGTCAGCGCGGGCCGCCCCACGCCCTCCGCGACATCGGCGATCCTGTCGACGAGCCAGCCCTCGGCGTCGGGAAGCCGCAGCACACAGTCGGCGCCGATCTCCACAGCCCGGCGCCACACCTGTGGATCGTCCTGGTCGCGCCCGACGAGGAGCACACCGCGTCTGCGGGTGGCCCCCAGACACCGGGCGGCCGCATCATCGCCGACCAGGACCAGCGGGGCCGCTTCCCAGCCGCCTCCGTCCTCAGGCACCGCGTGGTGGACCTGCGGCTCGGCGCCGGCGGCGGCGCACAGTCTCAGCAGGTCGTCCAGGAGCGGTGGATCCTCCGTGATGATCAAGGGTCCCGTCCGGTGCTCGGCGGGCGGCACCCCGTCCCCGCCGGTGGCCCCGGCCGCGCCCGGTGGGGCGTTCCTGCCGAACGCGCCGGACGTGCTGTGTCGCACCACGATGTCTCCCCCTTTCGCCGCGCTGCCGCGGCGCCTCCCGCGGAAGCCGGCCGACCGGCCCCGCGTGTCTGGCCGCACCGCTCCCGTCGGAGGCGGGATCGATGCGGGATCGGTGATTCCTTCGGCCCGTGAACTTCGCGGACGTAATCACCGTGCGGGGCAGCGGAAAATCGTGTGGATCTTGCTCCAAAACTGTGGACAACTCACCGCTTGTGAATATCCCGTTAGCCCATACCGGTGACTTCCGGCATGACTTCCACAGCGCAGCGCAACAATCACGCAGAGTGACGGAAGGCGGAGAGTGGCGGAGTGACCCGTTCCAGGCATACGTAGGTGAGGACGACCAGCAGCAGAAGGCGAAAATGCGTCCGGACATGCGACGACCCCCGCCGGGGGGGAGAGCGGGGGTCGTCCCCACGGCCGACTCGGGGGGGGAGGAGTCGGACCGGGTTAGCACGGTCGCGAACGATCCGTGACTTCCATGGTGTACCCGAGAGCCTTCTCAGGCAAACCCACGCGCCCCACCTTACGCCGAATGGAGGGCGCATATGCTCTGCGTCGTGGAAAACCACTCCTTGCCGCGCACAGCAGCCTTCTTTGACCTGGACAAGACGGTCATTGCGAAGTCGTCGGCGCTGACCTTCAGCAAGTCCTTCTACCACGGCGGACTGATCAACCGCCGCGCCGTGCTCAGAACGGCGTACACCCAGTTCGTCTTCCTCTCGGGCGGCGCCGACCACGACCAGATGGAGCGGATGCGCAAGTACCTGTCCGCGCTCTGCAAGGGCTGGAACGTGCAGCAGGTGAAGGAGATCGTCGCCGAGACCCTGCACGATCTGATCGACCCGATCATCTACGACGAGGCGGCCTCCCTGATCGAGGAGCACCACACCGCCGGACGCGACGTCGTCATCGTCTCGAGTTCGGGCGCCGAGGTCGTCGAGCCGATCGGCGAGTTGCTGGGCGCCGATCGTGTGGTGGCGACGCGGATGGTGGTCGGCGAGGACGGCTGCTTCACCGGCGAGGTGGAGTACTACGCGTACGGACCCACCAAGGCCGAGGCGGTGAAGGAGCTCGCCGCGTCCGAGGGGTACGACCTCGAACGCTGCTACGCCTACAGCGACTCCGTCACCGACGTCCCGATGCTGGAGGCCGTGGGGCACCCGTACGCGGTCAACCCCGACCGGGCGCTGCGCCGTGAGGCCTCCTCACGCGGGTGGCCGACTCTCGTCTTCAACCGCCCGGTACGACTGAAACAGCGCATCCCGGGCTTCACGATGCCCGCGCGCCCCGCACTCCTCGCGGCGGCGGCGGTGGGAGCGGCGGCGGCCACCGCCGGCCTCGTCTGGTACGCCAACCGGCGCCGCAGCACCGCCGCCTTTGCCCGCACTTGAGAATGAACGTAAAAAGTGCGGTCAGGGGTTCCGCTTGTCGTACCGCTGGAGTACAAAGGAATTAACGGCCCGCGAGACCTGGGACATCCGAGAGGATCACCTTCTACGCAACAAAGGCCCACGGACCGAGCATGGACGCTGAGCACCCACGCGACGTCGACCCGTCGATTACGGGCCAGCCGCACCAGGTGACGGGCAAAGTTCCCGACCTGATGGGCAACATCTCGAGGACGCTTGGTAACTCGGCCGACATGCCAGCGGCGGTACCAACCGGTACCGCCGCAACCCTTTGGTCCGGCGTCTCGCCGCGTTCAAGGCTGTTTGCGAACAGTGCTCTTGGCCCCAGCGCCCCGGCGTTTGCCCTTGGCCCGGCCGGACGGCGCCCGACCCAAGGTCACGCCGCTCCTCGCTGGAGCGCCTCGCACACCGCCGTCGACTCCCGCACACCGAGTTCGACGGCGCGGCCGCAGTGGGTGATCCAGGCGCTCATGCCCTCCGAGGTCCCGGACAGATAGCCGTCGAACGCCTTGAGGTACTCCGTACGGCCGAGCTCGGCGTGACCCACCTCGGCCGGGCAGATCGACTTGGGGTCCAGTCCGCTGCCGATGAGGACGATGCGCTCCGCCGCCCGTGCGACCAGTCCGTTGGCCGAGGAGAAGGGGCGCAGAGCGAGCAGTTCACCGTGCACCACGGCGGCCATGACCAGTGCGGGGGCCGCACTTCCGGCGATGACCAGCCCCGACAGCCCGTCGAGCCGCCCGGCGACCTCGTCCGCGTCCGGCAGCGGTGCATCGATCAGCGGCTCGTCGACCTTCTCCCCCGCGAGCCTCGGCCGGCCGACCGACTCCTCGGGGGCGACACCGCCCTCCGCGACCAGATGGAGCCGAGCCAGGACGCGCAGCGGGGACTGCCGCCAGATGGACAGCAGCTGCCCCGCCTCGGCGGTCAGCCGGAGGGCGGCCCCCACGGTGCGGGCCTCCGCCCCACTCCCGAAATCGGTGCGCCGGCGCACCTCCTCCAGCGCCCAGTCCGCGCCCGAGAGCGCGGCGGACGCCCGGGCCCCGCGGAGCGCGGCCTCCGAGGTGACCTCGCTGCTGCGGCGACGCATGACGCGGTGCCCGTAGACCCGGTCGACAGCCTTGCGCACCGAGTCCACGGCATCCGCGACCCCGGGAAGATCACCCAGTGCGGCCAAGGGGTCAGAGGCGTTCGTACTCATAGGTAGGGAGGCTACGCGCACCGGGCCCGCGCCCCACGTTGGAGTGGTCTTCTTCACGCACACCGGACACCCTGGGCGATGATGCCGCTACCTTAGGTGAACATGAAGATCGCTTTCGTGGGAAAGGGCGGTAGCGGCAAGACGACGCTGTCCTCGCTCTTCATCCGTTACCTCGCCGCGCAGCAGGCCCATGTCATCGCGGTGGACGCCGACATCAACCAGCACCTGGGCGCGGCGCTCGGGCTCGACGAGCAGGAGGCGGCGGCGCTGCCCGCGATGGGCGCGCACCTGCCCCTCATCAAGGAGTACCTGCGCGGCACCAACCCGCGGATCACCTCCGCGGAGACGATGATCAAGACAACACCGCCGGGAGAGGGTTCACGGCTGCTGCGCGTCCGCGAGGACAATCCGATCTATGACGCCTGCGCCCGGACGGTCCGGCTCGACGACGGGCAGATCCGGCTGATGGCGACCGGCCCGTTCACCGAGTCGGACCTCGGGGTCGCCTGCTACCACTCCAAGGTCGGGGCGGTGGAGCTGTGCCTCAACCATCTCGTCGACGGCCCGGACGAGTACGTCGTGGTCGACATGACGGCGGGCTCCGACTCCTTCGCCTCCGGCATGTTCACCCGGTTCGACATGACGTTCCTCGTTGCCGAGCCCACCCGCAAGGGCGTCTCGGTGTACCGGCAGTACAAGGAGTACGCCCGGGATTTCGGCGTCGCGCTCCAGGTCGTCGGCAACAAGGTGCAGGGGCCGGACGACCTCGAGTTCCTGCGTGACGAGGTCGGCGACGACCTTCTCGTGACCGTCGGGCACTCGGACTGGGTGCGGTCGATGGAGAAGGGCCGTCCGCCGCGGTTCACCCGGCTGGAGGAGCCCAACCGGGCCGCGCTGCGCACGCTGCGGCAGTCCGCGGACGCGTCCTTTGCGCGGCGCGACTGGGTCCGGTACACGCGGCAGATGGTGCACTTCCATCTGAAGAACGCGGAGAGCTGGGGCAATGCGAAGACGGGGGCCGACCTGGCGGCCCAGGTCGACCCCGACTTCGTGCTCGGCGGGCAGGCAGCGCGGTTCAGCGCGCCGCAGCCGGCCTGATCGCCGCGGGTCCGTCGTGCGCCAGCCGGTCCGGGACGGGCCCGCCGGCCGCGGCCGGCCAGACCAGACTCGTCCGGCCCGCGGCGGGGATGTCGTCCGCAGCGGATGGACCGGTGGCGGCCCTCGTGCCGGGAGCGGACTTGACCTCCGGTGCGCTCCCTGCCCCGCCGACGCCGGATTCGGCCGTAGCGGATGCGGAAGCGCCGGATCGGGCCGGCCCCGCCCCGGCCCGCGTGCCGGACCGAGCCGGCGTGCTCCCGCCCGGTTTGTCGGACCCCGAGGAGGCGGCGGTCAGGAAGTCCTTCCAGCCGCTCCTCGGCGCCCGGCCGACGGGCAGGGTGCGCAGTCGCCTCAGCACCTCGGGGTCCTGCGCGTCCAGCCAGTCGGCGAGCTGACGGAACGACACGCAGCGCACGTCACGCTGCACACAGACGAAACCGATGGTCTGCTCCACGGCGCGCATGTAGGCGCCGCCGTTCCACGACTCGAAGTGGTTGCCGATGACGAGCGGCGCACGGTTACCCGTGTAGGCCCGGTTGAAGCCCTTGATCAGCCCGTCGCGCATCTGGTTTCCCCAGAAGGAGTGCATGCTGGGAGCGCCCTTCGCGGTGCCCGACTGATTGACCATGAAGTTGTAGTCCGTGGACAACGTCTCGAAGGCGCGGCCAGGCACCGGGACCAGCTGCAGGGAGAGGTCCCACAGTCCGTGTTTCCTGTCCGGCCAGATCTGCTCGCTGATGCCGCTGCTGTCATAGCGGAAGCCCTGCTTCGCGGCGACCCGGAGAAAGTTGTCACGTCCCTCCAGGCAAGGCGTACGGGCGCCGACGAGCTCCCGGTCGTAGTCGAACGGCAGCGACTGCGCGCGCGGCAGGCCCGCGTTGGTCCGCCACTCCTTCACGAACGACTTGGCCTGGGCGAGCTCGCTCTTCCACTCCTCGGGCGTCCAGGTGGCACCACCGCCCAGGGGGCCGCAGAAGTGGCCGTTGAAGTGGGTGCCGATCTCGTTCCCGTCCAGCCAGGCACCCCTCAGTTCGCGAACGGTGGCCTTGATGCCCTTGGTGTCGTTGAAGCCGATGTCGGAGCGGCCCCGTTCGTGCCGGGGAGGGTCGTACAACTCGGCCTTCGAGTCCGGGAGCAGGTACACGCCACTGAGGAAATAGGTCATCGTGATGCCGTGCTTCCTGCCCACTTCCCGGAAGTGGGAGAAGAGTTTGGTGTCGTCCTCGCCGGCCCCGTCCCAGGAGAACACCACGAACTGCGGCGGTTTCTGCCCCGGCTTCATCCGCTCCGGGCGCGCCTGCCCCGGTTGTGCCCCGGTGTACGAGGTCGAGCCGTCGCCGATCTGACCCAGCTGGTTCCCCAGGGCACCGGAGAGCCCCGACCCTCCTTCGCCACCGGAACATGCGGCGAGGCTCATGACGAGCGCGGTGGCCATGGCACCGAGGACAGCCTTCCGTGCGGCGGGCAGCATTCGTCCACCCTCTTTCGACGTGTGCGGTGAAGTGCGATCGATACGCCCATACGACTGCGGGCCAGAACAAAGTCGCACCAAGGGGCATGGAGCAGGGGAGACAGGCCGATCCGGGATGATCAATCACCGGATCGAATGAGTTCATCCCGTCGCTCGCCGACGCCTGCCGGCTGAGCGGGAGGCGCTTCCCGGGCACGTGGCTCGACCACCCGCCCTACCGCAGGGGACGGGCAGCTCCCCGGGGCATCCCGCCGAACCGCTCACCCGGGGTGAACCGACCCGGTGCGGCATACGTGAGTACGAGTGGCCCCTTCCCCCACCGCCCGGGGAGAAGGGGCCACTTGTCCAGGACGGCGGACCGGGCGTCCCACCGGCCACCTCAGCCCTCAATAGGTCTAAACCAATTTCTTGAAGGCCCTTGTCACCCGGCCATCCGCCTGATGAGCTATGGCGTGGGACACATAGGCACATAGGACGCCCTGGGAAAGGGAGATGTCGTGAGCAACGAGAGCCTGGCCAACCTCTTGAAGGAAGAGCGGCGGTTCGCACCGCCGGCCGAGCTGGCCGCGCACGCCAACGTGACGGCGGAGGCGTACGAGCGGGCCGCGGCGGACAGGCTTGGCTTCTGGGCCGAGCAGGCGCGACGGCTCAGCTGGACCAAGGAGCCGACCGAGATCCTGGACTGGTCGAACCCGCCCTTCGCCAAGTGGTTCGCCGACGGCAAGCTCAACGTCGCGTACAACTGCGTGGACCGGCACGTCGAGGCCGGTCACGGGGACCGCGTCGCCATCCACTTCGAGGGCGAACCGGGCGACAGCCGGTCCCTCACCTACGCCGAACTCAAGGACGAGGTCTCCCGGGCCGCCAACGCCCTTACGGAGCTTGGCGTCCGCAAGGGCGACCGGGTCGCGGTCTACCTGCCCATGATCCCCGAGGCCGCCGTGGCCATGCTGGCCTGCGCCCGGATCGGCGCCGCGCACTCGGTCGTCTTCGGCGGATTCTCGGCGGACGCGGTCGCGTCCCGCATCCAGGACGCCGACGCCAAGCTGGTGATCACCGCCGACGGTGGCTACCGCCGCGGCAAGCCCGGCGCCCTCAAGCCCGCCATCGACGAGGCGGTCGCCAAGTGCCCGCAGGTCGAGCACGTGCTGGTGGTCCGCCGCACCGGCCAGGACACCGCGATCACCGAGGGCCGGGACGTGTGGTGGCACGACGTCGTCGACCGCCAGCCGACCGAGCACACCCCCGAGGGGTTCGACGCGGAGCACCCGCTTTTCATCCTGTACACGTCCGGCACCACGGGTAAGCCGAAGGGGATCCTGCACACCTCCGGCGGCTACCTCACCCAGGCGGCCTACACCCACCACGCCGTCTTCGACCTCAAACCGGAGACCGACGTCTACTGGTGCACGGCCGACATCGGCTGGGTGACCGGACACTCGTACATCGTGTACGGCCCCCTCGCCAACGGGGCGACGCAGGTGATGTACGAGGGCACGCCCGACACCCCGCACCAGGGCCGCTTCTGGGAGGTCGTCCAGAAGTACGGCGTCACGATCCTCTACACGGCGCCGACGGCGATCCGCACGTTCATGAAGTGGGGCGACGACATCCCCGCCAAGTTCGACCTGTCGAGCCTGCGCGTCCTCGGCTCGGTCGGCGAGCCGATCAACCCCGAGGCGTGGATCTGGTACCGGGAGCACATCGGAGGCGGATCCGCGCCCATCGTGGACACCTGGTGGCAGACCGAGACCGGGGCCATGATGATCTCGCCGCTGCCCGGCGTCACGGAGACCAAGCCCGGATCGGCCCAGCGTCCCCTGCCCGGCATCGCCGCGACCGTCGTCGACGACGACGGCCACGAGGTGCCCGACGGCGGCGGTGGCTATCTGGTCCTCACCGAGCCGTGGCCGTCGATGCTCCGCACTATCTGGGGCGACGACCAGCGCTTCATCGACACCTACTGGTCGCGGTTCGAGGGCCGGTACTTCGCGGGCGACGGCGCGAAGAAGGACGACGACGGCGACATCTGGCTACTGGGCCGCGTCGACGACGTGATGCTGGTCTCCGGCCACAACATCTCGACGACCGAGGTCGAGTCGGCCCTGGTCTCGCATCCCAAGGTCGCCGAGGCCGCCGTCGTCGGCGCGGCCGACGAGACGACCGGCCAGGCCATCGTGGCGTTCGTGATCCTGCGCGGGACCGCGAGCGAGGACGAGAGCCTCGTCGCCGAGCTCCGCAACCACGTCGGTGCGACGCTCGGGCCGATCGCCAAGCCCAAGCGCGTACTGCCGGTGGCCGAGCTGCCCAAGACCCGGTCCGGCAAGATCATGCGCCGGCTGCTGCGGGACGTGGCGGAGAACCGCCAGCTCGGTGACGTCACGACACTCACCGACTCCTCCGTGATGGATCTCATCCAGTCCAAGCTGCCTACGGCGGCCTCGGAGGACTGAGTCGGCAGGTCACCGCCAGGGGCACCCGGAGCGAACGCGCCGGGTGCCCCCTTTGCGCCTAAGGTGAAGATCAACGGTTGTCCCGACGTACCTCCGCCCAGGTCATTAGGTAGGGTAAGGAATCGCGTCAACGACGCGGCAGGAAACCGAGGTGTGCCGGGAAGTCTGGTCGGCATGTGCCGTGCCGTGCCCATCCGACCGGAGGTCCCCACTCGTGGCAGCGCCGACCCCCACCCCCCGCAAGTTCCTCGGACGCCTCTCCCTCCCCGAGCGGAACTTCGTGGCGGACGCCCTGCGCACCGAGACGGTCGGCGGGATCCTGCTCCTGGCCGCCGCCGTCGCCGCACTCCTCTGGGCGAACACCCCGCTCGGCCCCAGCTACGAGGCCGTGGCCGACTTCCATCTGGGCCCGGCGTCCCTCGGGCTCGACCTGTCCATCCAGCACTGGGCGGCCGACGGACTGCTGGCGATCTTCTTCTTCGTCGCCGGGATCGAGCTCAAGCGGGAGCTCGTCGCAGGCGAGCTGCGCGACCCCAAGGCCGCGGCGCTCCCCGTCATCGCCGCCGTGTGCGGTATGGCGGCCCCCGCACTGGTCTACACGCTGGTCAGCAGCGCCGGCGGCGGCTCGCTGGCGGGCTGGGCGGTGCCCACGGCCACCGACATCGCCTTCGCCCTCGCAGTGCTGGCGGTGATCGGCACCTCGCTCCCGTCCGCAGTCCGCGCCTTCCTCCTCACACTCGCCGTCGTCGACGACCTCTTCGCGATCCTGATCATCGCGATCTTCTTCACCAGCGATCTGAACTTCGCCGCGCTCGGCGGGGCCCTGGCCGGCCTCGCGGTCTTCTGGCTGCTGCTGCGCAAGGGCGTACGCGGCTGGTACGTCTACGTCCCGCTGGCCCTGGTCATCTGGGGACTCATGTACAACAGCGGCGTCCACGCCACCATCGCCGGTGTCGCCATGGGCCTGATGCTGCGCTGCACCCGGCGCGAGGGCGAGGAGCAATCCCCCGGCGAGCACATCGAGCACCTCGTGCGGCCGATCTCGGCCGGCCTCGCCGTACCGCTGTTCGCGCTGTTCTCGGCCGGGGTCAGCGTCTCGGGCGGCGCACTGCACGCCGTCTTCACCCGTCCCGAGCCCCTCGGGGTCGTGCTCGGCCTGGTGGTCGGCAAGACCTTCGGCATCTTCGGCGGCACCTGGCTGGCCGCCCGCTTCACCAGGGCCGAACTCAACGAGGACCTTGCCTGGCCGGACGTCTTCGCCGTCGCGTCGCTGGCCGGCATCGGCTTCACGGTCTCCCTGCTCATCGGCGAGCTGGCCTTCGCCGGCGACGCCGTCCTGGCGGACGAGGTCAAGGCGGCCGTGCTGCTCGGCTCCCTGATCGCCGCGGTGATCGCCTGTGTGCTCCTGAAACTACGAGTACGCACGTACCAGGCGCTGTGCGAGGCGGAGGATCGCGACGAGGACCAGGACGGCATCCCGGACGTGTACGAACAGGACAACCCGGAGTATCACCTGCGGATGGCCGAGATCTACGAGAAGAAGGCCGCGGAGCACCGGCGCAAGGCGGAAGTCGCGGGTGCGTCGCGCGCCGACGGCGACAGTCCGGCATGATCTGACAGCAGATCCGAAGCAGAGATGAGGGAGTCACCGATGAGCGACCCCGGCAGCACGACCACCGCCGTCGAAGCCGCGGGCGACGTGGTCGGACCGGTTCGGCTGGCCGGCGCCGACAAGACCATGGGACAGCTGGTGGCGACGGCGACCGCCGAGATGTCCGCCCTGGTGCACGACGAGATCGCGCTGGCCAAGGCCGAACTCAGGCAGGACGTCAAGCGGGGGGTGACGGGCGGGGTGGCCGGCACGGTCGCCGGGGTGCTCGCCCTGTTCTCCCTGCCGGTGCTGAGCTTCGCCGCCGCCTACGGCATCCACAACCTCGGTCTGGGACTCGCCTGGTCGTTCCTGATCGTGGGAGCGGCTTTCCTGCTGCTCGCGGGCCTGGCGGCGCTGCTGGCCATGACCAAGTTCAAGAAGGTCAAGCCGCCGGAGCGCTCCCTCGCCTCGGCCAAGCAGACGGCCGCCGTGCTCCAGAACGCCAAGCCGCACCCCCGAGGGGCGAAGGACCCGTCCACATCTGTGGCACGCTCGTCCGCATGACGGCACCCGATACGCCCTCTGTCGGCAACGGAAACAGCACCGGAAACAGAAACGGCGGCCCCGTGCGGATCGATGGGCCCTGGACCCATCGTGACGTGGCGGCCAACGGTGCGCGCTTCCACATCGCGGAACTGGGCGACGGGCCGCTGGTGCTGCTGCTGCACGGCTTCCCACAGTTCTGGTGGACCTGGCGGCACCAGCTGACCGCGCTGGCCGACGCGGGCTTCCGCGCGGTCGCGATGGACCTCCGCGGCGTGGGAGGCAGCGACCGTACGCCCCGGGGTTACGACCCGGCGAACCTCGCGCTCGACATCACCGGCGTCGTACGGTCCCTCGGCGAGCCCGACGCGGCCCTCGTCGGGCACGGCCTCGGCGGCTACCTCGCCTGGACGGCGGCCGTGATGCGGCCCAAGCTCGTCCGCCGGCTCGCGGTCGCCTCGATGCCGCACCCGCGCCGCTGGCGCTCCTCGATGCTCGGCGACTTCGCACAGAGCCGCGCCGGATCGTATGTGTGGGGCTTCCAGCGGCCGTGGCTGCCGGAGCGTCAGCTCCTCGCGGACGACGCGGCCTTGGTCGGCCGACTGATCCGGGAGTGGTCCGGTCCGCGCCCTCCCGAGGAGGACACACTCGACGTCTACCGCCGGGCCATGTCCATCCCGTCGACGGCGCACTGCTCGATCGAGCCGTACCGGTGGATGGTGCGGTCGATCGCGCGTCCGGACGGCATCCAGTTCAACCGCAGGATGAAGCGCCCCGTCCGGGTGCCGACGCTCCATCTCCACGGCTCACTGGACCCGGCGATGCGTACGAGCAGCGCGGCGGGATCGGGCCGGTACGTCGAAGCCCCGTACCGCTGGCGGCTCTTCGACGGTCTCGGCCACTTCCCCCATGAGGAGGACCCCGCGGCGTTCTCCAACGAGCTCATCAACTGGCTGAAGGACCCCGAGCCCGACCGCTGACCGCGGCTGCGGCGCGCCCCGGCCCGGCAGAGCCGATTCCGACGACGGGACCGCCGGACGCCGACAGGGGGCACCGTCCCGCGAACGGGTGTGCGACGAACGGGGATTGCCCGGCGCATAGGCCAATTGGCGGGCCCAGACGCGGTTACCGACCTTGGGGCACGGGCACACGTCGGGGTATGGGCTGGACGCACGACTACAGTGACACAGCACGCAACTCCCGCTCGGCCTCCGCGCCGGTAGGGGACGAAAGGGGCGGCCCCCAGGGGCGGGGCCATGATCCCCGTCTCGGGATTCCGCGCATCCTCCGCCGCCGGGCCCGCTGGGTCTCGGCACGACTGCGCCATCCTCGCGGCTGACGCCGTCACAGCGGCGTCCGCGTCACCTGCTCACACACGTCCACAGGGGCTGACGCTCCTGTGGACGCGGAGACCTGCGCAGAGGCACATGCCTTCCCGGGGACAACCGTCTGTCCGGGGTGCTGTTCTCCGGGGTGCGCCACACACCCGGGCCGGCTGTTCGCCGGCACGGGTCATGCCCGGGCGCATGGGTGCCCGGCCCACACGGAACGTCCCGACGCCGGCGTCAGAGGCACAGCGGGTGTCCGTGCCCGGACCGTAACGGCAGGTGCCGTGTGCCCGGACCGGACGGCACACCTGCACACGGGCGAGGGGCCTCCTCACGCATGCCGTGTGCCCGGGCCATGACACGCGTCCGCGACCGACGTCCGGGCCGGGGGCGGTGCCGGTCGTCGCGCACCCGTCGGCGGCTCGCGTCAGAGCGCGCAGCCCTGGCTGTCGACCTCCTGGTTGGCCATGCGGCCGAGCCTGATGTCGTCGCGAATCTCGTCCGCCGTCAGCGCATAGCCGGTCTCGGCGTCGTCCAGGGACCGGGCGAAGATCACTCCGTACACCTGCCCGTCGGCGGTGAGCAGCGGACCGCCGGAGTTGCCCTGGCGGACCGTCGCGAACAGCGAGTAGACGTCGCGGCGCACCTCGCCGCGGCGGTAGATGTCGGGACCCTTGGCGTCTATACGGCCGCGGACGCGCGCCGAGCGCACGTCGTACGACCCGTTCTCCGGGAAGCCCGCGACGATGGCACTGTCACCGGTGCGGGCGTCACCGTCGGTGAAGCGGAGGGGCGGTGCCTTCAGGTCGGGGACGTCCAGTACGGCGATATCACGCTGCCAGTCGTAGAGGACGACCTTGGCGTCGTACCGCCGGCCCTCGCCGCCTATCTGCACGGTCGGCTCGTCCACTCCGCCCACGACGTGCGCGTTCGTCATGACCCGGCGCTCGGCGAAGACGAAGCCCGTGCCCTCGAGCACCTTGTTGCAGCTCTGCGCGGTGCCGACGACCTTGACGATGGACCGCTGGGCGCGCGCCGTGACCGGGCTGTCGACCAGCGCCGGGTCCGGCGGCCTGACCTCGGTGATGGGCTCGTTGGCGAAGGGGCTGAAGACGTGCGGGAAGCCGTTCTGCGCGAGGATGGACCGGTAGTCGTCGAACCACGTGCCCGCCTGTGCCGGCAGCACCCGGGAGACACCGTGAAGGATCTTGGAGTTCCGGACCTCCGTGCCGAACGGGGGCAGGGTGGTGCCGGCGACGAGGAGGCCGATGATCCAGGCCACCAGCAGCATCGCGAGGACGTTCACGAGGGCGCCGCCGGTCGCGTCGAGCGCGCGAGCCGGGGTCCAGGTGATGTACCGGCGGAGCTTGTTGCCGAGGTGGGTGGTGAGCGCCTGCCCGACGGACGCGAAGACGATCACGATCACGACGGCGACGATCGCCGCTGCCGTGGACACCTCCGTCCCGTTCGTCATCCGGTCCCAGACGAACGGGAGCAGATAGACCGCGACGAGTCCACCGCCGAGGAACCCGATCACCGACAGGATGCCGACGACGAAGCCCTGACGGTACCCGACGACGGCGAACCACACAGCGGCGAGCAGCAGCAGGATGTCCAGCACGTTCACCGTCATTAGCCTCGCAGTTTCGTCGTCCGGCACTCCGTCCGGCAGGAAGGTCCCGGATCAGCTCCTGGTGACACCGGACCGGCCACCGGAAGAACACAGCACGTGGGCAACGGTCTCATGCGCGCCAGTCGAGCGGGACCTGCTTGGCCCGGTCCCATGGGCGTTCCCAGCCGGCGAAATGAAGGATGCGGTCGATCACTCCGGCGGTGAATCCCCAGACCAGAGCCGATTCGACCAGAAATGCCGGACCGAGGTGACCGCTGGGGTGGACGCTCGTGGCCCGGTTCGCGGGGTCCGTGAGATCCGCCACGGGAACCGTGAAGACCCGGGCGGTCTCGGCGGGGTCGACGGCGGCGACCGGGGAGCGCTCTCGCCACCAGCCGAGGACGGGGGTGACGACGAAACCGCTCACGGGGATGTACAGCCGGGGCAGCACCCCGAAGATCTGGACGCCGGACGGATCCAGACCCGTCTCCTCCTCCGCCTCCCGGAGGGCCGCGCGGAGCGGCCCGGTGGTGGCCGGATCCCCGTCCTCGGGGTCGAGGGCGCCGCCCGGGAACGACGGCTGGCCGGCGTGGGAGCGCAGGCTGCTCGCCCGTTCCATGAGCAGCAGCTCGGGGCCCCGCGCGCCGTCCCCGAAGAGGATCAGCACGGCGGACTGCCGCCCTCCGCCGCTCTCGGGCGGCAGGAACCGGCTGAGCTGCTCGGGAGCGATCGTCCCGACGGACCGTTCCACGGGCTGCAGCCACTCGGGCAGGCCGTCGCCGCTCACGACCACATCGCCGCCGTAAGTCTCATGTGTGCGTGTCATGGGCACCCCCGTGGTGTGCAACGAGTGCGGTGGCCGGGATCGTTCCGGCCGGCTCGGGCAGACCCGGGGCCCGGCAGGGCTCGGGAGACCCGGCAGGAGGACGGGACGACGAGCCCGGCAGGAACGACGGGGCCGCCGGCCCCGGGCGCAGCGGAGCCGGGCAACCGGGACCCCGCAGCCGACGTCCGGTCCGGCGGCAGGCACTCGGAGGGATCACCCGGCCCCCAGCGGGGGCGCGGGCTCGCCCGGGTAGTCGGGCGGAGGGTTGAGACGCTGTCCGGGGAAGCCGCCCTTCTCGTACTTGAGGAGCTTCTTCGCCTTCTCCGGGTCGGTCTCGCCCTCCCCGTAGGAGGGGCACAGATGCGTGATGGGACAGGCGCCACAGGCGGGCTTGCGGGCGTGGCAGATCCGGCGGCCGTGGAAGATCACCCGGTGGGAGAGCATCGTCCACTCGCTCTTCGGGAAGATCTCGGCGATCTCCGCCTCGATCTTGACCGGGTCCTCCTGCTCGGTCCACTTCCACCGCCGGGCGAGCCGCATGAAGTGGGTGTCGACGGTGATGCCGGGGACGCCGAACGCGTTCCCCAGCACGACGAAGGCCGTCTTGCGCCCCACGCCCGGCAGCCTGACCAGGTCCTCCAGCCGCCCCGGAACCTCTCCGCCGAAGTCGTCCCGCAGGACCCTGGAGAGGCCGAGCAGGGACTTCGCCTTCGACCGGAAGAAGCCGGTCGGCCTGATGAGCTCTTCCAGCTCCTCCGGCGCTGCCGCGGCCATGTCCTCGGGCGTCGGGTACTTCGCGAAGAGGGCGGGCGTCGTCTGGTTCACCCGCAGGTCCGTGGTCTGGGCGGACAGGACCGTGGCGACGAGCAACTGGAAGGGGTTCAGGAAGTCGAGCTCGGGATGTGCGTACGGATACACGTCGGCCAGCTCACGGTTGATCCGCCGAGCACGACGCACCATCGCAAGCCTGGACTCGGGCTTGCCGGCCGGCGCCTGGGCCGACGTCCGGGAGGCCACGGCTTTCTTCGCGGGGACTGCCCGCTTCGCGGTGGCGGCCTTCTTCGCTGCGGGCTTCTTCGCTGCGGGCTTCTCGGGCGCGGCCGCGGCCTTGGAGGCCGTCGGCTCCCCGGCAGAGGCCCCGGCCTCCGCCGGGCCCCTCGGGACGGCATTCTTCTTGACCGCGGTCTTCTTCGCGGCAGCCGTCCTCGCCTCCGGCGTCTTCCGCGCGGCCGCCCGCGGCGTCTCCGGGGAAGCCATGAAGGTAGTCCTATTCTTCGCTTTTGCTACTTCTGTCGGTACGGACGAATCATGTTCGCCCACAGCGGAATCCTGCTCCCCTGCCACTCTGATGGCCCCCTCGGCCTGTGCTCTCACCGGCGAATTGGACACCCGGCCAGCCTAAGGGCCGCCACGGACATCTGCCCCGGCCATGGCGGATCACCACTCGAATCGGCCCCTGCCTCACGACAGGAGGGGCAGGTGCGTCAAACTTGTGTCGGGCCCTTGTGATCGATCGCACTGTTTTGGTGTGCGGCATCATGGGGACCACCGTCCCCTGAGCAGGTCGACAAGGAGAGAACTCGTGGACGACGTTCTGCGGCGCGCCCCGCTCTTCGCGGCGCTCGATGACGAGCAGGCCGCGGAGCTCCGCGCCTCGATGAGTGAAGTGACGCTCGCCCGCGGCGACGCGCTCTTCCACGAGGGCGACCCCGGCGACCGCCTCTACGTGGTCACCGAGGGCAAGGTCAAGCTCCACCGCACCTCGCCCGACGGCCGGGAGAACATGCTGGCCGTACTCGGCCCCGGTGAGCTGATCGGCGAACTGTCCCTCTTCGACCCGGGTCCGCGCACCGCGACCGCCACCGCCCTCACCGAGGTCAAGCTCCTCGGCCTCGGCCACGGCGACCTGCAGCCCTGGCTGAACGCGCGCCCCGAGGTGGCCACCGCCCTGCTGCGCGCCGTCGCCCGCCGGCTGCGCAAGACCAACGACCAGATGTCCGACCTGGTCTTCTCGGACGTCCCCGGCCGTGTCGCCCGGGCGCTCCTCGACCTCTCGCGCCGCTTCGGCGTGCAGTCGGAGGAGGGCATCCACGTCGTCCACGACCTGACCCAGGAAGAGCTGGCCCAGCTCGTCGGCGCCTCCCGCGAGACAGTGAACAAGGCGCTGGCCGACTTCGCACAGCGTGGCTGGCTCCGCCTCGAGGCCCGTGCCGTCATCCTGCTCGACGTGGAACGCCTCGCCAAGCGTTCCCGTTGACCCGCCCGGCCCGTTACGGCCGGGCCACGAGCCCGTACGACCCGCACAGGGCCGTGAGACGGTCGGACGCGGACGCCGGGCCCGGCGTCCGACAGCGCGGCGGGGGCACACGGCGCGTCCCGCACCGCACATGCGAAGGGGTCGCCCGGCGGATGGTCGCCGGGCGACCCCTTCGCACGCCCCGGGTGTCCTCCCGGGCTCGTCGGGACACTCCTGTCCGGTCGGTCAGCGCTTGCCACCGTCCACGATCAGCGGCTTTCCGGTCCCGCCGCCGCACGGAACGGCGTACACGGGATTCTTGGCCGCAGCGTCCCCGTAGGCGTCGATGCACTGGTTCATCAGGACCTTGTCCGTCAGCGAATCGTTGAGGATCTTGTTCGCCCGGACGGCCGGGGGCGAGGGCTCAGCCGGCACGGAGCCCCAGGGCGGGCCGGGGCGGAGACCCCAAGGACTGTTCCGCGATCCCCGGGGGGCGGGCGACGACGGCCACGGCGCTTCGCCGCGTTGTCGAATCATCCGAGTGCACCCGGTACGAGGCCCTGTTCTCGTATAGCTACGGCGAGGTGGCGAGTAGCGCTGCGTAGTCGCGGTGACTCGGCGTGATGGCCGACCCGGCGCCGGTCGAATGGCGAGTGGGGGCGGAATCGACCGATTACGCCCCCTCGGGTCGACCCAATGGCCACAGGCGGGCATATCGGGATAAATCGGTACGCCGATCCAATCGAGTCTGCTCGCCAATTGCGCCTCCCTATTTCGCCCCCTTACGCTCGTGATCTGGCGTCGCCGGAAAGACAAGGAGGGGGACGAAACATGACGGATCGTCTGTATCTGCGGCATTCCACCGACAAGCAGACGAATGCTCGTCAACTTCATGCTCTGGGTGATCTACTCAAGTCCGGCGCTCCGAAGTATGAGGACCCGGCGACGTCGTCCCGCGTCTACGCCATCAACCGCTCCGGGTTCCGCGAGCTTCTCGACGAGGCAGCGGTCGGCGACACCATCGGCATCGCGGATGCCGCGCGGCTGTTCCGCTCGACCAAGGACGTCATCCAGATCCGCGAAGTCCTCCAGCGGCGCGGTCTGCACCTGCGCATCGCGACCGGCGCCTGGTCCGGCTTCGACCTGGCGGCCGACGACCCGCAGACCAAGCTGTTCGTCACGATGCTCGCCGGGGTCTTGGAGTTCCAGCGCGACATGATCTCGGAGAACACCAAGGAAGGCATTGCCGCCGCCGAAGCCGGGGGCAAGACGCTGGGCCGACCGGCCGCGCTCGACGAGGATCAGGCGGCCGACATTGTCGACGCGTACGCTAAGGGTGCCGCGGTCAAGGCGCTCGCCCGGCAGTGCAACGTCGCGCCCAAGACCATCCGCAGGGTGCTCGACGCGGCTGGGGTCCGCGACATCCGCGACGTCCCGGAGTCACTCGACGGCGTGACCACCGACGCCGAGGACCAGGAGCCGGCGCCCGAGCCCGCGCAGCCGCACACCATCGACATGCCCGGCCTACTCGCCGAACACCTCAAGGCCTCCGAGACCGCCGAGATTCGCGAAGCACTGCGCGGGGGCCGGACCATCCGCCGAGGGCAGGGCTACTCTGTGCGCGTCACCGCCCCACTCGCGCTCCACGAGGCCACGCTGGGGCAGTGCGCCGCCCTCGCCGGCGAAGGCTCCACCCCGGCCGGGCGCAAGGCATACCGCGCTTACGCCGACCGGATCGCCGCGGCCATGCGGACGCCCTGACGGGGGCCTACGGAAGGTGCCAACGATCACATGGCGCTACATGCCCCTTCGTCACAGCACGAGAACACTTGGCTGGTCAGTCGGCGGCAGGGCGCCAACGGGAGGCCCCCCGCACTGCTGACCAGGCTCCGCACCCCCAGATCGAGACACTGAGGATCAGCACCCCGCCCAGCAGATATCCCAGTACCGGCCATGACAGTTGCGCGCCGACGACCGGGTCGGTGTAAGGACCCGACAGCCAGAGATACACAAGTGCCCCGATGGCGGCAGCCATGACCGTGGGCATGAGCAGGACCCATGCCGCGACGGATACGAAGAGCCTGCGGCGTCCGGTGAGCACTCCGAGTGGGGCGAACGATCGGCTGTGGCGCAGGAACTCTGCGATGCTGTTGAGCCCGATGGCCAGGCCTACGACGATCAGGGCGAAGCAGCCGAACAGCGTGACCCAGGTGACCCGGCTACCGCGGAGCAGAGCACTGCTCAGCCAGCCGCCTCCCGGGGCCTCCACGACGCTCGCCACGGCGAGTTGAAGGTTCGCGGCATGTTTCACCGCGGCGATATCCAGGTTCTTGCCCAACGGGGCCATGAGAACCACTTGGCTGCTCTCCTCGGCGGGAAGCTCGCTGACGAGTGGGCCCTCCCGCAGCTGGATCCGGCCGCTGGGCGCGTACCATCTGGCGAGCTCGGCCAGTCGGGCATCCCGGTCCGCCACGGTCGCCGGAAAACCGGCCCCGCCGCAGTCCCGCTGGATGGCCCGGAGCTCCTCGCACGGAGCCTGGAGAACGGACAGCACGCTTCCGTCGGGGGCCGGCCCGGTGCGCAGAGAGAAGACGGCCGCGTCCGTGGGGAGATGGGCGAGGAAGGCCGATGTGCGTGCGTTGTCCCGGGGCGTCGCGACGGTGAGCACGCTGGTGCCGATGCGCTGGGCGGTCGCCTGAGCGGCGAGCATGGGTTCGCTCAGCCGACTGGTGTTGAGCTGGACCTGGCCGATCAGACCGATGGCGACGACGAATCCGGCGACCAGCCGCGCGGTGACGCCGGGCTGGGCGGTCAGCCATCGCCCGGCGACCAGAGTGCCCGTGCCGCCTCGCCGGCGTCCGAGCCGCGCGAGGAGCCGTCCCAGGGCCGCCACCATCAGAGCAAGGACGGCAGGAAGCGTGGCGAATGTAATCAGGGCGGCGACGAAGTAGACGGCCAGGAACAGGCGCGGATTGTCGGGCGCGAGGAGTCCTGGGCCGCGGGTCGCGAGCAGCAGGGACACCGGGAAGAGCGCGGGCCACCAGCGGGGCAGTCTGCGGCTTCGGATGCCGGGGCGGGTGGTGGGGAGCGACGCGTTGTGCCGGTGGAGGACGACGACCAGCACGAGGACGACCAGGACGCATGCGGTGGCCGTCAGCCCCAGCGGTACCGCTGCCGCGCGGACGCTCGCTGCGGGGATGGTGAAGCCGGTGAACGGCAGGGAGATGCCTGCTGCCACCATACCCATGAGCGAGCCCAGGCCAAGGACCGCGCCTAGGAGGACCGGCAGCCCTGCCTCACCCACGTTGACCAGCGACCGAGCCGTCTGGCTGGCACCGAGAGCATCCAGGAGCGCCGCCCTTCGGTCCCGAGCCTCCCCTCCTGCCCTAGCTGCGATCACCACGAGCACCGCGGCAGGGAAGATCATGAGCCCAATGACGGCGAGGGCGAAGAGTTCGAGGGGCTCGGCGAACTGCGGATCACCGATGTAGGGGCCCTTGGCACCGTACCCGGTGATGGTGAACATCCGCTCCTTGTCCACCACCGAGTCGAGGGGACGTACGTAGGCCAATCGTTCCGTGGAGTTGACCAGACCGGCCTCACCGATCCGCCCCACGTCACGTCCCAGACGCCCAGAGCTGCCCTCAGCCGCGGCGGCCTCGGCGAGGGCCGGGGACAGCACCGCCTCTCCCGGGCGGGGCCACGCCGTCACACCGGGAGGGGGAGGCGCGTCAGCCGTCAGCGGGACCACCGAAACCACCGAATACTGCAACCCGCCCACGACATCGAAGCCAGGCTTCCACAAGGCGATGGGCTTCTCCGTCGGGTGACCTTGCAGCACGCGCGGGCTGCGCGCCTCGGATTGCTGCTCCATCGAGCCGTAGACGGCAGCGGCTGATACGAGAGCCCCCGCTGCGAAGGTGAGGGCCGCCGCCGCGCACAGCAGCGCGACGGTTCGGATCAGACCGCCACGGGAGCCGGCGCCCGCAGCCCGCCCAACGCGCAGGAGTTGTACGGCCAGGTGCTTGCCGCCCTTCACTCTGCCTCACCGCCGGCTTCGCCGGCCGGGACGAGCTTCCCGTCCGACAGGACGAGGCAACGATCGGCCCGGTGGGCGATCTCGATGTCGTGCGTGACGACCAGCAGCGCACAGCTCCATCGGCGGGGCACGGAGAAGAGCAGTTCGGCTACGGAGTCCCGATTGCGGGTGTCCAGAGCGCCAGTCGGTTCGTCCGCCAACAGGACCGCGGGCTTGTTGATCAACGCGCGTGCCACCGCGGCCCGCTGCCGCTCGCCTCCGGAGAGCTGCGACGTGGGCGTGAGGTCACCGGGCACGCCGAGTTCGGCCAGCAGCGACTCCGCGTCCGCATACGCCTCGGCGTGGGGTACCCCCGCCAGCAATGCCGCCAGCGCGACGTTCTCCACCAGTGTCAGCTCGGGCAGCAGCTCGCCGAACTGAAACACGACGCCCATGTGCCGGCGCCGGTGCCGCGCCAGGCCGCGCCGCCCCAGCGTGGTGATGTCAGTTCCCGCCACACGCACGCTTCCCTCCTGGGGCTTGACCAGCCCCAGGGCACAGGCGAGCAGGGTGCTCTTGCCGCTGCCGCTCGGCCCCATGACCGCTACAGACTCGCTGGCCGCCACTTCGAGTTCTGCTCTCGCGAGCAGCTGCCGGTCTCCGACCCGGCAGGACAAGCCGTGCACGGCGAGGGAGGGATCCCGTGTTTTCTCCGCGCTTCGGCTCCTGGCCGTTACGGCGGCGCCTTGGTCTGACATCCCTACCTCATTCACGTAACGGGAACGGGCCGGCCGCAGTGTGCGGCCGGCCCGATGACTTGAGCAGGCGGAGCTGACGCCTACAACTCGTGGCGATCAGCTCCGGCCACGATCACGCGGCCCAGGGACCACAGGTGTCGGACGAAAACTGCTCCTGACGGCAGGCGCGGATCTGGTAGATACCCGAACTGGCGGTCGAGGACACGGTCGTGTTGGAGCCGCTCTTGTTCCAGAGGGTCTTGGTGGAGCCCGGCGCCGAGTAGCGGTAGTACTGCCCGTACGCGGAGCGGCTGTCGGAGGCGCACGCCGTACCGGTGCCCCACCACATCTCGTCCCGGGCGGCGAAGGTGGCGTTCACCAGCTTCCGCAGGGCCGCGCGCATGTTGGCCCGGTTGACGAACAGATGCCGCACCCGCCGCAGCGTCGCCTCGCTCTCACCGTGCTTGCCAGTCACCGCGACCCGCTTGATCCCCATATTCATACCCAAACCGAACAAAACGAGGAGCAGGCGACGACGCAGCACGTCCTTGGACAAATTCTCGCGCGTGGCCACCGAGGTGAACTCGGCGATGAAGTCCGTGTCGAACTCGGCGTATTTCAGTATGTCCAGGAGATCGATGGTGCCCCACCGCCGCTCGATCTCGCCCTTGATCGCCACCAAAGATTCCGGCTCCTCCTGCTTCTCGCGCGGGGAAACCCGGATCCACGGCTCGCCGTGCTTCTTCACGATCGCCACCCCGCCCGTGGTGCCCTCGGCCAGGGCCCGCTCGAAGCGGTTCAGCGAGGTGCGGAGCTTGCCTTGGAGGGCGTCGATGAACTCCCCGGCGTCCTGCGGCTGGCGGATCGCGGCGTAGTGCACGTCCCGGTTGTCCTCGAAGTCGGCCGGCAGGTCGTCCTCCGGGTTACGCCACCGGTTCGCCCCCACCACCCAGATCTCCCGCCGCCGCAGCGCGTCCCGCAAGCTGACCAGCACGCACAGCTCGTACGGGATGCGCTCGACGCGGCCCTTGTCGTCCACTACCGCCGCCCGCCACTGCTCGGGCACCACACCCTCCAGCGGCACCGTCTCGGCCGGGTCGAAGGACGCGCCCTCCTTCAGGGGCTGCTCCAGATAACGCTGGAGCAGGTCGATCGCGTCCATCACCGGCAGGTAGGCGGTGTTGTTGCACTTCAGCTCCAGCGCCTTGAGCAGCGGCGAGAGCATCCGCCGCCAGTGCGCCGAGTACGACGACCGCAGCACCGTGCGCACCCGGGCCTTGTAGCGGGCCTCGTTCGCCGCGGCCTCCGCGGCGAGGGCCTTCAGCGTCTTCTCCCCGCCGACCACCGGATAGATCACCCGCCGCACCGTCCCGGCCGGGTCGGACAAAGCGGCCTCGGCGACCCGCAGCAGCATCGCGTCCTTGCCCCGGATCTTCTTCAGCTCGGCGTTCAGCTCCTTGTCGACCTTCCGCTCCGCCCGCGTGTTGATCTTCAGCACGAGCCGGATGAACAGGTCCACGAGCGAATCGGTGATCTCCGTCTGCCGCACATGGCACAGCGTGGCCAGCAGCGTCAGGCACCGCGGCGGCTTCATCCGCTCCAGGTTCGCCGGGTACTCCTTCGACGCCCGCGCCCGCCAGGCGTCCACCAGCTTCTCCGACACGTCCGCGAACAGGTCCGCGGGCAGCTCCAGCTTCCGTACCCGCTGGAGCTTGTTCACCTCCGCCAGCAGGCTCTCCAGCCCCGGCGCCCCCGGGTCCGTCTTCAGCTCGGCGAAGTACGACCGCCCGCCACCGGCTACGGCGCCGTCACCGTCGCCTTCCTCATCGTTCTCGGCGCTGCCCGCGATCAGATCCTCCAGCCGCGAGCGGGTCGCGTGCGAAAGCCGGTCCAGCGTGCTACGGCAGAACTGTGCCTCGAAGTCCTTGACCGCCTTGCCCACCAGCCGCCCGACCTGCTTCGGGGCCGGCGGCTCGATGTGGTCGTTGCGGCACCGGGCCACCACGGCCGCCGCAAGGCGCTCCCGCGACAGCTCCACCGGACACAGCTCCGCGGCCAGCCACTGGGCCAGGCGCTCCTAGTCCCTCCTCGGTGTTCGCCCGGAACCCGTACGCCTCCCGGATCTCCTTGCGGTGCCGCTTGATCCGGTCGCCCTGCCAGTCGTAGGACGCCCACGCCTCCGCCGGGACCTTTACCTGCTGGGCCACGTACTCCACCGCGGCGGCCGGCATCTCCTTGGCGGACTCCGGGAACCGGGCCTCCACCTCGAGAAATTTCAGCAGCAGCGCGAATCCGAGCCTGGTCGCCCCGGACTTGTTCCGCACCCTCTTCATGTCGTCTTCGAGCAGCGTCCAGACCTCGATCAGGTCCTCCGGCTCCCAGTCCTGCCTCACCCGTACTCCCTCAGCTAGTTGGATCATCACATCGTGGCGAGCAGGGAGTGGTTCCAAGATCAGAAAGCCACAGCCGTTGTCAGAGGGTTACTTAGAGCTACACGCCACCTGGCCGTAGCTATACGAGAACAGGGCCTACGAGGACGACTCTCCGCCTTGCGACGCACCGCATCCGACGCCGCGCGCCGGCCCCCAGGAATTGCGGGACAGCCCTCAGATGAGACCGTGCTCCCGCAGGTACTCGAGCTGCGCTCGCACCGAGAGCTCGGCCGCGGGCCACAGCGACCGGTCGACGTCCGCGTACACGTGTGCGACCAAATCGGCCGCCGAGCGGTGGCCGTTCTCCACGGCCGTCTCGACCTGCGCGAGCCGGTTCGCACGATGGGCGAGATAGAACTCCACCGCGCCCTGGGCGTCCTCCAGCACCGGTCCGTGTCCCGGGAGCACCGTGTGCACACCGTCGTCCACGGTCAGGGAGCGAAGCCGGCGCAGCGAGTCCAGGTAGTCGCCGAGGCGGCCGTCGGGATGCGCGACGACCGTCGTGCCCCGGCCGAGGATGGTGTCGCCCGTCAGCACGGCCCGGTCGGCGGGCAGATGGAAGCAGAGCGAGTCCGCCGTGTGCCCGGGGGTCGGCACGACCCTCAGCTCGAGGCCGCCGGTACGGATCACGTCCCCCGCGGCCAGCCCCTCGTCGCCGAGCCGGAGCGCGGGGTCGAGGGCGCGCACCCTCGTGCCGGTCAGCTCGGCGAACCGGCCGGCTCCCTCGGCGTGGTCCGGGTGTCCATGGGTGAGCAGGGTCAGGGCGATCCGCCTGCCCGCCTTCTCGGCCGTCGCGACGACGTTCCGCAGGTGCGCCTCGTCGAGCGGACCCGGATCGACGACGACGGCGAGGTCGGAGTCGGGCTCGGCGACGATCCAGGTGTTGGTGCCGTCCAGGGTCATCGCGGACGGATTGGGTGCCAGGACGTTGATCGTGCGGGAGGTCGCGCGCCCCGACACCACCGCGCCGCGCGGCTGCCCCGGCAGTGCCGATGCGTACGTCATGGCGTGCCTCCCGTCGGTCCGGCCGGTCCGGCCCGGCCGACGCGCTTGGTGAACTCCTCGTGGCCGGGCCAGCTGAGCACCAGTTCCCCGTCCTCCAGGCGTGCCTGGGCCAGGATCGGCGCGAGATCCTGCCCGGCAGCCGCCGCGAGGGCCTCTGCGGCGGTGGCGAACCGCCCCAGGACCCGCAGTGTGGCGATCGTCGGCGGCATCATCAGCAGTTCGCCCTTGTCGTATCCGGCGGCGGCGTCCGCGGGCCGGATCCACACCGTGCGGTCCGCCTCGGTCGAGGCGTTCCTGGTCCGCTGTCCACGCGGCAGCGAGGCGACGAAGAACCAGGTGTCGAAACGGCGCGGCTCGAACTCCGGGGTGATCCAGCGGGCCCAGGCCCCCAGCAGGTCCGACCGCAGCACCAGACCCCTGCGGTCGAGGAACTCGGCGAACGACAGCTTCCGGTCGACGAGCGCGGCCCGGTCGGTCTCCCAGTCGTCGCCCGTGGTGTCCCCGACGACGGAGTCCCCGGTCTCCCCCGCCAGCAGGACCCCGGCCTCCTCGTAGGTCTCCCGGACCGCCGCGCAGACGATGGCCTGCGCGGACGCCTCGTCCTCGACGCCGAGCCGCCGCGCCCACTCGGACGGCGAGGGGCCCGCCCAGCGCACCGGCCGAGCATCGCGCTCGTCCACTCCACCGCCGGGGTAGACGTAGGCACCGCCGGCGAAGGCCATGGAGGCGCGGCGGCGCAGCATATGGACGTGTGCACCCTCGGAGGTGTCCTTGAGCAGCATCACGGTCGCCGCCCGCCGGGGGACGGCGGCGGTGATCTCGCCCGCGGCGAGCGCCCGGATCCGGTCGGGCCATTCCGGTGGGTACCACTGACCATTGGACATGGCCGGATGCTATGCGTTCACGCGCGGATGTTCGAGGGGTGGCCGGTCCGCGGCGGCGGGTGGGGGGCCGTCGGTCCCGCGTACGCCGCGGTTCCGCCGGTGACCGGCCGGGGGACGTGTTCCCGCCGGCCCTCCCCGCCTCGCGGCGGCTCCGGGCCGCTCTCCTGCGAGGGTCCGGGCCTCGGCGAGGTCCCGGAGCTTCCGCAGGCGGAAGCTCCGGGACCCGTCGCGTCAGTCCTGGACCAGCTCCACCTGGATCTCGACCTCGACCGGCGCGTCCAGCGGCAGTACGGCGACACCCACGGCGCTGCGCGCGTGCACGCCCTTGTCGCCGAGGACCGCTCCGAGCAGCTCGCTCGCGCCGTTGACGACGCCGGGCTGTCCGGTGAAGTCGGAGGCGGAGGCGACGAAACCGACCACCTTCACGACCCGGGCGATCCGGTCCAGGTCCCCGGCGATGGACCTCACGGCGGCCAGCGCGTTCAGCGCACAGGTGGCGGCCAGCTCCCTGGCCTCCTCCGGGGTGACCTCCGCGCCGACCTTGCCGGTGACCGGGAGCTTGCCCTCCACCATGGGGAGCTGACCCGAGGTGTAGACGTACGGGCCCGACTGCACGGCCGGCTGATACGCCGCCAGCGGCGGGACGACGGCCGGCAGTGTCAGCCCGAGTTCGGCGAGCTTGGCCTCGACGGCACCGCTCATGACTTCTCCCGCTTGAGGTAGGCCACGAGCTGCTCGGGGTTGTTCGGCCCGGGGACGACCTGGACGAGCTCCCAGCCGTCCTCGCCCCAGGTGTCCAGGATCTGCTTGGTCGCGTGCACGAGAAGGGGCACGGTCGCGTATTCCCACTTGGTCATGGAGCCGACTGTAGCCGCACCGGCGGGCGGCCCCGCGCCACAGGTTCGCGCGGCACGCGAGACGCCCGGTGCGCCGAACCCGCCCAACGCGACCCGGGGTCGCTTAGCCCACGGGCCGACTGGTTAGGCTCCAGGACGTGAGCAGGCTCCAGGTCGTCAGCGGCAAGGGCGGTACCGGCAAGACGACGGTCGCCGCGGCCCTCGCGCTCGCCCTCGCGACCGAGGGAAAGCGCACCCTCCTCGTCGAGGTCGAGGGCAGGCAAGGCATCGCACAGCTCTTCGAGACGGAGGCGCTGCCCTACGAGGAACGCAAGATCGCCGTCGCGCCCGGCGGCGGTGAAGTCCACGCGCTGGCCATCGATGCCGAGCGCGCCCTCCTCGACTACCTCCAGATGTTCTACAAACTCGGGTCGGCCGGGCGGGCCCTGAAGAAGCTCGGCGCGATCGACTTCGCCACGACCATCGCACCGGGCGTGCGGGACGTGCTCCTGACGGGCAAGGCATGCGAGGCCGTGCGCCGCCGGGACAAGCAGGGCCGGTACGCCTACGACCACGTCGTCATGGACGCCCCTCCGACCGGCCGCATCACCCGTTTCCTGAACGTCAACGACGAGGTCGCGGGGCTGGCCAAGATCGGCCCGATACACAATCAGGCCCAGGCCGTGATGCGCGTCCTCAAGTCCGCGGAGACCGCGGTGCACCTGGTGACGCTGCTGGAGGAGATGCCCGTTCAGGAGACCGCGGACGGCATCGCCGAACTGCGCGCCGCGGACCTCCCCACCGGCAAGGTGATCGTGAACATGGTGCGGCCGCACATCCTCGACGAGGAGGCGGTCCGGGCCGCCGCGACCGCCGGACGCCGCAAGGACATCGCCAAGGCGCTGACCGGGGCGGGCCTCAGCGGCCCCGCCAAGCTGGTGGGACCGCTGCTGGAACAAGCCGCCGAGCACGCCCAGCGCGTCGAGCTGGAACGCGAGCAGCGTGCCGCGCTGGAAGCGCTGAAGCTGCCGACCTACGAACTCCCGCTGCTGAGCGAGGGGGTCGACCTGGCGGGGCTCTACCAACTGGCGACCGAACTGCGAAAGCTCGGAGTGGACGCCGAAGCCGATGCCGGGACGGATGCCCAATGACCGGAGTGAACGGATGACGTCGTCGATGACGCAGGGCAGCACCCTGCGGGACACACCGCTGCTCGAGATCGATCCCCTGCTCGACGACCCTGGGATCCGCATCATCGTGTGCTGCGGCGCCGGTGGGGTGGGCAAGACGACGACCGCTGCCGCCCTCGGGGTACGGGCGGCGGAGCGCGGCCGCCGGGCGGTCGTGCTCACCATCGACCCCGCACGCCGCCTGGCCCAGTCGATGGGGATCGACCTGCTGGACAACACCCCGCGCCGGGTGGAGGGCATCGAGGGCGAAGGCGAGCTGCACGCCATGATGCTCGACATGAAGCGCACCTTCGACGAGATCGTCGAAGCGCACGCGGACCCGTCACGGTCCCGCGCCATCCTGGAGAACCCCTTCTACCAGTCCCTGTCGGCCGGCTTCGCGGGCACGCAGGAGTACATGGCGATGGAGAAGCTGGGGCAGCTGCGGGCGCGTGACGAGTGGGACCTGATCATCGTGGACACTCCCCCCTCGCGGTCGGCGCTGGACTTCCTGGACGCTCCGAAGCGGCTGGGGTCCTTTCTGGACGGCAAGTTCATCAGGCTGCTGATGGCTCCCGCGAAGATGGGCGGCCGGGCCGGGATGAAGTTCCTGAACGTCGGCATGTCGATGATGACCGGCACGCTGGGGAAGCTGCTGGGCGGTCAGCTGCTGCGCGACGTACAGACCTTCGTGGCCGCGATGGACACGATGTTCGGCGGGTTCCGCACCCGTGCCGATGCCACGTACCGGCTGCTGCAGGCGCCCGGCACGGCGTTCCTGGTGGTCGCCGCCCCGGAGCGGGACGCGCTGCGCGAGGCGGCGTACTTCGTGGAGCGCCTGGCGGCGGAGGAGATGCCGTTGGCCGGGCTGGTGCTCAACCGCGTCCACGGCAGCGGCGCCGCCCGGCTGTCGGCCGAGCGGGCGCTGGCCGCCGCGGAAAATCTTGACGAGGGCCGCATTGTCGATCAGGAGGCCGGGAAGGCTGCTGGGCGTGGCTCCACGCGGTCCTCTCCCACCTCTTCCGCAGTGGAGCCGGATTCCGAGTCCGACCAGCCCTCGGCACCTCCGACCTCACAACTGACCGCCGGCCTGCTCCGTCTGCACGCCGAACGGATGCAGGTGCTGTCGCGCGAGCAGCGCATGCGTGACCGTTTCACCACGCTCCATCCCGAGGTGGCCGTGGCCGAAGTGGCCGCGCTGCCGGGCGATGTGCACGACCTCGCCGGCCTTCGGGCCATCGGCGACAGGCTCGCGGGCGGCGCCCTCCCCGCCGGAGCCGCGTAAGGGCTGTCCCGTAATCCCCGGCGGGCGCACGACGACAGCCGCGGCACCTCGCTGCGTTGCCGGATCGCCCGAATACGCCCAGTATGAGGACGACCCTCCGCCTTGCGATGCACCGCATCCGACGCCGCGCGCTGATCCACCGGTGATGACGGGACAGCCCTTAGGCCGGAGCGCGACGGCCGCCTACCCGCTCGGGCATCCGGGCGCACGCCGGAGCGACACGGCCGCCGGTCGGCCGCGGAGTGCACGCCGAGTCGCGTGACTTCTGGGTCGCACCAGCAGATGGCGGAGCGACACGGTCGCCGACCGTACTGCGTAGTGCCCGCGCACAGGCGACCGCGGGCGCGCCCCTGCCGAGGACCGGTACCCGGCCCTGTCCGCTGTGTGACGGCTCACATCCGGGTGGAGCGCGCCAACGCCGAGACCACGCACGGCGAGGCGGACCGGGTACGGCGTACGGCGGCTCACTCCCCGGACGGCACGGACGGCACGGACCGGAGGTACGACCGCCGGGCCCCGTCAGCCGGCGAAACCGACCGGGCGCGCTCGGCGGAACACGCTCCAGGGCGCGACACCGAGCCCGATGTCCCCATGGCCCCGCGGAGCGGCCGGAGGCCCTCGGACCCCGAGCCGCGCGGAGGGTCACGATGTGGCGTGACCGGGCGGGACCCGCGGCCGCTTCGGCCCCGCTTCAGCCCACGGCGGCGAACGTCTCGTAGGTCTCGTCGTCCTCGAGGCCCACGGGCAGGATGCCCGCGCTCCGCTCGTACTCCGTACGCGCGGTCTCCAGCAGGCGACGCCAGGAGGTGACAGTGGGGCGCCGACGCAGCAACGCGCGCCTTTCCCGCTCGGTCATGCCACCCCACACACCGAACTCGACACGGTTGTCGAGCGCGTCGGCCAGGCACTCCGTCCGCACCGGACACCCGGTGCACACCGCCTTGGCCCTGTTCTGCGCCGCTCCTTGTACGAACAGTTCATCCGGATCGGTAGTGCGGCAAGCTGCCTGCGCACTCCAGTCGGTTACCCAGCCCATGCCGGCGCCGTCCTCTCCCGAATCGAGGCTCCCCCACGGCGGCAGCGGCATATTCACCGCTGCCAGTTGAGGACGTTACGGAAGGTGGGCACAGCGCAACACCCCCTTCGGGCCCAATCTTGAATGGTCCGAACGGACTATGCGTAAGCGGCAGATCACCCGGGGGAGTGACCTGAGGGCATACGTAATAAATCCGGCATGTCGGCCAGGAAAACGGAACGGCCGGAGGGGAGGACGTCGCTGCGGAGCGACTCGGAGATGGCGCGGGTCTTGATACACAACCGCACTGCTGTGACAGTTGGGAGCAGCTTAGGCCAAGGCATGTACGCGTGTCCGGAGAACGAGAACGTAGGCTGCCCCTATGTCGAAGAAGCGATCGGGCGGTGGTCTGACCGGGACCCAGCAGGCCGCCAAGTTCCTCGGTGTCAGTGTGCTCGCGGGAGCCGTGCTGGCGGGCCTCGCCCTGCCGGCCGCCGGCGCGCTGGGGCTGGCCGCCAAGGGCACGGTCGAGGGATTCGACGAGATCCCCGCCAATCTCAAGACCCCGCCGCTGAGCCAGCGCACGACGATCCTGGACACCGACGGGGGCCAGATCGCGACCGTCTACTCGCGTGACCGCACGGTCGTCCCGCTGAAGGCCATTTCGCCGTACATGCAGAAGGCCATCGTCGCCATCGAGGACGCTCGCTTCTACGAGCACGGGGCGATCGACCTCAAGGGCGTGCTGCGCGCCGTCAACCGCAACGCGCAGGAGGGCGGCGTCACCCAGGGCGCGTCGACCCTCACTCAGCAGTACGTCAAGAACGTCTTCGTCGAGGAGGCCGGCGACGACCCGGACAAGGTCGCCCAGGCCACCCAGCAGACCATCGGCCGCAAGGTCCGCGAGCTCAAGTACGCGATCCAGGTCGAGGAGGAGCTCGGGAAGAAGAAGATCCTCGAGAACTACCTCAACATCACCTTCTTCGGCCAGCAGGCCTACGGCGTCGAGGCGGCGTCCAAGCGCTACTTCTCGAAGTCGGCGAAGGACCTGAAACTGGAGGAGGCCGCGCTGCTCGCCGGCATCGTCCAGTCGCCCAGCCGCTACGACCCCGTCAACGACGGTGAGGAGGCGACCAAGCGGCGCAACACCGTGCTCCAGCGGATGGCCGACGTCGGCGACATCTCCCAGTCCGAGGCCGACTCGGCCAAGGAGACGCCGATCACGCTGAAGGTCAGCAAGCCCAAGAACGGCTGCATCACGGCCGTCGACGGCGCGGGTTTCTTCTGCGACTACGTGCGCGAGGTCTTCCTCACGGACCCGGTCTTCGGCAAGACGCGCGAGGAGCGGGCCAAGGTCTGGAACCAGGGCGGCCTGACGATCCGTACGACCCTGGACCCGCAGGCGCAGAAGTCCGCCCAGGAGTCGCTGAAGGACCACGTCTACCAGGACGACAAGGTCGCGGCGGCGGTCACCATGGTCGAGCCGGGGACGGGGCGGATCATCGCGATGGGCCAGTCCAAGCCGTACGGCTTCGGCGAGAACGAGACGCAGATCAACTACTCGGTCAACGCCAAGATGGGCGGCTCCAACTACGGCTTCCCGGTGGGCTCGACCTTCAAGCCGTTCGTGGCCGCGGCCGCGCTGGAGCAGGGCCGGCCGCCGACGCAGTCGTACCCGGCCCCGTACAAGATGCCGTACCCGGACTCGATCGCGAGCTGCTCCGACCGGCCCTGGCGGAACCGCGGCGGCGACACGGTGGAGAACGAGAACGAGAAGGAAGTCGGGCCCTACGCCCTGCGCGAGGCGATGGAGCTCTCCGTCAACACGTACTTCGTGCAGATGATAGGAGACATCGGCCTCTGCCCCGTGGTGGAGATGACCGACCGCCTGGGCGTGGTGCAGGGCAACGGGAAGAAGCTCCCGGCCAGTCCCGCGCCGCTGACCCTCGGCTCGACCGGCATCTCGCCGCTCACGATGGCCAACGCGTACGCGACGTTCGCCAACCGCGGCACGCACTGCACACCGACGGCGATCGAGTCGATCACGACCGCCGACGGCAAGAGCCTCAGGGTGCCGCGGACCGAGTGCGGCAAGGTGATGTCGGAGCGCACCGCGGACACCGTCAACACGCTGCTGCGCGGCGTGGTCGACTCCGGTACCGGCCAGGAGGCCGGTCTGACGGACCGTGACAACGCGGGCAAGACGGGTACGACGGACGAGCGCAGGAACGCCTGGTTCGTGGGCTACACCCCGAACCTGTCCGGAGCGGTCTGGGTCGGCAGCGCCACCCAGAAGGTGAAGATGGTGAACATCCGCATCGGCGGCCGCTACCACGGCAAGGTCTTCGGCGGTCAGGTCCCCGGCCCGATCTGGAAGGACGCGATGGCGGGGGCGCTGAAGGGCAAGGAGGCCCCGGGCTTCAACACCGTCCACGTGCCCGACACGTCGAAGGACGAGGGCGGGGAGGACGAGGGGCGCCGTGACGACGACGGCGGCGACGACAAGCCCGGCAGGAACGGCGGCCGGGACCCGTTCCCCGACATCTCGCTCCCGCCGGACTTCATCGGCGGCAACGTCACCCGCGGCCAGGACAGCGGCGGCGGGAACGGAGGCCGGCAGCGCGGGTGACCCGGCACCGGCCTCGGGCCCGAACGCCGTCCCGGCCCCGGTCCGACGTGAGCCGTCAGGCCCGGACACGTGACTGGGCGGACCGCGCGTCCGGTGGTCCGCGACGGAGCCGGGTGCCGGCCCCGGTCCACTCGGCGCGTACCGCCGGACCGGGTAGGGGCCCTGGCACGGGACGGTGGTGCGGCCCCGCGGGTCACCGTGACGCCACGGGTGTGAAGCAGTACGGCGAAGGGTCCCGGTGCGGATGGCACCGGGACCCTTCGCCGTACGGGCGCGGCGCGGCACGCGTGCCGTGCGCGGGGCCCTCCGCGCGGGGTCAGCCGGCGAGAAGCTTCCTGACCGCCGCGGCCACCCGGCCGCCCTCGGCGCGGCCCGCCACCTTCGGGTTGACGATCTTCATGACCGCACCCATCGCCCGGGGGCCCTCGGCGCCGGCGCCCCTGGCCTCCTCGACGGCCTGCGCCACGATGCCGTTCAGCTCGTCGTCCGTCAGCTGCTTGGGCAGGTAGGCGTCGAGGATCTCGCCCTCCGCCTTCTCACGGTCCGCCTGCTCGGCGCGACCACCCTGGGCGAAGGCCTCGGCGGCCTCGCGGCGCTTCTTCGCCTCCTTGGCGATCACCTTTCGGACCTCGTCGTCAGAGAGTTCACGCGCCTCCTTGCCCGCGACCTCCTCCTTGGTGATCGCGGAGAGGGTCAGCCGGAGCGTCGAGGAGCGCAGTTCGTCGCGCGCCCTGATCGCCTCCGTGAGGTCTTCCTGCAGCTTGGACTTGAGCGTGGTCATGCGTCGATTGTGGCAGGCGCGCGTCCCGACGCGCCCGCGCATTTCCCCGGCGGCGGCCCGGACCACCCCGTGCCGTGCCGCAGGCCGCCGCAGGCCGCGGCCTGCGGCCCCTAGCCCCCTGACGTCGGTCCGGCCGTCACCTCTGTCCGGCCCTCACCACCGCCCGGCCTTCACCTCGGTGTGGCCGCCAGATCGCCCACCCATCGCCTCGGCCCTTCCGCCGGATCGCCCACCCATCGCCTCGGCCCCGGCCACCACCTCGGCCCCCAGTCCGTAAGGCGCCGGACACGTCGTGGCCGTTTCCGGGTGGCGCCCGCGTCGGCCTGCGGCCACCGGCCGTTGACAGCCTGCGCGCATGCCGGTCCTCCGCGTTCCCGTCGACATCCGCCGCTGCCAGTGGCTGGGGCTGACGGGGTCGGCGGCGCTGGCTGCGGGCGGCACGGCTGCAGGTGCCCTGCCCGTGCGCGACGTACCGGCGCCGCACTCCGGAACGGCCGTGGTCGGCCTGGCCGCGGTGTACTTCGGGCTGGTCCTGCTGGTGGCCGCCTGGGCGCTGCTCGGCCGCACGGCAAGCGGGCCCGCGCCGCCGAGCCTTCGCGGCCTGCTGCTCACCCTCGCGCTGTGGGCGGCGCCGCTGCTCCTGGCCCCGCCCCTGTTCAGCCGGGACGTGTACAGCTATCTCGCGCAGGGGGCGATGGTCGACGCCCGGATCGATGTGTACGCCCACGGCCCGTCCCGGCTCGGCGGACCGCTGACGGCCGAAGTGGCGCCGATCTGGAAGCACACCCCCACCCCGTACGGGCCGGTATTCCTCGGCTGTGCCTCCGCGGTAGCCGGGTTCGCCCGCAGTGAGGTCGCCACCGGGGTCCTCGGCATGCGGCTGGTGGCCCTGCTCGGTGTGGCGCTGATGGCGCTGTGCCTCCCGGCTCTCGCCCGCCACTGCGGCGCCGACCCGCGCACCGCCATGTGGCTCGGCGGGCTCAACCCGCTCGTGCTGCTCCACCTCGTCGGCGGTGCCCACAACGACGCGGTCATGCTGGGTCTGCTCGGCGCAGGTCTCGTGGCGGCGCTCGGGCGGTGGCCGGTCGTCGGTGCCGTACTCGTCACCCTCGCCGCGCTGGTGAAGGCCCCGGCCGTGCTCGGCCTGCCGGCCGTCGCCCTGCTCGGGGCCCGACGCCGGTCCGGCAGGAGCCCCCGGCTGCGTGCCGTCCTCGCCACCGGCGGCGCGGCGGCAGCCACTACCGTCGCCGCGACCGCGCTGGCCGGCACCGGCTACGGCTGGGCGGCCGCTCTCGACACCCCGGTGTCACCGGGGAACTGGTCGCTGACCTCGACGCTCGGCCGCCTGACCCGGGCGGCGCTGCGGAGCGCGGGCAGCGGGCTGACCGAATTCGCGGTACCTGCCGGGCACTTGGCCGGCCTCGCCGCCACCGTTCTCGCCGTCCTCGTCTGCTGGAGGCGCCACCATCTGCGCCGGCCGGTGTACGCGGTCGGACTCAGCCTGGGCGCTGTGGCCGTCCTGGGCCCGGCGATCCGTCCGTGGTACGTCTTGTGGGGCGTGTTCCTGATCGCCGCCACGGCGCCCAGGGGTTCGGTTCGCGCGCGGCGCGTGGCTTGCCTGGTGAGCGGACTTCTCGCTCTCATGGTGATGCCGAGCGGGTTCGCGCCCGACCATAATCAGCTGTTGATCGCAGTTGGCGGAAGCACACTGGGGGTACTGGCGCTGTGGTGCGCATACAGGCTGGCGGCACGAGCGGCAGACCGGGCTCCCCGCCCGGAGGCACCCCCTCCGGCGGCTCTCCGTCCGAAGGAACCTCATCCGGCGGCCCCGTACCCGGAGGACCCACCGCCCCCTGCAGCAACCCTTCCCCCGGATCCTCGTCCACGGCGCGACGACCCGGCACGGGACCCGCACCGTCCGCTGGGGAGCACAGCGTGAGGGTCCCCGTGACCACGCGGGGCCGGGTCCTGGTGGCCCTCGGCATGTCGGCGGTGGCGGTCTTCTTCCTCGGGACCGTGCCGTTCCACCGGCACTGGTTCGACCTGCACGTCTACTACGGGGCGGTCGAGCACTGGATCGGCGGTCACCCGATCTACGACTACCTCCGGCCCGGAACCCGCTACGGCTTCACATACCCGCCCTTCGCGGCACTGTGCATGCTGCCGATGACCCTGGTCGGCTGGCACAGCGCCCTGGCGATAAGCCAGCTGATGAACGTGGCGGCAGCCGCCGTCATCCTCTACGTCTGCCTGGACTCGACCATCCGGCGGGAGAGCCGGCACAGATGGTTCGCGTACGCCGTGGCGGCCTGCATGTTCGCCCTGCTGGAGCCCGTGCGGGACACGGTGAGCTTCGGCCAGGTCAATCTCCTCCTGCTGGCGCTGGTCCTCGCCGACTGCTGGCTGCTGACTGCCGGGCGCGAGCGCTTCCCGTCGCTCGGCCGGCTCGCCGGCCTCGGCATCGGCCTCGCCGCCGCGATCAAACTCACCCCGGCGATCTTCATCTGCTACCTGCTGGTGACACGGCGGTGGCGGCCGGCCGGGGTCGCCGTCGGCACCGCGAGCGGCGCGACCCTGCTCGCCGCATGGGCGGCGCCGACGGCATCGCGCACCTTCTGGACCGAGGCGATGTGGAACACCGACCGGGTCGGTTCGCTCTCCTACGTCTCCAACCAGTCCTTGCAGGGCATGCTCGCCCGGCTCACCGAACCGTTCGCCGAGCCCAGCCGCGCGGTGTGGGCCGTGGGCGTACTGCTCCTGATGTGGCTGTGGGCCCGGCGGGTACGGCAGGCCGTCGCCACGGGGGACGAGCTCGCGGGCTTCGCCCTGACGGGTATCGCCGCGTGCCTGGTGAGCCCGGTCACCTGGGTGCACCACCTGGTCTGGCTGATCCCGGCCCTCGCCGTGCTCACCGGCGAGGGGCTGCGGGCCGCGCCGGGCGGGGAGCGGCGCCGCCGACTGCTGACCTGGGCCCTGGCGAGCTACGCGATCCTGTGCAGCAGCATGGTCTGGCTGTGGCGCTGGAACGACGGCGGTGCGCCCGGATTCCTCGGTTCCAACGCCTATGTATGGATAGCGCTGCTGCTGCTCCTGCTGCTGCCGCTCGGACGGCAGGGCGCGGACGGGGACGGGCCGTATGCGGAGAGCGGACCGTCTGCGACGATGGGCGCATGCGCGCACGCTACGGCCTCCCCCTCAAGATCGGTGCCGGTGTCACGGCTGTCGGAGCAGTCGGCATCGCCTACGCGGCCGGGTTCGAAGCCCGCTCCTTCCGGCTCCGGCGGGTGACCGTCCCCGTTCTGCCGAGAGGGATGCGTCCGCTGCGCGTACTGCAGGTCTCCGACATCCACATGGTGCGCGGGCAGCGCAAGAAGCGGGCCTGGCTCCAGTCGCTGGCGGGGCTGCGCCCCGATCTCGTCGTCAACACCGGCGACAACCTGTCGGACACGAACGCCGTGCCCGAGGTACTCGACGCCCTCGGGCCGCTGATGGAGTACCCGGGTGTCTACGTCTTCGGATCGAACGACTACTACGGCCCGAAGCTGCGCAACCCGGCCCGCTATCTGATCGAGAAGTCCCAGGGCCGCCACGGGCTCAACGGCAACGCTCCGGCGGTGGGCGTCGTGCACAACCCGTGGGAGGGCCTCCGGGACGCTTTCGAGGCGGCGGGCTGGGTCGGTCTGAGCAACGCACGCTGCCGGCTGAAGCTCGACGGCGGCCTCGAGCTCGCCTTCACGGGGCTGGACGATCCCCACATCAAGCGGGACCGCTACGAGAAGGTCGCCGGCGGCCCCGACAAGACCGCCGACTTCTCGATGGCCGTCGTCCACGCCCCCTATCTGCGCTCGCTGGACGCCTTCACGACCGAGGGCTACCCCCTGATCCTCGCGGGCCACACCCACGGCGGCCAGCTGCGCATCCCCTTCTACGGGGCCCTGGTCACCAACTGCGACATCGACACCGACCGGGCGAAGGGCCTTTCCACCCACGCGTCCGACGGCCTCGTCTCCTACCTCCACGTCTCCGCGGGCTGCGGCACCAACCGCTACACCCCGGTCCGATTCGCCTGCCCTCCGGAGGCGACTCTGCTGACGCTGGTGGCACGGGACTGAGCTGACCCCCGGCCGTGCCATGACGGCGCGGCCGTCGCGGGACGGCGTATGAGAGCTCGGACGTCGGATGCGCACCGCGCAAGGAGCCGACGGTGCGGGTGGGACGGCTGAGGCTCCCCCGCTCACACAGACCTTCCCCGGTCGGCGTCCGAAGCACGGCGCACGCCGCTCCGCCCCTGGTGAGGGCCCCGTAAAACCGGATTTCGTCTCCGGGCGCCGGTGGGCTAAAGTAAACGACGTCGCCGCGAGAGCGAGTGACATCGGGGTGTAGCGCAGCTTGGCAGCGCGCTTCGTTCGGGACGAAGAGGTCGTGGGTTCAAATCCCGCCACCCCGACAGTGAAACACCAGGTCAGGCCCGGTGCTGAGAGATCAGCGCCGGGTCTGGTTTGTGTTGCGGGCCTGTTCTGGGAGCCATTCGGGAGCCAACTGGGTGTGATCTTCGGGATTCGGCTCCCGGCGGCTCCCCGGGGAGCGGTCTTCTGACTCCTCTTGGTGCGGGCGTACGCATCGCGCCCCGGATGAGTCACTGCACGGCTTGTGCCGAGCAGACCTCAGACGGTACGACGATCGCCATGCACCCTTGGTCTCCGTTGAATGACCGGCAGCTCGCACTGTCAAGCCCTGGGTTTCGTGGAGACCGAGTTAGCTGGTTTTCTGGAGTGACGCAGGAGGTTCGGCCGCGAGGTAGTGGGCGGCCTCGTGTTCGAGACGTTCGGTGTAGCGCAGAGCTCGGTATCGGACTCCGCGGTCCGAGTGGTGTGTGAGGCCGGTGAGGTCGGCGCCGGTGTGCCGGCGGCGCCGGATCGCCATCTCCAGGGCGTCGAGGGAAAGGTCGGTGTAGAGGAAGGTGGCGACCTGCCAGCCGACGACCATGCGGGAGAAGACGTCGATGACGAAGGCGGCGTAGACCCAGCCGGAGAAGGTTCTGATGTAGGTGATGTCCGCGCCCCACAGCTGGTTCGGCGCGCTCGCGGTGAACTGCCGCTCGACCAGGTCGGCGGGCCGGTCGGTCTCGGGTGCGGGGCGGGTGGTGCGTGGGCTCTTGGCCGGATCACCCCGCGCAGACCGGCCGCGCGCACGAGGCGCTCGACCGTGCAGCGGGCCACCTCGAATCCCTCGCGCAGGAGGGCGGCGTGGACCTTGCGGGCCCCGTAGACGCCGTAGTTGGCCCCGTGGATCGGCGGATCTCCTTGGTGATCTCCTCGTCTCGCAGGCTGCGGGCCGACGGCGGGCGGGTGCGGCGGCGTAGTAGGTGCTCGGCGCGATCGGCGCGTCCGTCTCGGCGAGGACGTCGCAGATCGGCTGGACGCCGAACGTCTCCTTGTACTGGTCGATGTAGGCGACCTTCATCGCAGTGGACGGTCCAGCTCCGCAACGAAGAAAGCAGAGGCGGGACTTCAATATCGCGTTCGCCCGCCGCAGTTCCTTCACCTCCCGCTCCAGCTCCGCGATCCGTGCAGTGTCGGTGCTGGTGGTGCCGGGCACGATGCCCTCGTCGGTCTCGGCCCGCTTGACCCAGCCGCGCAGGGCCTCAGGGTGCACGTCGAGCTGGTCGGCGATCCGCTTGACCGCACCGGCCCTGCCAGCGGGGTCCTTGCGGACCTCGATCGCCAGCCGCGTCGCACGCTCGCGCAGTTCGTCGGGGTACTTACCGGGAGCAGCCGTGATCGGCATCCTTCCGGGTCTTCGACGTCTCCATCAAACCCGGGGCGATTCAGTCGCCACTGCCCCGACTTTCGGCATCGTGCTTCTCGTATCCGAGGTGATTGGTGATCTCGCCCTCCAGGGCGGACTCCTGGATCCGTTTGGTCAACTGCTGGAGCAGCCCGCCCTCCCCGGTCAGCTGCAGACCCTCCGACCGGGCCTGGTCCACGAGCATCGCAACCAACTGCCCGTCACTCGCCGCCACGGTCTCCGCCGTCGGCTCGCTGCCCGGTATCTGCTCGATGGTGGTGTCGCTCATCTGGCGTCTCCTTGATCATCGGATCCGCCGATCATTGACCACTCCCAATAGCGGCCACCCCTCGGTTTCGCCGGCTCCCTGCTGCGACGCGGTGCCGCCTGAGCGGTGACCTGCGGCCGACGGGGTGGGGCGCCGCTGCCCTCGTCAGCGGCATATGCTCCATCTGAATGGATTGTCGTAAATTTCGAGATATTATCTTATTTTTCGGGTATCTCCTTGCAGGGGCGCCTCTGGGACTGGCGTGCGTTCAGAGGTCCGTATTCGCACGTACGGGGCTTTCACGCCCCCGCCGGGTTCTTAAAAACAGGCGAGGTGTGACATTCACACAGCAGAAGGGTTCCTTCATGGGTGAGGCCGCCTACAAGGAGAGGTACCACACACTGATCATCGGCAGCGGCCCGGTCGGGTGCACATTCGCCCGCAAGCTGGTACAAGCCGGCAAGAACGTCCTGATGATCGATGCCGGCGCTCAGCTCTCCGGGCGCTATGGCGAGCACCTCAAGAACAGCTACCTCTACCAGAAGAACATCGACCTGTTCGTCAACGTGATCAAGGGGCATCTGCTCCCGGCGTCGGTGGCGACCAACAAAGAGCCGGTGGTGACGCTGGACCCGTCCGCGTTCTCCTACGACCCGGATCTGTACGACGGGTTCTCGATGCGCAACCAGAACCCCGAGCAGAAGAAGCACGACAACCTCGCGGCGACCGCCTCCACCTACGCCGTCGGCGGCATGGCGACGCACTGGACCTGCGCAGTACCCCGCTTCCACGAGTCGGTGGAGCTGCGGCACAACGGCAAGCCGTACCCGCTCCCGGTAAACAGGCTAGAGGAACTGTACGGGGAAGCCGAGGCGCTGTTGGGCATGAAAACCTCGGTGTTCACTAACTCTGCCCGGCACATCCTGGTCCGGGAGGTGCTGAAGTCTGGTGGCCAGGACGTCGGAAACGTCGAGGAGTTGCCGCTCGCGGTCTCCGACCGGGACGACGGGGCGCAGAGCGCCGCAGTCCACTGGAACGCGTCCGACACAGTGCTGGGAGAGCTCGCGGATCCCGACTACAACAACAAGCGGTCGGCGGAGTGGGGGACGTTCACCCTGCTCCCGGAGCATCAGTGCACTCACCTGAAGGTGTCCGGCACGGACCGGAACCGCAGGGTGGACGGCGCGGTTGTCCGCGCCCTGCGCGATGTGCGGCAGGAAATCGAGCTGCACGCTGACAACTATGTCGTCGCCTGTAACGCGGTGCTCACCCCGCAGCTGCTCTACAACTCCGGCATCCGGCCGGCCGCGCTCGGCCGCTACCTCACCGAACAGCCGATGGCGTTCTGTCAGATCGTGCTGGATCAGAAGATCGTCGACGAGGCCGAGACGTACCTGGCGAACTTCCCGGACGTGCGCAACCGGGTGCACGACTACCGGATGGAGCAGCAGAAGAAGGTGGCCAACGGGGACCGGACCGCCGACCCCGTGCCGATTCCGCCGCTGGAACGCGACCCCAACCTCTGGCTCCGGGTGACGGAGGATCGTCCCTGGCACTGCCAGATCCACCGGGACGCGTTCACCTACGGTGAGGTGCCGCCCGACATCGACCCGCGGCTCATCGTCGACCTGCGGTGGTTCGGGATCACTCGGCCCCGCTTCGAGAACAGGGTGGTCTTCTCGGACAAGATCAAGGACACCTTCGGCATGCCGCAGCCGACCTTCCACTTCAAGCTCGACGGCGCCGAGCGCGAGGCCGCGGACAGGATGAACGAGCACATGCTGCGCACCGCAGCGGCTCTGGGCGGCTTCATGCCCGGCTCCGAGCCCGTCTTCCTCACCCCCGGCCTGCCGCAGCACATCGCGGGCACCACACGGATGGGGACCAATGCGGCCGACAGCGTCGTGGACCGGCACTCCCGCGTCTGGGGCTTCACGAACCTACAGCTCGGCGGCAACGGTTTGCACCCCTACGGCAATGCCGCCAACCCCACCCTGACCAGCGTGGCCACTGCCCTGCATGCGGTCGAGTCCACCATCCAGAACAACACCGGAGCGTGAAGGAGAGCCTCGCATGACATCCGCAACTCCGACCACCACGCCGGATATTCGACTCGGTATCACCCCGACGTGCTGGACCAACGACGATTTCCCGTTGATGGGAGACGACATCGCGTTCGAGCAGTCGCTCAGCGAGATCGCTTTCGCCGGCTTCCAGGGATGCAGCATCGGCCACAAGTTCCCGAAGACCGTTCGCGAGCTGGCCGCTGCGCTGGAGCTGCGCGACCTCAGTATCACCGAGCCGTGGACCAGCACCTTTTTCACGGTGCCCGACGGGGAGGACCGGACGTACCGGGAGTTCCAGGAGCGGCTGGATTTCCTCAGCAAGCTCAACGACTTCGCTGACGCCGGGAAGCTCAGAGTCAGATGTGACACCATCGGCGTGGCCGAATTCGGCAACTCCGTCCATCTGCAGACCCTGAGCCTGAAGAGCAACAGGCGTACCTTCTCCAAGGAGCAGTGGGACGCGCTGGGGACCGGGCTCAACGCGCTGGGTGAGCTTGCCGCGGAGCGGGATTTCAAGGTTGCGTACCACCCGCACATGGGCACGGGTGTCCAGACGCAGGAGGAACTGGTCACCCTCATGCAGAACACCGACGAGCGGTATGTTCACCTGCTGCTCGATGTCGGTCACCTCACGTGGGCCGGCGGGAACCCCGTCGAAGTGATCGAGGGAGACCACGGCCACCGGATCAAGCATGTGCATTTGAAGAACATCCGGCGTGACGTGTTCAATCGACCTTCGATGGCCGCTGGGTCATTCAGAGACTATGTCGAGGCGGGAATCTTCACCGTTCCCGGCGACAAAGAGGGCATGGTCGACTTCCCTTCGATCATCAACGCCCTGAAGCGGCGGAATTACCAGGGATGGCTGGTTGTCGAGGCCGAGCAGGAATTCCAGCGGGACGGGCTCCAGCCCCTGCACTACGCCAGGCTGGCCCGCGGTTATCTGGCGGAGCTGGGCGTTGGGGCGGAATACACCGGTCGGCCGTACAGCGAGCTTGTGGGCCTGCAGCCCTGCGAGTGAGAGGAGCGGGAGCCCATGGTCACCCACACCGAGCCGAAGCTCAACCCTGGGTATTCAGCGGAATTGGGTGATCTGACGGTCTGGTAGCAGAAAGGTGCCGCTGACCTGCAAGGATGCGAGTGTTGAGGTCGTATCCGCTGCGAGAGTCAGGGCAGGGCCCCGGCGAGTGCCTGGATCGTCCGGTTTGATCATGTGATGCCGTAGAGGGCTAGGACGCGGGGGCGCTCGGTGTGGGCTCGTCGTCCGGTGGCGATGTTGACGTAGCCGGCGAGCTTGAGCGCGCTGCGGATCAGGTCGCGGAGGGCAGCGAGTACGGCGGGCGCGTTGTGGGTCCTGACCTGGGACTTGTCCTCGTTGAAGGTGACATCTCGACACCAGTGGACGGTATTTTCCACGGTCCAGTGCCCGCGAGCCCAGGACGCGATCTCGGCTGCGTTCGCTTCCTCGGCGGGCAGGTCGGTGATGGCGTAGACGGTCTCGCTGGACCATTTTTTCGCCCCGTAGAGACGGCGACGGCGCTGGATCCGCAGGACCTGGGCCGCGTGCGGGAAGAGCAGGCCCTCGACGGTGACGACCTGCACGAGCCGCTGCTCGTGACGGCCGTGGCCCCGGGCGTCGTCGCGGTGGATCACGGGGATCTCCTTCCAGGGCAGGGCGTGGAGTTGACGGGCCTGGCCGCGCTGGTTGTTCTTGATGGTCAGCAGGTAGTGAGCGCCGCGTTCGCGCAGGTAGATGGCGTGGTCGCGTTGGGCGTGGAGGGCATCGGCGGTAACGACCACCCCCGCGAGATCCGCGTCGTCGATTCTGTCGAGGAGAGGTGCGAACTCGGGGATTTCGTTGGTCTTCGCGCCGATCTCGCGGGAGGCGAGAGTGACACCGTCGCCGTGACGGACGGCGGACAGGACGAAGACCCGGCTGCAGTCCGGGCGCCTCGCGCCGCGCAGGCACTTGCCGTCCACCGCGATCGCCCGCCGCCGGAGCCGTACCGGCTCGGCGCGGGCGGCCGCCCGGTGGGCCCGGCGCTGTTCACGCTCAGCCCCACCGTCGGGCATTACCGGCTCCGGCCGGTGGGGCTGTGCGGACAGCAGAGGCCGAAGGTAGTCGTAGCTGGCCGCGCCGATCTCACCGGGATCGAGCCGCCCCAGGACGCTGCGCAGGGTCTTCTCGCTCGGCACCCGGTAGCGGCCAAGGAGTGGGTGGTAGGGCAAGCCGAAGGCGGCCAGTTCCTCCGACGTCGCACGTCGGCACCACTCCGCCGCCGCGGTGATCGAGTCGTGGCCGGACGGGGTCATCGCGCAGACCACCAGGGCCAGCAGCGAGGAGAGCCGGTACCGCACTCCGCAAGCCCCTCTCGGATCAGTGACCGATTCGAACTCGGCTACCAGGCAGCGGACTTGCTCCTTGGCGGCGCTCTCGCCGAGGGCTTCCAGGCGGGGCGCATGAGGCACGGGGGCAGCGACAGGGAATGATGGAGGAACGAACACGGCACCTTCGTGGATCTTGCAGCGTAGAGAACTACATGATCCACAGGTGCCGTGTTCACCTGCTTCCCGGGGCCACCACCGAGATCAACACCCCAGGCCGGGACGATCCAGGCACTCGCCGGGGCCCTGAGAGTCAGGGCACCAGTCTGGTGAGCGAGCCTACAGGGTGGGACCGGCGGTTTGTCCGTGGTCGCCGACGGCGAGGGGCTGATCGGGCATGCCGGAGCGGTGCTGCTGCGCCGGCTGGCCGACCGTACGGGGTTGACGAGTGCGCTGGCGGCCGTGCTGCCCGCCGGGACGGGGGCCGGCTGGAGGGATCGGGCGGTGGTGGTGGTCGTGCAGCTTGCCGTGGCGATCGTGTTGGGGGCGGCGAACCTGTCGGACGCTGAGCAGTTGCAGGCCCACCGCCAGGGCTTGTTCGGACCGGCGGTGTCCGACTCGACGACCCGGCGGACGCTGGTGGCGATGGACGAGGAGGTCCTGGCGAAGATCGCTTGGGTGCGGGCCCGGGTGCGACGGCACATCTGGAGCCTGCTGCACCTGCGGCCGGGCGGGTTTCCGTGGCTGACGATCGCCGGGAAGCACCTGCACCGCTGGGTGGTGATCGACATGTTCGCCACGATCATCACGGCGGCATCGAAGAAGGAAGGGCGCCGGGGCGACCTGGAAGAAGTCGTTCGGCTTCCATCCGCTGGCTGCGTGGTGTGCGAACACCGGCGAGTGTCTGGCGATGCTGCTGCGTGCGGGCAACGCCGGCTCGAACACGGTGGCCGACCGCATCCGGGTGCTGCGTGAGGCGCTCGCGCAGGTCCCCGGGGCCTCGACGGCGAAGATCCTGGTGCGCGTGGACGGCGCGGGCGCCACCCATGGCCTGCACGAGCACCTGCGGGATCTGAACACCATGCGGCGCACGGTCCGCTTCACCACCGGCTGGACCATCACCGACGAGGACGAGAAGGCCATCGCCCGCCTGCCCGAGAGGGCCTGGGAGACCTCCCTCAAACAGGACGGCAGCCTTCAGGAAGGCTACTTCGTCGCCGAGTTGACCGGGCTGAACCGCCGGGAGGGCTGGATCAAGGGGATGCGGCTGATCGTCCGCCGGGTCAAGCCGTCCGGCCGGCACACGAAGGACCTCACCACTTTCGAGAAGAAGACCGGCTGGAAGTACTCGATCACCGCCACCAACATCTGCTCACCCTGCACGATCACCCCGGCCTGGCCGACACCGAGCCGGACACCATGCGGTTCCGGCTCTACCACCTCCCGGCCCGCCTCTTGAGGCACGCCCGCCGCCGATGGCTACGGATCGAGCACACCTGGCCCTGGGCGAACGCGTTCACCACCGCCTGGCGACGGCTGACCGATCTCCCGGCCGTCACCTGACATCCATCCGCACCCGCCCCAACGAGAACCGGGGAGGAGAGGACCGCACCACCCCGGGAGACGTGGAACCCCGGCGCACCCCGCAGCGTCACGCGACGGCCCACCCTCGAACGGCAGAGGACATTACGGGCGAACCGCCGAGACGAAAAACGACAAGCCCCAGCTGACGGATCGAGGCCAGACACCATGCGCTTCCGCCTCTACCACCTGCCCGCCCGCCCGGCCCGGCATGCCCGCCGCCGGTGGCTCCGGATCGAGACCACCTCGCCTTGGGCCAGCGCGTTCGCCACCGCCTGGAGCCGGATCTCCAGCCTTCCGACCGCCACCTGACGGCCGGCCCCACCCCGACGAAGACCAGAACGGAGGGCACCAGAACCACCCGGGCCTGTGGAACCCGGCGCAGCCGCAGCGACACGCGACGCACCCCTGACCTCCCCCATGAGGACAAACCAGGGTGAACCGATCACCTCACGGAGGCCCCGTCACGGCTGACGAATCGAAGCCAACTCAGGCGTGAAGGTCCGCGACAGCACCCCCATCCGGATCCGCTCCGGTACGTCTCACCAGCTATGTGATCCCTCGGCACAAGATCGAGATCTTAGACGATCTTTGAACTGGCCGAGCGACGTTGCGCAGCAGTCCTGTCCCCCGTCACGTACGAAAGTCGTCGCCCAGTTAGATGACACAGTCATCACCCACCTGATCTACGGTGGCGGTTTGACGCCGGGCCAGACATTCGGCGGCTCGCGGAGTCCGGCGGGTATCCAGTCATTGCGTGCAGCCCCTGACCTGCACCTGTTTTGGCCCGAGGATTGGAAAGTTGCCGCGCGTAATTGTTCGCGCACGCTTAGCTGTGATTGGAGTGTGGCGCTGTGGCGCCGTATGCGCTTGTGCTGGCAGTCACCCGAACGGCTGACCTGGCTTAGTCCTATCTGTAGCGAAACGACCGATGCCCACAATCCGAATACCCGAGTGAAGTGGGAGATGCGGACCAATCCAGCGACCGGAGAGCGAGTCCCTTCGGTTCTCGCATTGGCTGACGCCGCGCTGAATCCGGAAGCAACACGGCCCGACAGGCCGTGCTCTCACACGCAACCACCGCGCACGTACTCCTGGTGCGGCACCACGGAAAGGTCTACCAGATGTCCTACAAGGTGTTCAGTCTTGCCGATCGTCCCGAGCTCTCTCAGGAGCTCAACTTTGTCAGCGATTGGCCAGAGTTTATCCTTCATGATCCAGTGGACGCAGCTCTCTGCGATCGGCTTCCCTGCGTTTTCCCAGACTTCACGATTGTCGCGGTCGACGAGCAGGACGAGGTGGTGGCCCGAGGGTACAGCGTGCCGTTCCAGCTGAAGGTAGCGAATCGGGGCACCTTGCCGGAGCGGGGCTGGGACGAAGTCGTGCTCTGGGCGTTCTCCGACCATAGTCAGGGTCTCGAACCGGACACGGAGTGCGCCGTGGGCATCACGGTTCGCCGTGACCATCAGGGATGTGGTCTGTCCGGGATCATGCTCGACGCAATGCGGAGCAGGGCGCTCGACCGAGGTTTCTCGGAGTTGGTCGCACCAGTTCGGCCCACCAGGAAGCCGCATGAACCGAGGACTCCTATGGCGGACTACATCAACCGCACCCGGAATGATGGGCTGCCTAGTGACCCATGGCTGAGAACCCATATCCGTGCCGGTGGAGTGATCGACTCGATAGCACCTGCCTCTATGGTGGTCACTGGTTCTCTCGCGGAGTGGCGGAAGTGGACGGGGCTCCCGTTCGACTCCGACGGCCTGATAGATGTACCTGGGGGACTTGCGCCCGCTCGTTGCTCCCTGGATTGCGACTACGCAGTCTATGTCGAACCGAATGTATGGATCCGACACCGCTTGAATGATAGCCATGGTCACCCCACTCCTTCACGAGAAGCCGAATACAGATCACATGACACGGCAAACGCTTGATCCGGAAGATCCCAGACGGCCGGAAACGGAGAAATTTTCCGATCGCACTCGAAAATTTCTAGCACGGAATAGGTGGAGAGTAATCTTCACCGTTGCGATTTCAAGCATTCTCGCGACCCTTGCACTGAACCCGCTCGGTGAATTGAAGCACAAGGCCATTGAAGCCGCTCCATGGGTCGGCATAGGAATCCTGGTCGGCGAGATCATGTTTCTTGGCGGCCTTGTCATGATGGCATCCGGAGTCGGGATCAAAGCCGGTAACCCGTTCAGACTCAAGTCGAATTTCGCCAGAATCTGCCAGTTGGCAAACCACAGTCATCTCTTCATGGCAGGGTTCTGGGTCAATTCACTGGGTGCCGTCGGCTCCGCGGTGGCGATCGTTTTCGGCGTCGTCCTCCATCTTCCTTGGGAATCCTACGGAATCCTGACCTTCGCTGCGGTGGACTTGATGCTGACCATTGCCATCCGGAAGGCAATTCTGGACGGTTTGAAGAAGAGCGGCGAGGAATCTGGCGTTACCCTCGATTCTTCGGTGGCGTGACGGCGTCGCCGTGTGCGGCTGGCTGCCCGGTATGTCCCGTGCCGTGTCGGGACTGGCCGTCGCGTGACGCTGCGGGGCGTCGGGTTCCACGGGCCCCGGGGGTGCTGCGGTCCTCTCCTCTCCGGTGTCGTCGGGGTGGTGGCCGGTCGTCAGGTACGGGCCGGGAGTTCGGTGGCTCGCTTCCAGGCGGCGGTGAACGCTGCCGCCCAGGGCCAGGTGCGGTCAAGGTGGAGGGTGCGGCGGCGGGCGTGGGAGGTGAGGCGGGCGGGCAGGTGGTAGAGCTTCCTGCGGATCGTCTCCGGTTCGGCGGCGGCGAGTTCGGGCTCGTCGTGCAGGAGGAGGAGCCGGGTCCAGGCGTCGAGGTCGGCGGCGAGCGTGGCGGCCAGCACCCAGGCGGCGTTGAACTGCCAGGATTTCGAGGGCAGCAGCCCGAGGCCGACCCGCTTGATCGCTTTGACGCGGTCCTCGACCTCGGCGTGATCGCGGTACAGGGCGTCGACGAACCAGACCTGGCCGGAGCCGGGTACCCCGGAAAGTCCCTGGTGGGAGGGGATGTTCGTGGCGACGATCTGGTAGCGCCAGCCGGTGCGTTTCTCGAAGGCGGTCAGCTTCTTCGCATCCCGGCGCGAGGGCTTGACCCGGCGCACGATCAACCGCATCCCCTCGGGCCAGCCGGTCAGGTCACGGACCCCGGTCAGCTCAGCGACCTGGTAGGACAGCCATTCGCCGTCGGGGCCCTTGATCTCGTGCAGTTGGCCGTCTTGCCGCAGCGCCGCCGTCCACACCTTCTCCGGCAGCCGGGCGATGGCCTTCTCGTCGGCGTCGTTGATGGCCCAGCCGGTCACCCAGCGCACCCGGCGCCGGCTGGTGGTCAGGCTCTGGAGGTGGCCGAGGACGTCGTGGCTGAAGGCCGCGCCGTCGATCCGTATCAGCAGCTTCGACCACAGCGGCAGCGGGAGCTGCCGAAACGCCGAGGCCAGGACACTCTTGTGGTCGTCGACATCGTTCGGCGGCGCGTTGCCGGGTCGCAGCAGCATGGCGACACACTCGCGGGTGTTGGCCACCCACGCTCCCAGCGGCATGCGGCCGAAGCTGCCCTTGAAGGTGCCGGCCGCACCCTCCTTCTTGCTGCTACAGGTCACGATGGTGGCGTCGAGGTCGAGGACGTACCAGCCGGTGAGTTCTCTGCCGCACACCGCGATCCAAGGGAAGCCGCCGGGGCGCAGGGCGAGCAGGGTCCACACCATGCGCCGGACCACGGCGCGCACGCGCTCGATCCGCGCCGCCACCGGACCGTCGATCGCCTCCAGAGTGCGGCGCAGGGTGCTGTCCGAGACCGGCCGCGGGAACAGGCTCTTCCAGTGGTGCTGTAGTTGCTCGGCTTCCAGGATGTTCGTCGCGCCGAGCACGATCGCACAGGCCAGCTGGACCAGCGCCATGCCCCGGTCACGCCAGCCAGGCCCAGTGCCCTTCGGCAGCGCCGCGCTGAGCACGGTGGCCAGGCCGACGCGGTCGGCGACCTTCCGCAGCAGCACCACGCCCGCGTGGCCGGTCAGGTTCTTGCCATCGGCCCGCACGGCAAGCCGGTGATCCCATTCGGTAGCCTGCACCTGTTGGGTGTCTCTTCTCTGCGACGGTTTTGATCTAGGAAATCCAGATCATCGCAGGTGGGAGGCACCCTTCTTCTGTCGGGGCATCAAGTCACGGCCGTAGCTGAATACATGAGGTCAAGGGAAGAAGCCCCGACGGATGGAGCACGATGCGGCAAGCCCGTCAAGCCCCGCGTCCTGGTACCCACGCTGAAGGTCACGCATGACGCGTTCGGGGTGATCGCGCGGGCGACCTGTCTGCCGGGCGGCGGCCTGGCGCAATATCAGAAAGCGGCCCCCTACCTGGCTGATGCCTGGCGTATGACCCGCGTGTCAGCACTGCCGGGAGACAAGCCCGGACACGTCATGCTGCGCGGGGTGCGCGTAGACCCGCTGATCACGCCAACGACTCACGTGCCCACCGACGCCGGGAGTGTCTAATATCAACGACACACCCACTACGGCCAACCGCCCTGGGGAGGTGGCCAATCTCCGGGAAGAAGACTTCACCTTGTCCGAAGAGGGCTGGGGAGAAGTGCTGCTGTCCACGAGCACACCCCGCGTCGGCTCCGGGTGGACCGACACAGGCGAGTCGTTCGATACGCGCGGCCTGAAGAAGCGGGCCCGCAAGCGGCTTGGCCCGGGCCGCTGCGGCTGCTGTTCGACCGGGTCGCCGGGGCGAGCAGGACACCGGCCACGCCGGGGGCGTTCTGGCGCGGCCTGCGGCCGGCCTCCCTGGACGGCACGCTGTTCGACGTGCCCGCCAGCGAGGCCAATGCCGCGGCCTACGGCCGGGTGGCCAACGGGGGTCTTCGAACTTGAGCGGTGCGGGTCGGTGCCTGCACTGACTGTCTGTCACGGTCTGTCATCGGCGGGCTGGTTGCACCCTGAATGCAGGACGCCCGTGGTCCTGGTTGATCATTTCTGTTCTCTACGCAGAAGGATCACCGGGGAGCCACGGGCTTGGTCAACGATACGACGTTGCTGCTGGACCTGGACGGGGTGTCCGTCATCCGGGTCGAGCGGCTTGCGGACGGTACGCGCCGGGTCCATCTGGCCACGGCGGACACCTCGGCCAGGGCATGCCCGGCCTGCGGGGTCTTCGCATCCCGGGTCAAGGGGGCGGCGACCACCCGGCCGCGAGATCTCCCGTACGGAGAGCACGGGTTGGAGTTCTTGTGGCACAAACGCCGCTGGCGGTGCCGGGAGGCGTCCTGTCCGCGGAAGTCGTTCACCGAGCAGATCCCCCAGATACCAGCCGGGGCCCGGCTGACCGAGCGGCTGCGGTGCGCGGCCGGACGCCGGGTCCGCGATGCCGGCTCCACCGTCGTGCAGGCGGCCCGCGACCTCAATCTGTCCTGGCCGGTGGTGATGGATGCCTTCCGCACCGCCGCCGCGGGGGTGATCGAGGCAGAGCTGCCCGAGGTTTCAGTCTTGGGCATCGACGAGACCCGGCGCGGCCGCACCCGCTGGGAGCAGGATCCCGACACCGGGAAGTGGCAACTGACGCGGGACCGCTGGCACACCGGGTTCGTCGACGCGCTCGGCACCGGCGGGCTGCTCGGCCAGGTCGAGGGCCGCACCGTCGCCGACGTCCTGGCCTGGCTCGCCACCACGCCCCTGACCTGGAAACAGCACATCCGCTACGTCGCCATCGACATGTCAGCCACCTACCGGGCCGCGATCCGCACCGGTCTCCCGGACGCCATCGTGGTCGTCGACCACTTCCACGTCGTCCAACTCGCCAACAAGATGCTCTCCCTGGTACGGCGCCGCACCACCGCCCAGGTCCGCGGGCGGCGCGGACGCGCCACCGATCCGGAGTGGAAGGCCAGACGACGTCTGCTACGCAACCGGGAAGACCTCACCGACGAGCAGTTCGCGAAGATGTGGAACCCCCTGCTCGACGAAGGGAAGATCGGACAGATCCTGCTGACCGCGTGGATCGCCAAGGAGAACCTGCGCACCCTCCTCGCCCTGGCCCGCACCGGCGCCGACCGCCACCGCATCGGCCATGCCCGATGGAAGTTCCTGACCTGGTGCGCGGACTCCGACATCCCCGAAGTCCGCACCCTCGCCGCCACCGTCGACCGCTGGTGGCCCGAGATCGCCGCGTTCATCGACACCGGTCACAGCAACGCCAAGAGCGAGGGCATCAACCGCGTGATCAAGCTGGTCGCCCGCAACGCGTTCGGGTTCCGCAACGCCGACAGCCAGCGTCTACGGACACGCTGCGTCACGACACGACGGACCCGCGGACACCTCCGCAGTTGAGTAGGCCCGGGGCGCGGTTCCGGGATTGCTCCCGGTCCGTTTCCCCGAGCCCCTCGCCGAACCCGCCGTACGGATCTCTCCGTAACGGGCTCTCCACGGTCTCTGCCGTCAGGCGTGGTTGGGGATCCAGGGGTTGGGGATCGTGCTACTGCGGTAGCGATACCGGGTGATGGGGATCGCGGCGATCTTCCGCAGTTCGACCTGTCCGCCGGTGACTGGCTTCCAGCGCCCGGTGGGCGTGGTGAGCCGTCGGCGGACGTCCTTCCATCTCCAGTGGTGCCGCTCCATCAGCATGCGGATGATTCGCCACCAGGCGAAGTTGTCCAGCATACTGAAGGTGCTTTTCGCGACAGCGTGCCTGAAGTAGTTGGCCCAGCCGTGCATGACCTGGTTGATTCTGGTCAGCACGTGTTCCAGATCCTGCTGCGACGTCCTGTGTGTCAGGGCACGGATCTTGGCCTTCAGCGACCGGATGGGCCGGTCGGCGATGAAGGTGTAGACGTGCCACTTGTTCGTTCCCCGCTTGCGGCGCCACTGGATGTGGAACCCCAGGAAGTCGAACCCGTCGCTCATGTGCACCACCTGGGTCTTGGCCTGCGAGAGGCGAAGGCCCATGGGGGCGAGCACAGCGGCGACGTCTTCGCGCAGCGCCAGCACGTCGTTGCGGTCGCCGTGGACGACAACGACGAAGTCATCGCAGTAGCGGACCAGCCGCCACGTCGGTGACCCCTTGCGGCGCCGGTAGGCGCGTCGGCTCTCGGTCGACATGCTCCCGCCGTCCTTCCACGGTCCGTGCAGGTGCTCATCGAGCACCGACATCACCACGTTGAAGATCAGCGGGGAGAGGATGCCGCCTTGCGGCGTGCCGGTGTGGGTGTCCTCGAAGTCGCCGAGTTCGGTGAGGATCCCGGCCTTGAGGAACGCCTTGACCAGCGCCAGCACGCGTTTGTCCTTCACCCGCAGCCGCACCCGGCCCATCAGGGCCGCATGCGAGACGTTGTCGAAGGCCGCCTCGATGTCCGCATCCAGCACCCAGCGGTAGCCGCGGGTGCCGAAGTAGTGGATCTCAGCGATCGCGTCCTGGGCCCGCCGCTTGGGCCGAAACCCATAGGAGACCGGCTCGAAGTCGGCCTCGAAGATGGGTTCCAGCACCAGCTTCAGCGCCGCCTGGACGATCCGGTCAGCCACGGTGGGAATGCCGAGGCTGCGGATCTTTCCCGACCCGCCCGGCTTGGGGATCTTGCGTTCCCGCACCGGCAGCGGCCGGAACGTCCCCTCCTTCAGGGACGTCCGCAGGTCGTCCAGGAACCCCGGGACGCCAACACTGTCCTCGACGTCGGTGACCGTGAGGCCGTCGACGCCGGGAGTGCGCGCCCCCTTGTTTCCCGCGACCCGGTCGAACGCCACCAGCAGCGTCGCCGGGTCGTGCACGAAGTTGAACAGGTCGTCGAACCTGCGGCCGGGATCGGCCGCCGCCCAACGGTGAAGCTTGGCCTGCATCCCCGATACCCGCGACCAGGCCCCCTGCGGGATCTGGTCGGGAGCGCCGCTGTTCAGCGGCGCATCTTCCGGCATTGCAGTCTCCTTCCCTTCTCGAAACCGCTGCCGCCCTTCCCCATGCGCACGGGCTCTCCCCGGCTCGGAGTACTACGGCGGCTCCGCCCCACCCCGCCCGTTCGGCAGTCGGTGTGCCTATCCCGGCCGGCGGGCCGGATGCCCGCCACCGGGAACCAGGACAGGGTGGTTCCCACGTTCACTGTGTTTCGCTCGGCGGAGGAGGAGCCCGACTTTGTCCCAGCGGCATCGCCACGGGTACGCCGCAGTCCTTCCCCGTGGCCTTCCAGGCAGCAAGCAGAAACCACCCCAGAAGTTCCCCGCCGCTACCGCGACGGGTACGCACCGCGCCCGGCCCAGATCCACCAGGTTCGAGCCGGTCCAAAGGCTGAAGGACGTATCAACGCCGGTTCCTCGCGTACTCCTTTCCGCCACGCTCGCCGGACCCGCACCATCTGGCAGTACTGGCACGTCCCGACTTTGTCAGGGCTGCTGACTCTGTTGCGCAATTCGTGGCGGGTCATGCGGTGAGCTGGTAGGCGAGGCGTTCGAGTCGGCTGGAGCGGGTGCGCCGGAGAGGGCTGTCGGTCCAGTACGCGTCGAGTCGGATCACGTTGATCGCGGTGGCGGAGAAGGCGTGCTGGAGGCGGACTTTCGGCAGGCCGCGGTAGCGGGCCTGGCGGATGTCGGTGATGTCGAGGGCCTGGTTGATGGTGCCCTCGACGCCTGCCCGCAGGGCGTATTTGTTCTTCCAGGTGTTGGTCTGCTGCTCGGCGCGGGCCCGGGCGAGGTTCTCGTGAAGTTCCTGGGGTCTGAGGGTGAGCATGCGGCGCCCGGGTTTCGAGGTGGTGCACTGCTGTTGGAAGGGGCAGTCGCGGCAGGTCAGGACGCTGAAGGTGATGACGATGGCGTCCTTGCCGTGCTGTTTGACGGGGTTCCAGTGGGAGCTGGTCTTCCCGGCGGGGCAGCGGACCTGGCGGGTCTTCCAGTCGATGGTGAAGGCGTTCTTGGCGAAGCCTTCCGCGGCCTTGGCCTGCGCGGAGTGGTCCAGAAGGACCGGGGTGACCATGCGGATACCGTCCTTCATGGCCTTGGTGATCAGGTCGGCCGACGGGTAGCCGGAATCGAGGTAGTGCTCGGCCGGCTTCACGCCGTGCCCGGCGAGCTTGCGCTGGATCGGCGCGGTCGCCTTCACGTCCGGCACGGTCGCGTCGGTCGTGTGCACGTCGGTAATCAGATTCGGCTGCACCCCTGCTACCGCTTCGGCTTCGGCTTCGGCTTCGGGGAGTGTGCCGCATGTTTCGGTGAGGTGGACCTTGTAGCCCAGCCAAAACAGGTCCTCGCCTTTGGCAGCCCAGCGTGCGTCGGTGTCGTAGGGGGAGGCCAGGCGGAGTTGGCCGGGCGGGACGCCGTCGTCGGCGTCCCGCTTCCTGATCACCTGCCGTCCCCGCGTGTCGCTGCGGATGGTGTAGGTCTGCACGAGGACCTGCCGCAGCAGGCCCACGGCCTCGATCTCACGGATCCATACCGGGGTATCGGCGGCCCAGGCCGCCCGGCATAAAGCGAGGGCGTCCTGACCGAAGACCTGGGCGAGGCGGTCGCGCTTGGTCTGCGAGGACGGCATCCGCCAGCCATCCACCCGGGGCCCGTACCGCTGGGCGAACTCCGCCACATCGATCCGGCCGGCCAGCCACGACGGCGCCGCAGTCGCGAGGGCCTCCAGGGCCGCCCGCACGCTCTCCCCTGCCAGCTCAAGACGGTTCAAGTCCCGCACCGCACTGATCACATGGGTGGAATCAGTACGCTGCCTGCCTCCGTCCCCCACCAGGCCGGCGTCCTTGCAGTGCTCAAGGAGCCGGTCGAAGACCACCCGTTCCATGCCGTTGTCCGCGAGCCGGGCCCGGAACCTGGACAGCACACTCGCGTCGAAACCGGTGTCCGTCAGCTCCATCCCGAGCGCGTACTTCCAGTCGATCGCCCGCACCATCATCGCCGCGGCCTGCCGGTCGGTGAGGTCCTCGCAGTACTGCAGCACCGTGACCAGCGACAACACCCCCGGCGACAGCCCCGGAGCACCCCGCACCCCGAACGCCCCCGCGAACGGCTCATCAGCGAAAATCCCCGCCAGACGGTCCCGGGCCCGTATCGCCAGGCTCCCCTTCGGGAACGCCGCCCGAGCCACCCTCACCGTCTGCTCCGGGATCTCCGGCAGCCCCACCGGCCGCATCGACACCCGCCCCACCTCCACGGCCGCACGGCACGAAAGCGACCCAGAGACGATCATCACCGACCCGGCCCCACCCCCGCAGCGAATTGCGCAGCAGAGTCGCTGCTCCCGCCCTCCCCGGCACCACCCGGATCAGGCTGCCCCCAGCTTCAACGCCCTGCTGCGACAGGACGAAGGCGAAGGTCTCTCACCTCCACTCGAAACAACAGCGCCTCGTGGCGCACCCGCTTAACTTCGAAGACCCGCCAACGGGAGCCGTCCCGGGCCGTTCCCGCAGGTGCGGCTGCTGGCGCTGGTGGAGTGCGGTACCAAGGCGGTGATCGGCGCGGTCTTCGACTCTTTCGCGGTGGGTGAGCGGACCCTGGCCTGGCGCCTGCTGGTGCACCTGCACACCGGGATGCTGCTGATGGCCGACCGGGGCTTTCCCGCCTTCGACCTGTGACAGGCCGCCGCGGACCGGGGGGCCCAACTCCTGTGGCGCGCCTCTGACTCCTTCACGCTGCCAGTGGACCAGGTGCTGGCCGACGGCACCTATCTCTCCCACCTCAACGGTGCGCGCGGGAAGCGGACCACGGTGCGGGTGATCGAATACACGGTGATGACCACAACCCTGGACGCCGACGGCGTCAGCGAAGAGACCTCCGAGCTGTTCCGTCTGAACACTACGCTGCTCGACCCGGCCTCGGCGCCCGCCCGCGAGCTGGCGGAGCTGTACACGGCGCGCTGGACCAGCGAAACGGTCTTCAAGCACATCAAGATCGAGCAGCGTGGTGGGCGCACCGCCACCCTGCGCTCGATGAGCCCCGCCATGGTCGAGCAGGAACTGTGGGCCATGCGCTGCGTCTACCAGGCCGTCCACCTGGCCGCCGAGTCCGCCGACCGCGCGCACCTGCCCGTCTCGCACATCAGCTTCAAGCAGACCCTCGCCGCCGCCCGACGCTCCGTCGGCGCGGACTTCCCCCCTCGGCAGCTGGCCGCCAAGGTCCGTGACGTCCAGGCCGACCTGGTCCGCGAGGCCGTCAAGCCCCGCCCCGGACGCGCCGCACCCCGCGCCACCAAGCGCAGCGGTACCGGCTACCGCACCCTGCGACCCGACGAGCCGGCGACCAGCCACGTCGCACCCACACCGCCAATCTCCAGCTCTTCCCCGAAGACCAACGCCCCGCACCACCGAACAGCACAGCCATCCTTCAGATCAAGGCATCCGGCCAGACGTCATCCCTGTCGCCACAGATGGCATCAGCTGCCTGATCAAGCGACGTTGGGGCCCGGCCCGCGCCACGACCGGCTTTCGGGCAATAACGAATGCTGTCACGCAACACAGTCGTGGGTGGCCGCTCAGATGCGGAGCACCGCTTTGGAGATGGCGAATCCCGTTTCTCCTTCTGCAAGACAAGGGCGGGCTCGAACGCCGACCTCGTAGCCCCAGGCAGTAGCCGGGGCTCCTCGCCAGAGAGCTTGCCCCGAGCGGCCTCCGAGTGAGTGCTGAGTGAGAGCCGGGCGAGGCCGGCTCCGGAACAGGATGCGCGCAGGTCAGAGGCACTGTAGATCCATATGGCGGCATGCACTCCGGAGCCGTGTGCGCAGATTCGAATCCTGCCGGGGGCACCCTGTACGTGGGTGCCCAAAGACCCCGCCATCAGCGGCAAGCTGACCGCGCCGTCCTCAGCCCGGGCAGGTCGACGGTCTCGAAGACCACTCCCCGGCCCCTGAGCTCGGTGACGGCCGTCGATGTCGTCGACCTCGAAGGCCATCTGCGTGAAGGTGCCCGGCGAGGCGCCCGCGGACCGGAAGAGCGCGAAGTCCGAACCGCCGCACCGGTACAGCAGGCCGCCGGGGCGTTCGTCTACGGGGTCGAGGCCGAGCTTCTCGGAATAGAACCGCCGGGCCCTGTCGAGGTCCTGGGCGGGGAGCCTGGTGGCGATGCGGGCGCCGGCGAGTGCGCTCATGTCCTTCGGCCTTCCCTCCGGTCCGTCGTCCGGCGTGCTCCTGCCGGGGAGTGTCCTGAGGCGGTTTCACGGGGTTTCGCGGCGGGGCGGTTCGGGCGGCTCGTGTGGGGCCGGACCTCGGTCGGGCACCCCCCCGGGGCCGGTCACCCGGCAGGTGTCCATCGGGCGGCACCTGCCCCCCGGCCGACCTCGCGACACGCCCGGCGGCGTCTGCGACGCGCGTGTCGCCACCCGATCGCCACGCCGTTTCGATATTCCGTCCTTGAGCCTATTGCAGGCGCCGCGACCTGTGGGAATGGCACGACACGAGAACCACGCGGAATCGTCGGGCCATTTCGCTGCGGTCGTTTGATCACAAGAGCTGGTTGCCTGTCCCCCTGAAGCGCGGCGTCCTCGTCGGGGCAACGAGTCCTGGCCCGCGCCACTCGGAGGGTGGTGAAAATGCGTACCGCACGTCTTCTCGCCGGAAGTGCCCTGGCCCTGGCCGCACTTGGCATCCCGGCTCCCGCGGCAGTCGCCGAAGGGTCCGAGGTCACGGTCAGTCCCGAGGTGGGATATCCCGGATCGACCATCACCGTCAGTACGTCGGGGGTGTGCGACCCGGCAGCGACCTACGCCAAGGGACAGGCGGAGATCGGAGGTCAGATCAACCTGACCGAGAGCGGCAGCGAAGGGGAACTGAAGGGCACGTTCACCGTTCCCGACAACGCGAAGGAAGGCACGTACAGCGTCACGGTCAAGTGCCCTCCCGGGGTCCGGATCGAGTCCGAATTCGAGGTCGCCGGGCGCCCGAACGGTGCGGTGAGCGGTGGATTCGGCGGTGGCGGCGGGATGAACAGCACGGAGATGGCCATCGGGGCCGCGCTCGTTCTCACCGCGACGGCGGGCGGCGTCCTGACACTGCGGCGTCGTCACGGCAACGGCTCGGCGGCCTGAGCGTCCCCCGGCGCCGGCCGACGGGACCCACCGCCTCCGCAACCGAGACCGGAGCCCGGAGCACTATGGGACGCAAGCCCCCCTCCCCCTTCACGTCGACCGGGGTCTTCGGCGTCATGCTGCTGGTCGGCGTCGGCTTGCTGATTCACGGGCTGCGCGGCGAGACGGCTCCCCAGCCGTCCGCCGCCCAGGCCTTCACCGCACCGGTGCCGGGCCCGGCGGTCTCCCACGGGCCGGCCGTCCCGCCCCTTCTGGCCGTCCCGCCTGCCGCCAGGGCGGCCAAGACGCCGCCCGGGTCCCGGCAGCGTTCCGTACCGGTGAGGCTGCGCATCCCCGCCATCCGTGTGGATACCCCGGTGATGAACCTCGCCCTGGGCAAGAACGGCGTGCTGGAGGTGCCGCCGGTGGACAAGGCGCAGATCGCGGGCTGGTACTCCAGAGGGCCGGCGCCGGGCGAGGTCGGCGCGGCCGTCGTGGCCGGGCATGTCGACACCCCCACCGGCCGTGCCGTCTTCTACCGGCTGGGTGCGCTCACCAAAGGCAGCGCCATCCAGGTCACCCGGCTCGACGGGCGCACGGCGCACTTCTCCGTGGACGCCGTCGAGGTGTACTCGAAGCACTCCTTCCCCAGCAAGAAGGTGTACGCCAGCACCACCGTCCCCCAGTTGCGGGTGATCACGTGCGGCGGGGGCTACACCAAGAAGACGGGCTACCTCGGCAATCTCGTCGTCTACGCGACGCTCAAGCGCATGAGCTAGTGCCGCATCGGGCAACGTTCGCCCCGTCGCGGCGCCCGGCACGGCGACTCGAGGCGTTGCCGGATCAACCGAGTAGGCTCACCACGAGGTCGATCCGGCGCCTTGCGATCTTCCCCTCGGCCCGGAGGGCCCGGGGCAGACCCCACCCCCTCGACCGGAGGGCCCGGGGCAGACCCCGTGCACCGGACGCCGCGCCTTGACGGGCAAACCCTGCCTGACGCGGCACCAGCCTTCCGCCCCCGGGAGCCCGGTGGCCGTGGCCGTGGCCGTGGCCGTGGCCGCATGATGGTGTCCTCACACCGCAAGGGCGCACCGGAGGGGCCGCCGTGATCGTCGTACCGATGACAGCCGCGCATGCGGAGGAGGTCCTCGCCGTCTACCGGCTCGGCATCGACGAGGGCGACGCGACCTTCGAGACCCGCGCTCCGGCCTGGGCCGAGTTCGACACGACCAGACTGACGGAGCATCGGTTCGTCGCCCTGCGGGACTCCGTACCGACGCCGGCCGCACCCCGGGCACGCCCGGCGGCCACGGGCGCCGCGGACACCAAGGGGGTCGCCGCCGACCGTGTCGGCCACGTGCTCGGCTGGGTCGCGGCGTCGGCCGTCTCCGACCGCTGCGCCTACGCGGGAGTCGTCGAGCACTCGGTGTACGTCCACCCCGCCGCCCGCGGCCGGGGGGTGGCCCGCGCCCTGCTGCAGCGGCTCGTCGCCTCGACCGAGGCGGCCGGCATCTGGACGATCCAGTCCGGCGTCTTCCCCGAGAACGAGGCCAGCCTCGCCCTCCACCGGAGCGTGGGCTTCCGGGTCATCGGCACCCGCGAACGGATCGGCCGCCACCACGGCGTGTGGCGGGACGTGGTCCTTCTGGAACGCCGCAGTCCCGTCATCCCCTGACCGGACGCGTCGCAGCAGGACGGGTGCGCGGGGCCTGCGGCGCAACTCCTTCGGCCCACCGCCGGCGGCGGCCTCGCCCCGGTCGGGAGGGGTTGGTGGGTACATGTCGCGGAGGTTGTCCACAGGCTGGGGGCGGGGCGAACGGATTGTGGGCGCGGCGGCGCAGAATGGTGGGCATGACTGAGATCACCGAATCCACGGCGTCCGTCGCGCCCGCCGCCGTTCCCATGGCCCCCGCCGGGGAGCGCACGGCGGCGTCCGCGGGCGGGCCCGCGGACATGCCGGCCTGGGAGCAGCGATTCCGCGCGCCCCGGGTCTCGCTGCCCGACTGGGCGGAGGACGCCCCGGACCACGCCCTCTTCGTCTCGAACGCGACGGGGACGTACGAGCTGTACGCCTGGGACCGCGCCACCGGCGGACAGCGCCAGGCGACGCACCGGCCGAACGGGACGACGGACGGGATACTCACCCCGGACGGCGCATGGATCTGGTGGTTCTCGGACACGGACGGCGATGAGTTCGGCGTCTGGATGCGGCAGCCCTTCGGCGGCGGGCCGGACGAACCCGCCGCGCCGGGCCTCGCACCCTCGTACAGCGCGGGCGTCGCCCTCGGCCGGGACGGCACGGCCGTGGTGGGCCGGTCCACGGACGAGGACGGGACGACGATCCACGTCGTGCGGCCCGGCGGGGCACCGGTGGAGATCTACCGGCACCGGGAGTCGGCGGGCGTCGGCGATCTGTCGCACGACGGGACGCTGCTCGCGCTGGAGCACACCGAGCACGGCGACGCGATGCACTCGGCGCTGCGGGTCGTCCGGCTGGACGGCACGACGGTGTGCGAGCTGGACGACACCGAGGGCGGCTCGGAGGAGCTGGGGCTGGAGGTGCTCGGTTTCGCCCCGGTCCAAGGGGACACCCGGCTGCTGGTCGGCCACCAGCGGCGGGGGCGCTGGGAACCCATGCTGTGGGACGTGGCGACGGGCGAGGAGACCGACCTCGCGATCGATCTGCCGGGCGATCTGAGCGCCGAGTGGTATCCGGACGGCTCCGCACTGCTCGTCGCTCACAGCTTCGAGGCGCGCAGCGATCTGTGGCGGTTCGACCCGGCCACGCGCGAGCTGACCCGGGTGGAGACCCCGGCGGGGACGGTCTCGGGCGCGACGGCAAGGCCGGACGGGACGGTGGAGTACGTGTGGTCGTGCGCGGCACAGCCGCCGAAGGTCCGCTCCACGACGGGCCGGGAAGTACTGGATCCGCCGGGTATGAAGGCGCCGGGCTCGGTCGCTGTGGAGGACGTGTGGGTGGAGGGCCCCGGCGGCCGGGTCCACGCGCTGGTGCAGCGGCCCGAGGGCGAGGGGCCGTTCCCCACCGTCTTCGACATACACGGCGGCCCGACCTGGCACGACAGCGACGCCTTCGCGGCCGCCCCGGCGGCGTGGGTGGACCACGGCTATGCGGTGATCCGGGTCAACTACCGGGGCTCGACCGGTTACGGGCGGGCGTGGACCGACGCCCTGAAGCACCGCGTCGGTCTGATCGAGCTGGAGGACATCGCGGCGGTCCGCGAATGGGCCGTGGCCTCCGGCGTGGCCGACCCGGCGAGGCTGGTGCTGTCGGGCGGCTCGTGGGGCGGCTACCTCACCCTGCTCGGACTCGGCACACAGCCCGGTTCCTGGGCCCTGGGCCTGGCTGCGGTGCCCGTCGCGGACTACGTCACGGCGTACCACGACGAGATGGAGGCCCTGAAGGCGATGGACCGCACACTGCTGGGCGGCACACCGGAGGAGGTCCCCGAGCGCTACGAGGCCTCGTCCCCGCTGACGTACGTGGACGCGGTCACGGCTCCGGTGTACATCTCGGCCGGGGTCAACGACCCGCGCTGCCCGATCCGCCAGGTGGAGAACTACGTGGACCGCCTCGCGGCTCGCGGCGCGGTCCACGAGGTGTACCGGTACGACGCGGGTCACGGCTCGCTGGTGGTGGAGGAGCGGATCAAGCAGGTCCGGCTGGAGTTGGCCTTCGCCGAGCGGCACCTGCGGTAGCGGTGGCGCTTCACGGCCGCCACGGGTCCCTGCCGCCCACGGATCCCGGAGGCTGCCCGTTCGGGCAGCCTCCGGGGGCGGCCGGGCACGGCGTCAAACGGGACCCGGGAGAGGGGGAAAGCGGGGCGTTCCGTACCGTGGAGGCGTGTACCGGTTCCTGCTGACGCCCCGCTGGTGGGGGATCAATGTCTTCGTCGCGCTGGCGATCCCTTTCTGCATCTTCATGGGGACCTGGCAGCTCGGCCGGTTCGAGGACCGCGTCGACACCCACCGGGCCGCCGAGCAGGGCCCGGAGCCGGGCGAACGGGCCCCGGCACCGCTCGCGGAGCTGCTGCCCGTGGACAAGAACACCTCTGGGCGGCTCGCCACGGCCGCCGGCCGGTACGGCGAGCAGTTCCTCGTGCCGGGCCGGGAACTGGACGGCCGGCGCGGCTCGTACGTCCTGACGCTGCTCCACACCGACGACGGCAGGGCGCTGCCGGTGGTGCGGGGCTGGCTGCCCACCGGGGCGACGGCACCGCCCGCTCCCGCCGGTGAGGTGACGGTCACGGGAGCGTTGCAGGCCTCGGAGACGCAGGGCAGCGACGGGGTGCGCACTGCGGGCGGCCTGCCGAGCGGGCAGCTCGGCATGATCAGTGCCGCCTCGCTGGTGAACCTCGTCCCGGACGATGTGTACGACGCGTGGATCACGCTCACCACGGCGCCGAACGGGATGCGCCCGGTGCCCGCGGCCGCGCCGCAGGGCAGCGGGCTCGACCTCAAGGCGTTCCAGAACCTCGGCTACACGCTGGAGTGGTTCGCCTTCGCAGGCTTCGTGCTGTTCATGTGGTTCCGCTTCGTGCGCCGCGAGGCGGAGGCGGCCAAGGACCAGGCGCTCGGTCTCGACCCGGTGTGACGCGGCTTCACAGCACGGCGTGACCCGGCCTCCACGGGAGGAAGCGATGCGGTCCGGATGCGTCCCGGCCCACCCGGCGGCACGGCCGGGTGAGCCGCCGGGTACCACCACGCCCCGCAAGGCGGAAGGCTCTCCCGCCCGGCACGCGCCGGTGCACCGTGCATCGCGCATGCCGGTGGCCGGTCAGCGCATCCACGCCGGTGGACCGTCACCGGCGCACGCCAGGTCTCGACCCGGGTGCGGTCAGGACGGGATGAGGACGCCGGTGCGGTGGATCGTGCCGGCGCACGCGTCGGAGATCGTGGCCTCCGCGTTCGGGCCGCCGGGCTCGGGGGTGTGGACCACCGAGATGCTGCCGTCCGCGACGGTCCCGTCGTCGAGCTGGGGCTCGGTGTTCGGAGCCGTGCCCGCGCCGTCGGTCGTGCCCGAAGTGCCGTCCGTGGGCGTGGGGTCGGGCGAGGCACCGGTCGTCGGACAGGTCTCCGAGGGGACGAAGGCGAACTTCACCTCGTACGACGCCTCGGGCTCGAGCACCACGGCGCTGACCTCCTGGGACGGGTCGGGCAGTCCGCTCGCCGCGTCCCCGGTGGTGTGCGTGACCACATTGATCTTCGTGGCGTCCGCGGCGCCCGCCGTACGGAAGCCCACCGCGCCCGCGGCCCCGATCGAGCACTCGCTCGGGGAGACGTTGGAGATGCGGAACGTGCCGTACACCTTGCCGTCGGCCTCGGCGGCACCGGCCTGCGCCGCGCTCACACCGAGCTGACCGGCTTCACAGGCGGGCGTGGAGGCGACGGCGCTGTCGGTCGGGGTGGTCCCCGTGCCACCCGGGGTGCCCTCGGTCGCGGCCGCACCCGGGGTCGGCGACTGCTGGGGGGCGCTCGGCGCACCGGGGACGCTCGGCTGCCGCCCGGCGGGGTCGCCGTTCGCCGCCTGCCCGCCGTCGAGGCGGTCCTGCTCGCCGGTGCCGCCCTGGGCCTGCTCACCGTGCCCGGCGTTCACCGGGTGGTCGTCGAGACCGCCCGAGCTCGCCACGTGCACGAAGGCCGGGACGGCAGTGCCGAGCAGGATCACGGACGCCGCAAGGCCGACCAGGGCCTGGCGCTTGCGCGCGCGCCGCGCCGGCACGGCCCGGCGCAGATGCTCCAGGGCACCGTCGGTGGGTTCGAGGGCGCCGACGGTGTCGTGGAGGAGTCGGCGCAGGGCCGGTTCCTCCCGGTCCTCCGGGGCCTCGTGGCCGGTCCCGGCCGACGTCGGGCCGTCCTGGCCCGGTCCGCCCAGCAGGTCACGGAGCAGGCGGTCCCGGCCCGGCAGGTCGCCGGCGGGAGTGTCCGCGCCGGCGGGCCGGTCGCCCCGGGGTGTGTCACCCCCGAGCCCCTGCTCGCCCGTTCCGTTCCTCGGCCCGTCGTTCACAGTCTCTTTCCCAGTCCGGTCGTTCAACGGCCCGTCCGGCCCGTAAAGCTCAGTCGTGTGCTTCCCGGCCGGTGCTTCACCACCGGACGGGCCCTGCGTGGCACCCTTCCCCGGGAGGTCGTCCCGCGGGGCGCCCTCGCGGCCGTGCTCGTGCCCGCGTCCGTGCCTGGTCATGCCGTGGCCTCCATGGCAACGCGCAAGGCCGCGATGCCTCGTGAGCCGTAGGCCTTCACCGAGCCCAACGATATGCCGAGCGTCTCGGCGACCTGGGCCTCCGTCATGTCGGCGAAGTAGCGCAGCACCAGCACCTCGCGCTGCCGCCGCTGAAGGCCCTTCATGGCCTTGATGAGCGCGTCCCGCTCCAGCTGGTCGTACGCGCCCTCCTCCGCGCTCGCCATGTCGGGCATCGGCTTGGAGAGCAGCTTCAGCCCGAGGATCCGCCGGCGCAGCGCGGACCGGGACAGATTGACGACCGTCTGCCGCAGATAGGCGAGGGTCTTCTCCGGGTCGCGGACGCGGCGGCGCGCCGAGTGGACGCGGATGAACGCCTCCTGGACGACGTCCTCGCAGGACGCGGTGTCGTCCAGCAGCAGGGCCGCGAGACCGAGCAGCGACCGGTAGTGGGCGCGGTAGGTCTCGGTGAGATGGTCGACCGTGGTGCCCGCGGCCACCGCCTCCTCGGCGCTGTCGCGCTGGGACGGTATGGGGGCAGAGTGTGCAGCCGGCATGGGAGCGATCACCGGCATCCCGCCGCCGGTGCCCCTGCCGGGGACCGGCGAAGGGCGGGGACCCCGGAGCGGGAGCACCGTGATGCCGCGTGCCGGAGCCCTGCCGGCGCCCCGGATCGGAGGCGGGCCCGGGGGCCGCGCCGGAGCGAACGCCCTGCCGCGGACCGGGGCCACCGCGGTGATGTCGAGTACTTCTGCCACGCCGGTTGGACTTGCCGACCCCCCTCAGGGTTGTACGCGCACACCACTGCTCGTGACGACGCACCGTATGCCCTCATGCGCTCCCGATCTTCCCCAATGCCCCATTTGTCATGGCTTATCGCGGCACCGCGAAGGGACGACCGCATAGACGCTCCCCGCACAGCAACCGGTTGCACAGTGGCGCAAATGCATCGTCGGACATGCGATCTCCCCGGTTCAAGGGGCACGTCCCGGTTGTTTGATCACAGGGGGTTCACAGATCCTACAAAGAGGCACCGACACTCTGCTCAGAATTCGCGGGCGATCGCCTCTGCCAGTTGAGCGGTGTTCAGGGCCGCGCCCTTGCGGAGGTTGTCCCCGCACACGAAGAGATCCAGGGCCCTCGGGTCGTCCATGGCCCGCCGGACGCGCCCGACCCAGGTCGGATCGGTGCCCACCACATCGGTGGGCGTGGGGAATTCACCGGCCTCGGGGTCGTCGAAGAGCACCACGCCCGGCGCCGTGGCGAGGATGTCGTGGGCTCGCTCGACGGAGACCTCGTGCTCGAAACGCGCGTGCACCGAGACCGAGTGGACTGTGACGACCGGCACACGCACACAGGTCGCGGAGACCCTGAGTTCGGGCAGATCCAGGAGCTTGCGGGTCTCGGCCCGGATCGCGAGTTCCTCGGAGGACCAGCCGTCGCCCTCCAGCGCCCCGGACCAGGGGACCACGTTCAGCGCCGTGGGCGCGGGGAACGGGCCGAGTCCGTCGCCGACCGCCCGGCGCACATCGCCGGGACCGGTGCCCAGTTCGGTGTCCGCGACCAGCGCGAGCTGGGTGCGGAGCGCCTCGACGCCGCACTGTCCGGCACCGCTGACCGCCTGGAGGGCGGAGACCACGAGTTCGTCCACGCAGAACTCGGCGTGCAGCGCGCCCACGGTGACGATCATCGCCAGGGTGGTGCAGCCCGGACTCGCGACGATGCCGCGCGGCCGGAGCCGCACGGCATGCGGATTGATCTCGGGTACGACGAGAGGGACGTCGGGGTCCAGCCGGAACGCGGCCGAGTTGTCCACGACCACCGCCCCCTTGGCGACGGCGACCGGCGCCCACTGGGCGGCGACCGGGGCCGGCACCAGGAACAACGCCACGTCGACCCCCGTCAGCGCCGCCTCGGAAAGGGCGACGACCTCGGTCTCCTCGCCGCGGACGGCCAGCTTGCGGCCGGCCGAACGCGGTGAGGCGACCAGGCGTATCTCGCCCCAGACGTCCGCGCGCTGGGACACGATCTGGAGCATCACCGCGCCGACGGCTCCGGTCGCACCCACGACCGCCAGCGTCGGCTTGCGGTTCATCGCGCGACCGCCGTCGCGCGCCGAGCTGTCACCGGCCGGTGCCTCCGTAGACGACGGCCTCGTCGGAGTCGCTGTCGAGACCGAAGGCGGTGTGGACGGCCCGGACGGCCTCCTTGACGTCGTCGGCGCGGGTCACGACCGAGATCCGGATCTCGGAGGTGGAGATCAGCTCGATGTTCACGCCGGCGTCGGACAGCGCCTCGAAGAAGGAGGCGGTGACACCCGGGTTGGTCTTCATGCCCGCGCCGACGAGCGAGATCTTGGCGATCTGGTCGTCGTAGCGCAGCGATTCGAAACCGATGGCGCTCTTGGTCTTCTCGAGCGCGTCGATCGCCTTGCGGCCCTCGGTCTTCGGGAGGGTGAAGGAGATGTCGGTGAGGCCCGTGGACGCGGCGGAGACGTTCTGCACCACCATGTCGATGTTGATCTCGTTGTCCGCGATGGTGCGGAAGATCGCGGCGGCCTCGCCCGGCTTGTCAGGAACGCCGACGACGGTGATCTTCGCCTCGGAGGTGTCGTGGGCGACTCCGGAGATGATGGCCTGCTCCACCTTGCGGGCTCCTTGCTCGGCGTGCGGTTCGTTGCTGACCCAGGTGCCCCGCAGCCCCGAGAAGGACGAGCGGACGTGGATCGGGATGTTGTAGCGGCGTGCGTACTCGACGCACCGGTGCAGGAGCACCTTGGAACCGGAGCTCGCGAGCTCCAGCATGTCCTCGAACGAGATCCAGTCGATCTTGCGGGCCTTCTTCACCACGCGCGGGTCGGCGGTGAAGACGCCGTCGACGTCGGTGTAGATCTCGCAGACCTCGGCGTCCAGCGCCGCGGCGAGCGCGACGGCGGTGGTGTCCGAGCCGCCGCGACCGAGGGTGGTGATGTCCTTCTTGTCCTGGGACACGCCCTGGAAGCCGGCGACGATCGCGATGTTGCCCTCGTCCAGCGCCGTCCGGATCCGGCCCGGCGTGACGTCGATGATGCGGGCTTTGTTGTGGACCGAGTCGGTGATCACGCCGGCCTGGCTGCCGGTGAACGACTGGGCCTCGTGGCCCAGGTTTTTGATCGCCATCGCCAGCAGGGCCATGGAGATCCGCTCTCCGGCGGTCAGCAGCATGTCGAACTCACGGCCGGCAGGGATCGGGGATACCTGCTCGGCGAGATCGATCAACTCGTCCGTCGTGTCACCCATCGCCGAGACCACGACGACCACCTGGTGGCCGTTCCTCTTGGCATCGACGATCCGCTTGGCGACCCGCTTGATGCCCTCGGCATCGGCAACGGAGGAGCCTCCGTACTTCTGCACGACAAGGCCCACGTGCGCTCCTCGCTCGGTCTCTGGCCGCAGTCATCACTGCGGTCTGCGTCAGTTTAACGAGCAGCCCGGAATCGCCGCCGCCGTATCACATCGCGAGATGTCCCGCTCACGTCGTGATCACCGGCAAGGCCGGGCTGCCCGAGGATGCATCTGCCCAAGGCCTCACGGGGTACGCGGTTCTGTGGGCGGCGTCACATGTTCGCGTGTGCTCCGGCGGTGCCTGCCGCGGGTCCGCGCAGGTGCCGGCCGGGGGTCGGCGCAGGCCTCGGGGAGGGAGGTAGGTGCCGACCGGCCCCCGGTGGCGACGGTGCACACCCCGTACCGGCCGGCGGGTGCCCGCCCCCTCGCGAGGGGAGGCGGGGAAGGGGACGGATCACTGCGCCGCGGGAGCCCTCCGCAACCCGAGCGGTCCCGCGATCTCCTCCGCCATCACGCGCCCCGCCTCCTCGGCGAGGTCGTCCTCGGCGAGGTCCTCGTCGGTGTCCAGCCCGTCCAGTTCCTGCAACGGCTGGTCGAGGCGCACATGGGAGACCAGTGACTGCAGCGCGCGCAGCGTCGCCGAGGCGGTCGGGCCCCAGTTGGAGAAGTAGGAGAACTGCCACCACCACAGCGCCTCGGTCGTGCGGCCCGCGCGGTAGTGGGCGAGGCCGTGGCGCAGGTCGGTGACGATGTCCGCGAGGTTGTCGGAGATCCGGAACGGCACCGGTGCCTTGCGGGGCTCGTAGGGGTCGAAGACCTCGGAGAAGACGTCGACCGGGTCGAGAAGCCGGGCGAACCGCTCGCGCAGGTCGTCCACGTCCACGTCCGGTCCGGTGTCCGTTTCGTAGCGCTCCTCGGGGACGATGTCCGCGTGGGCGCCCAGCCGGCCGCCCGCGAGCAGCAACTGGGAGACCTCCAGCAGCAGGAACGGCACGGCGCTGTCCGGCTCGTCACCCCGCGCCACCTCGGTGGTGGCCACGATGAAGCTCTCGATCGAGTCGGCGATCTGGACCGCGAAGTCGTCCGGGTCCTGCGTGACGGAGTGCAGCGTTGCGTCAGACATCGAGAAGTCGTCTCCCCTCGAAGGCACGCCCGAGCGTGACCTCGTCGGCGTATTCCAGATCGCCGCCAACGGGAAGCCCGCTGGCGAGACGCGTCACCTTCAGCCCCATGGGCTTGACCATGCGCGCCAGGTACGTGGCGGTCGCCTCGCCCTCGAGATTCGGGTCGGTCGCCAGGATCAGCTCGGTGACCGTGCCGTCCGCGAGCCTCGCGAGAAGCTCGCGGATGCGCAGGTCGTCCGGGCCGACGCCTTCGATCGGGCTGATCGCGCCGCCCAGTACGTGGTAGCGACCGCGGAACTCCCGGGTCCGCTCGATCGCGACGACGTCCTTGGGCTCCTCGACCACGCAGATGACCGCCGGTTCGCGGCGCGCGTCCCGACAGATGGTGCACTGCTCCTGCTGCGCGACGTTCCCGCACACCGCGCAGAAGCGGACCTTGTCCTTCACCTCGAGCAGCGCGTGCGCGAGGCGCCGGACGTCGGCCGGCTCGGCCTGGAGGATGTGGAAGGCGATCCGCTGCGCGCTCTTGGGACCGACGCCGGGCAGCCTGCCCAGTTCGTCGATGAGGTCCTGAACCACGCCTTCGTACAACGGAACGCCTCTCTCGGAATTGCTTCGGTGGTTACGGTAGTTGGTCTGGTCCGACCAGGGTCAAGACCGGCGCGGAAAGGGCGTCAGAAGGGGAGTCCGGGGATCCCGCCGCCGCCGAGCCCCTGGGCGAGCGGGCCCAGCTTCTGCTGCTGCAGCTGCTGTGCGTTCTCGTTCGCGGCCTGGACGGCGGCGACCACGAGATCGGCGAGGGTCTCGGTGTCGTCCGGGTCGACTGCCTTGGGGTCGATGACGAGGCCGCGCAGCTCGCCGGAGCCGGTGACGGTCGCCGTCACGAGACCGCCGCCCGCCTGGCCTTCGACCTCCATCACCGCCAGCTCCTCCTGCGCGCGGGCGAGGTCCTGCTGCATCTTCTGGGCCTGCTGAAGCAACTGCTGCATATTGGGCTGGCCACCACCGGGAATCACGGTCACTCCTGGCATTTCGACGTCGATTGTTCGGTAAACCGAGCCTACGTGGTCGGGGGACGGCGCGCCCCGCCCACTGGGCACCAACTCTTTCGAGTGACTTCCGCGCGGGAAGGCGCATCCTTCCCCTACCGGATCAGGACGCTCGTGCGGGCGGAATTACCGGCATTCCGCTCCCCCGGCCCACCGTTCGGCGGTAGGAAGAAGCCTGCACACCAGAACCCCACGTACACCGCACGTCACGCAGGGTTGGCAGGACTGCGCCGACGCCGCGTACCGACGTTGTCCGCAGTCGCCGCCGCAGTCACGCACAGCCGCAGTCACGCACCCGTAGTAACGCAGAGCGCAGAGGAGTGCCCCGGTGAGTCAGCCGGAGATGCAGCCTGGGGGGTCGGCCCGGGAGGAGGACGGGGCCGGGGTCCCGGAGACCGGCGGCGCCCCGGACTCCGGAAGCATCCCGGGTCGCGACCGCGGCCGCGACCTGGCCGGCCGGCCGTTTCCGCTCGGCGACTGGGGCGAGCCGGCGGAACGCCTCGACGAGCTGTACCGCTGGGTGGAGGCCAACGCGCTGCGGACCGCGGACTGGTATCTGGCCGACCGGGTACGCAAACGCCGCGCGGCTCGTGCGCTGCGCGTCGGCACGGCTCTGGGGGTGATCGCGGGGGCGGCGCTGCCCCTGCTGGACCTGACGGGAGTGCTGGCCGACGCTGCGGGTTGGGGGTATCTGTCGTTGCTGCTGGGCGCCGCCTGTGTGGCCTGCGACCGGTACTTCGGCCTGACCTCGGGCTGGACGAGGGACATGGCCGCGGCGCAGGCGGTGCACCGCAGACTCCAGGGCCTTCAGTTCGACTGGGCCTCCGAGAGCGTCCGCGAGGTGCTCGGCCCCACGGAGGGCACGGCGAGCGAGGCGGCGGAGCGCTGTCTCACCGTGCTGCGCCGCTTCTCGGAGGACCTGACGGAACTGGTCCGCGCCGAGACGGCCGACTGGATGCTCGAATTCCGGGCCGGTCCGGCCCCGCTGCTGATGCAGTCGGCACCGGTGCCGTCGCGCCCCGACCACAGCCACCCGTCGGGCCGCTTCCCCCTGCCGCACCCGCCCACCCGGCCGAACATGCCGAGGCAGCGCCCGCCGGAGGCGCGCTAGCCAGTCCGGTTCCTGGGACGGGCACAGGCGTACTGGCCTCCCCATCGAATGCCTCTACTCCCTCAAGGAGCACAAGCAACACCAGGACAAGGAGCGCGAGACCACAGAATCAACCTGGCAAGACGGCGGCCTCGTCTTCACCACCCCTACCGGCCGGCCTCTCGACCCGGCCAACCTCACCCGCCGCTTCCGCAGCTTCCTCAACCGGGCCGGCCTCCGCCGCATCCGCTTCCACGACCTCCGCCACTCGACCGCCACCCTGCTCCTGGAACAGGGCGTCGAACTCGTCGTGATCAAGGAACTCCTCGGCCACGCCCACATCGGCGTCACCGCCGGCGTCTACGCCCACGCCCGACTCCGACTCCAACGCCAAGCCATCGGCACCCTCGGCAACGCCCTCGGCACAACCGACGACGACCCCGACGATCCGCCCTCGACAGCAGTCGGGCGCTGGCGTTGCCGTCAATCCACGCCCTCCGCCAGCGCCCGACCGAGCGATCGTCACCCGCAACGCCCGGGCGAACTCCGCCGTCGTCCCGCCGCGCTCAAACCGCTCGGCCGCCTCCAGCCTCAACCGCTCACGCGCCGCCTGCTCCTGCGGCGTGTACCCACCCACCTGCGCATACCTCATCCCCACGGCATACCGCAGGGATCACGAACCGTCAGCAGTCATGACGGGTCTTCGAATTTAGTGGGGGGTGCGGCGGTGACGGGCGCGCTCGCCGGTCACGCTGTGTGAGGTGGTTGGGGTGCGGGCGCCCTGGACGCAAGGAGCCCGCGGGCCTTCGTGATCATGGTTGTTGTCTAGGCAACCGATCATGAAACCCCACGGGCTTGAACAGCGACGATACCGGCATCAACGAAGCGGCAACGCGACTTCTGGGGCTGGAGGGGGTGAGTGTGACGCAGGTCAAGGACGACGGGGCGGGCGGTTCGACGGTGTACGTGGTCACGAGCGAGGACTCCGCCCGGGCCTGCCCCTCGTGCGGGGTCTTCGCCACCCGGCTGAAGGACTACCGCACCACCCGGCCCCGGCACCTGCCCTGCGGTGGACGCCCTGTGAGTATCCGGTGGCGCAAGGCACGCTGGTACTGCGCCGAACCCGCGTGCGAGCGCGGCTCGTTCACCGAGGCGATCCACGCGGTGCCCGCCGGGATGCGCACCACCACCGCCCTGCGCCGGGCGGCGGGGGCCGCGGTCTGCGACGGATCCCGCACCGTCGTGCAGGCCGGCCGCGACCTGTCCTTGAGCTGGCCCATCGTGCAGCGATGCTTTGAGGACTACGCCGCGACGGTCCTGCCCGAGACGCCGCCCGCGACCGAGGCGGTCGGGATCGACGAGACCCGGCGGGGCAAGCCGGTCTGGGCCCAGAACCCGGCCACGCAGAAGTGGGAACTGGTCGCGGACGCCTGGCACATCGGCTTCGTCGACGCGATCGGCGGGCAAGGACTGTTCGGGCAGGTCGAAGGCCGCAACGCCACCTCGGTCGCCGACTGGCTCAGCTCCCAGCCCGCATCCTGGCGGGCACAGGTGCGCTACGTCGCCATCGACCTGTGTTCCACCTTCCGCGCCGCCGTCCACCGTGCCCTGCCGCACGCGACCGTGGTCGTCGACTGCTTCCACATCGTGCAACTCGCCCAGCGCCACCTCGCCGACCTGCGCCGACGCCTCACCTGGCGGCAGCACGGCCGCCGGGCCCGCAAGGGCGACGGCATCTACACCGTCCGCAAACTCCTGCGCCGCAACAAAGAAGACCTCACCGAAGACCAACGCCTCCTCCTGAAGACCGAGTTGGAGTACATGGGTACCTACGGCCGGCAGATCCACGCGGCCTGGCAGGCCAAGGAACTCCTGCGCGACCTCCTCGGCCTGGCCGTCAGCCGCACCCACCACGCCCCCGACCGCTCCGCGATCTCCGCCGCCCGCCACCGCTTCTTCACCCACGTCGCCGACCACGCCCACCTGCACGAACTCCTCACCCTCGCCGAGACCATCGAGCAGTGGTGGGACGGCATCGAGACCTACCTGACCACCGGCATCACCAACGCCGCCTCCGAAGGCAACAACCGCCTCATCAAGCTCGAAGCGCGTAACGCCTTCGGCTTCCGCAACCGCGCCAACCAGCGCCTACGCTCACGCTGTGCGACCACCCGCCGGAGCCGACGGCAGGCGCACCCCCACTAAATTCGAAGACCCGTCATGACAGCACTACGAGTTCAACCTGAGTAAAGGATCGAGGTCAAGCTCACCAATTCGCGACACACCCGCACGACAGGCATTCCGTATCGCTTTGACAGTCAGAATTGACCATATGGAGGAAGAAGCCGCCCCCCTGATGACGAAACGCCAGAAGATGACTGTCGCGGCGACGGGACTCGGAATTTTCATGGTGTTCACGGACGTCAATATCGTCAATGTGGCGCTGCCCAGCATCCAGGAGGCGTTCACAACAGGCGAGGAGGGAATTCAGTGGGTTGTCGCTGGGTACAGCCTCGGCATGGTCGCCATGCTGATGAGCACCGCCTCGCTGGGTGACCGCTATGGCCGCCGGCGCGGATTTCTCGCCGGGGTTACGGTGTTCACCGTGTCCTCTGCACTCTGTGCACTGGCGACGAGCCTTACGGCACTCACCGCGTTGCGGGTCGTCCAGGGCGTGGGAGCAGCGTTCGTCACCTCCTTGTCGCTCGCCCTACTGAGCGCGGCGTTCCCTGATCCGAAGGAAAAGACGAAGGCGATCGCCGCATGGATGGCCGTGGGGATGGTCGGTGCATCCGCGGCTCCGACGCTGGGCGGTGTCCTGGTCCAGTTCTTCGACTGGGGGAGTGTGTTCGCCGTGAACGTTCCCGTGGGTGCGGCTGTCATCGTGCTCACGGTGATCTACGTCACGGAGTCGCGGGATCCACAGGCGCCCCGGCTGGACTGGTCCGGACAGGTCACTTTCATCCCGGCGGTCGCCTTGCTGGCACTCGCGATCATCCAAGCACCGCGGGCCGGGTGGACGTCTGCGGCGATCTGGGCAGCGTTGCTGGGCGCATCGGCGTGCATGGGGTTGTTCGTCCACTTCGAGCGCCGGACCGCGGTCCCGCTGATCGATCTCAGCCTGTTCGGCGACCCCGTGTACAGGTCGGCCTTGGTGGTCTACTTCCTCGTGATGTCCTGCTTCTTCGGGGTGCTGATCCTGACCACGCAGTACCTCCAGGATGTGCACGACTTCTCCCCACTGCTGGCAGGGATGTTGATCTTCCCCGTCCCGGTGGCCTTCGGGTCAGCCTCGCTGCTCGCGGGCGCGGCCGTGAACAAGTGGGGTCCCCGCCGGCCGACACTGGCCTGTCTGGGAGCCGTAATCGCGGGACTGCTGGTGACCGCCGCGGGCTTGGGGAGCATGCTGCCCGTGGTGGTGGCCGGTCTGGCACTCTTCGGCGCGGGATCTGGCGGTTGTGCCACACCACTGCTGGTCCTCGGCATGACGCATGTCCCCCAGCATCGTGCCGGCATGGCAGCGGGCCTCGTCAATCTACAGCGGTCAATGGGGAGCATTTTCGGTGTTGCCTTCCTGGGGTCGATTCTCGCAGCCTGGCTGAGCCTGTCGCTCCCGGGCAGCCTCACGGCCTACGTGCCTGATCGCGCGGTACGCCAGGCGGTTGCGTCAGCGATCATTGACAGCGCGAACCCGCACGCCCATCCGGCCTTCATCGGGCCTGGCCGCCCGCTGAAGCACCTCCTTCCCGGTCAGGCTCGTGCGATCGTCCGGGCTGCCGACGAGGACTTCATCGGCGGCATCCGGATTGCTCTGGGAACCGCCGTGGTGCTTCTGGCAGGAGCATTCGCCCTCAGTTGGAGGCGCTTCCCCACACAAGGCAGGGCTGATTCAGAGTCCTGATGATCATGTGTCGCTGCAGGTTAACCCGGATGGCTCGTCGTCCAACAGCAGCACGAGGGGCGTCGCTCGTCGAAGTCGACCCACCAGACTTCGCCGCGTTGCATGTGTCCTCCTGGCACGAGACGGCGGGCGAACGCTGCGTGCCCCGAGCGGGGCACGGAAGGGATGCGGCCCCGTCTACACACGTCGTGACCGAGGGGGTGGTGAAGACGGGTGCGGATCCGGATCCGGCCGACGCTGTGGCTGCTGAGCCTGAGGCGGTGCCGGTGCCGGTGGAGCGGGGTGGGCCGGTGGAGTTCGAGCGGGTGGTGCCTGCAAGTGGGAATCTACAGGTCGCGGGCAAGCAGGTCTGGCTCGGTCCGGCCCGGTCGGGGCTGACGGTGACGTTCTGGGCCGACACGCGGGTGATCCACCTGCTGATCGCCGGGTCGAGGGTCAAGTCGGTGCGGTCACACCTGTCGGTTGCCGATCTGGCTCGGCTGGCGACCCGGGGAAGGCGTGCGGCGGGTCCGTCGCCGCTGCCGACGGGTGACGGTGCCGCGTTCGAGGTGGATCGGACGGTGAACAGCCACGAGCTGGTGGGCCTGGGAGGGCGGCAGGTGCTGGCGGCGGAGATCCTCGGTGGTCGCCGGGTGAACGTCCGTATCGACGTGGCCACGTTGTCGTTCTTCGATCCGTCCTCGAGGGAGCTGCTGCGGGTGCGGCCCAACCCGCTCACCAGCGAAGAGGTGCAGCGGTTGAACGGTCTGCGGCCTGCGGGCCTGCCGCCTCGGCCCCGGGTGGAGCCGGTGCGGGTGCAGCGACGGGTCAGCGCGGTCGGCACGGTCATGGTCTGCCGGCAGAGGCTTTCCCTCGGCCTCCCGTACGCAGGCCGGAACATCACCGTGCACGCGGCGGAGTCGACTCTCACGGTCGAGCTGGACGGCCAGGTCCGGGTCATTCGACGCACCACCGACATCCCCGTCCGCCACGTGAAGGCGAACAAGGACTCTGTTGCTTAATTCGGGTTCAGGCGGTGAGTTTGTAGGCGAGGCGCTCGAGGCGACTGGTGCGGACCCGGCGGAGGGGATGGTCGGTCCAGTGGGCGTCGAGCCGGATGATGTTGATCGCGGTGGCAGAGAAGGCGTGCTGGAGGCGGACTTTCTGCAGGCCGCGGTAGCGGGCCCGGCGCAGGCCGGTGATGTCCAGGGCCTGGTTGACGGTGCCCTCGATGCCCGCTATGAGCGCGTACTTGTCCTTCCAGGTCTTGGTCTTCTGCTCCGTGCGGGCTCGCGCGAGGGCCTCGTGGGCTTCCTTCGGGCGGAGGGTGAGCATGCGGGAGCCACGAACTGAGGTGGTGCAGCGTTTCTGCGAGGGGCATGCCCGGCAGTCCCACCGGTCGAACTCGACGACGATGGCGTCCAGTCCGTGCTGGGTGACGGGATGCCAGCCGATGCTGGTGGATCCTTCGGGGCAGCGGACGGTTCGGGTCGTCCAGTCGATGCGGAAGCTGCTCTTGTCGAAGCCTTCGGCGGCTCTGGCCTGCGGGGAGTGGTCGGCCATCAGCGGGGTGACCATGGTGATGCCGTCCTTCGTTGTCCCCTTCGACGGTGACGTACGTGCACTCGGTCCTCAAGTCCGCCCTCGAACACGCTGTCCGCGAAGACGAACTGCCCCGCAACATCGCCCGGAACGTCAAGGCCACCGCACCCCGGCCCAGGCGCTTCCGGCCCCTCACTGCGACAGAAGCCCGCCGGTTCCTCGACGTAGACCGCGGCGACCGGCTCCACGCCCTGCATGAACTCGCCCTCCGCACCGCTCCGCAAGGGCGAACTGCTCGGCTTCCACTGGGAAGACCTCGACCTCACCACCCGAACGGCCAGCATCCGCCGCTCGCTCCAGCGCACCCGCACCTGCGGCCTCACTCATCTGCCCACCAAGACCCGGGCCTCCGAGCGCCGTATCGCGCTCCCGACCGAATGCATCCGTTCCCTCAAGAGGCACCAGGAGCGCCAGGACAAGGAGCGAGAGACCAGCAGGGACGGACTGGAGCGACAGCGGGCTCGTATTCACCACGCCGACTGGCCGGCCTCTCGACCCTGCCAACCTCACCCGCCGCTTCCGCAGCTTCCTCATCCGGGCCGGCTTCCGCCGCATCCGCTTCCACGACCTCCGGCACTCGACCGCCACTCTGCTCCTGGAACAGGGAGTCGACCTCGTCGTGATCAAGGAACTCCTCGGCCACGCCCGCATCGGCGTCACCGCCGGCGCCTACGCCCACGTACGCCTCCGCCTCCAACGCCAGGCGATCGACACCCTGGGCGACGCACTCGGCCTTACCGACGACGACCTCCACGACCCACCCGCCGCAGCCGTCGTCCGCTGACGTTGCCGTCAAACACCCCTGACGCCCCACCGGAAAGTAATCCGGCGGGGCGTCAGACTTACTGATGAAATCCTAGGGCTGCCATCGAATTCTCTTCATTTCAACAGCCACAATCGGGTCACGATGGCGATTTGATTCGCTCGACCTCTCGACGGATCGGGCCAATCCGGGGAACTCGATCCCACCACCATTCCCCATTCGATCGCTCACCGCCATCGAGACGACGAACAGTTTCAGATTCATCAATTTCAGTGAACTGCATGAATCTGGAGTCGACATCATCGAGCGCCCGCCTGAATCCCCCAAGGAAATCCGAGTCGATGTTTTTCATGCCACGAGAGACGAAGCTCCTGAGCACGAGGGCGGCAATCAAGTCATAGACACCCCACACCGTCCTGTCCGAATCGGGTAGCCCAATCTCCGCCTCAATCCTGAGAACGTGATTGCGCCAGCTCTCCAGCAGCTCAACCAGCCCTAGGGCCCGCTCCGGGGCGACTGGAACTGAGACGCCCTCCAGTCGACGGATATCCATATCCGTCAGGAAGCATCCGAGCCATTCGCCTCGTTCGCTTGCATTCATCATTCACCTGCCAGGGTAATACGACGTGAACTTCCACGGCATATCCCAGTTGATAATTACGCGGACGCCATTGTGGTCAAACCTTGACGATTTCTGCCCGTCCAATTGGCGCGGGCCGGCCTGCCGAAGTGTCGTCTCAATTTCGGCAGCGGACGGACGCCCCATCGCCGGGTTCCCGTCACCCGTATGTCCGTTCACGAACTCAACCATCTCGTCGAGACTGTAGTCACTCCCATGGAAGTCCTCGCCACCGAGACGGTCTCCATTCCTGCCGCCGGTTGGAACTCCACAATTTGGACCGGAATTGTGCACCAGGACCGGAGTCTGGCCCGCCAGCACATAGTACGTGTGCTACGCGGCACCGCTCTACCTGCTTCTTCGCAGGTCAGTGCGTGATTTGCGTTCCGCTGGTGTCCGTGGATGTGCGGGGAAATCCGTGGGTGTTGCCGTCGCTACTGCCGTCAGGAGTCGGGCGGCTGGCGCTGGTGCCATTTCTCGCCTCGCCGGTCACCGCGGAGTTTGTCGGGCCACTGTGTACGCGGTGGGGCCGGTAAGCCCTGTCCCTGTGCCGTCGAGCATGTCCAGGACCTCGAAGCCGACGCCCTCCGCGTAGCGTTCAAGCTCCTGGGGGAACAGGACGCGCCTGCGGATCTCGTCTCGGGCCTCGTCGCCCGAGGGGAGCATCCAGTGCCGGTGCATGGTGTTGATCTGGGTCCGCAGGTCCCACGTGTGGCGGATGGTGACGGTCGCGGGTCCCGTCGGGGTGTCGACCGTGGCGGTGGTCGGCTCGGTCCGGGTGATCGGGGCGACGGGGGAACACAACACGAGCAGCGCTCCTGGCCGGGCGTGGGCGGCGAAGGTGGCGAAGACCTGGCTGATCGCCTCGTTGTCGTGCGCGTAGGCGAGGCTGTTGCCCATGCAGGTCACCACATCCATGCGGCTGCCGAGTCGTGCGGTGCGCATGTCGCCGGTGCGGATGTCCAGCCCGGGCCGGGCCTGGTGGGCGTAGTCGACCATGCCGGGCTGGACGTCCACGCCGATGCACTCGAAGCGCTTGGCCAGGATCTCCAGGTCGCGGCCGGTACCGCATCCGAAGTCGACCAGGGTCCGGGCGTCCGGCCGGTGCAGATCGATCAGGGTCTGGCACATTCCGGCGCTCGTGCTGTCGGACTGGACCACGTCGTAGAGTGCCGGATCGCGGTACAGGAGGTTGGTGGCTTCCACGTGCTCGGCTTCCGTGTCGGGCTGGTCACATGAGGCTTCGCAGTCCGACCTCCAGGGCGAGCACATCGCACAGCAGATCGGGGACGACCGGCGCGGAGTCGGCGTTCCTCCCCGCCTCGGCAAGAGCCTTGCCGTCAACGTAGCCAAGGTCCACCAGGATGGACTCCTTCAGCATGTCGTCCAAGACCGGCAAGCCGTAGGAACGTAAACCCTTTTCCAGGACAGCCAGGAAGTTCTCCGGTTCAGCCGGCGCGGCCACCCACTCGGGCAACCCGGCCCGCCGGATCCGCTCGCGGAACAACGCCTTGCCGCGCTTGTGCTCGTGCGGTAGCTGCTCCATGAACCGCACGGTCCGCGGGTGCGCGAGCGGGCTCACCGGCCAGATTCCGGCCCGGAGGAATCCGGGGTTGTGCATCCCGAACGCCATCAGGGTCGGTACGGGCAGCACCGGAATGGGGGCCAGGTGCTCGTTGACTTCGGCGAGCGCTCGGACTGCTTTGTCGCCGAGCCACGGCACGGGGTGCGGCGTCGGCAGTTCGGCCTGTGTCCTGGAGTGGTGGGCATTGATCTCGTCCCCGCCGCTGCCCGTGAACATGACCTCGCACCGCCGGGCGGCTGCCTGCTCGCGCACGACATCGAACGCCTCCTGATAGAAGGCTCCCGCCGGATCGTGCGGCTTGCACAGATCGCGCACGCCTCCGGCACAGAAGGGTGGGTGCTGCATAGCGGGGGTGGCCGTGTCCCGGAAGCCGCAGTGCTCCACAAGAGCCCGACGCCGCTCGTGCTGCTGCCTGCCGGTGCTCCCTCCCACCAGCAGGCCGAAGCTGTACACCTCGGGGAAGCTGGATGCTTTCACGGCCAGGACGACGTTCCCGGAGTCCGCGCCGCCGGACAGCTCAACACCCACACGCCCGGTTGCCGTCGGCGCCTGGCGGATCACGTCGGTCAGCAACTCGTCCAGAGCCATGAGTGGATCAACGCCGGGCCGCAGCGTACGCGGCTCAAGTACGTGTTCGGTGGGGTCGGGGTAGTGGATGCTGAGTCCCGAACGGGTGAACGTGGCCGCAGCCCGTTCAGTGAGGCGGTAGACACCTTCGAAGAGCGTCTCGGACGTGTAGCGGTGCTGCCTCGTCAGCGTGCGGGCGACGACACGCGGCACCAGGCGGTCTGCCCGCAGATGCGGTCGCAGCAGTGTCAGGTCCCACGAGGCGTACAGTTCGCCCGCCTTCTTTGTCAGATAGAGGGGGGCTGTGCCGAAGACGCCCACCGCCAGGCGGGCTTGTCCGGGCTCCATGGTGAGTTCGACGAAGTCGGCGTCGCCCCGCTTGCACTCCTTCACGCGGATCCGTACGCGCGGTGCCTGGTCGTCGTTGACCTCCATGACCAACGTGGACACGTTCGCGGGTTCGATCCAGCTCTGCCCGTTGATCCTACGGCCGCCTTCTGATAGCCACTTGGGCTCCTGGAGATCGTCCAGGCGCAGACGCATCGACAGCATGTCGTCCCTTTCCGATGTCGTGCGGCGGGGCGGGGCCGCGTATGGCCCCGCCCCGCCTGGCGTCAGCCCTGGATCACTTGCTGCAGTGGTCGCCGTTGTTGTCGCCGCCGCCCGGCATCTTGTCGAGCAGCGCGGCCTCGATGGCCGGGACGCCGGTGATCAGGTCTCCGGTGAACAACTCGTCCACGTTCATCGTGTTCTCCCTTACGGTTTTCAGTGGACTCCGCAGCTGGTGCTGCGGAGTTGGACCCGTTCGGCTGCCGGACCCTTGCGAAGAAGGCCGCCGGACGGGGTGCCCACCGCTTCCGGCGGCAGGCCCTCCCTCGTCACAGGTGGGGAGCCTGGATGTGTGACGGGGAGGAGTCAGGTGGGTGTGGATGCGGCGGCCACGCCCAGGACGAAGCCGACCGATCCCGAGATGATGATGATCAGGAGCGGTCCGGCGTAACGGCCGACGACTGCGGCCAACCGATTCACAGCCGCTCTCCACGGCTGCGCTCGTTGACCTCGCGTACTGCGGCGCTCAGCCTTGCAGCCCCGTCCTCCGACGGCGTTGAGCGGTGCTGCGGGCAGAGACACGGCGAGAACCGGTTCGAACCCGGCGGCAGGTCCGCGCCCTCGTAGGTGTCGATCCTCAACACCCCGTCCATGCCCCGCGCCTCGGTCATCCGGGCCAGACGGGCCCGTGCTTCGCTTCTCATCCCTCAGCCCCTCAGACGACGGATACGGCGAGGTCTCGCCGTTCCCTGCTGTCTCTACGCAACCGCACGACCACGCTCAGCGGTACCGTTGCCGCAGCGCCAGGACTTGAAAGCCTTGAAAGTTCGTGAAAGCACGGGGAGTTGAGGGCATGGCCAAGCGTGAACCGAACGCGGCGCTCGGGCGCATGCTCGCCGAAAGCCGTTGGACTCACCGCCAGTTCGCGCGGGCGGTGAACCGCATCGGCACCGAGACCGGAACTCCCCTGCGTTATGACGAGTCGGGGGTGAGCCACTGGCTCGGAGGCACCATCCCTCGCGGTGCGGTGCGTGCATGCATCCTCGAAGCCCTTTCCCGCCGCCTCGGCCGCCCCGTCACCCATGCCGAGGCCGGGCTGCCCGTTCCACGCGATCGCTCCTCCGCAACTGCGGATACCGTGGAAGGAGTGATCGACCTGGGGAGGCTGGATATGGACCCGTCCCGCCGCAGTGTCCTGGGGGCCGGCCTGTTCTCCGTGGCCGTCACCATTCCCGGCTGGCCTGATGTGGTCGGGTGTGCCGATGCCGTCCAGTCCGGCCGCACGACTCGCATCGGCATGAACGAAGTGGACATGGTCATCGCCATGACCGAGCGGGTGTCGGACCTGGACGACGAGTTCGGCGGCCGTCACGCCCGCCCCATGGCGGCCTCCTTCATGGTCAACACCGTGGCCTCCTACCTGCGCGCCGACGCGTCCGAGGACGTACGCAAGGCGATGCTGTCCGCCGCCTCGGACCTGCTCTACCTGACGGGCTACATGGCCGTGGACGAAGGGCTGCACGGTCTCGCGCAGCGCTACTACGTCAAGGCTCTGGAGCTGGCGGGCGCTGCCGAGGACCACCTGACGTACTGCACCACCCTGCGGGGCATGAGCGTCCAGGCAGTCGACCTCGGCCACGGGGCGAAGGCCATGGAACTGGCCGACGCCGCTGCCGCCGCCTCCCCGAAAGCCGGCCCTCGGATGCTGGCCTTCCTCGTCGGCCAGCAGGCGCATGCCGCCGCGCAGACCGGCGACCGTGCGGGCGCGCTTCGCTACATCCGCGAAGCCGAGGCGGCCATGGACCGTGCCGAGTCACGCGGCAAGGCGTTCGGCTCGTACGACCCCTCTTCGCTCAACTACCACGTCAGCCAGGTGCGTTACGAACTCGGTGACAAGGCCGGAGCCGTCGAAGCCATGCAGCAGGCGGACCGGCTCCGCCCCAGCACGTACCAGCGCACACGCGTACACCGCCGCGGCCTGCTGGCCGAACGGCAACTGGAACTCGGCCACCTGGAAGCGGCGTGTGCCACCTGGCACCAGGCCCTCGACGACTATCCCAAGGTGCAGTCCGGCCGCGCCGACGACCGCGTGAAGGCGATGCTCGGTCTCTTGCGCCCTCATCTGAAGAACGCGGCAGCCAGCGGCCTGTACGACCGGGCACGGACGCTCGCGTCACCGCCGCTGGTCACCTGACCCCCGTCGCACCTTCAAGCTCAGCCGCAGAGAGTCAGCCACGACGGCGGGCGCATTGAGGGGCTCCTGGAACAGGGCGTCGAACTCGTCGTGATCAAGGAACTCCTCGGCCACGCCCACATCGGCGTCACCGCCACCGTATACGCGCACGTACGCCTCCGCCTCCAGCGAGACGCCATCGACACCCTCGGCACCGCACTCCACGGCCCGGCGATCACCGAGGCCGTCGGTGTTGACAGTGAAGAACCACCATCCCGTGCCCCCGCGTCCGCTGACGTTGCCGTCAACTACTGCCGCCACCCATCGCAGAAGCCCCGCCCGGACACACCTGACGAGGCTTCAGATTTGTGCAAGCGTACTGCTGTACGGGGCTCAGCACCTGGGCCGGATCGACTCCGGCGGGCCGCTCCGTGACGTTACGGCCGCCTACCGCTCTGAGGTCCATAGTTGGCGGTCAGAGCTGCGGCGTACACGTCCGGAACAGACCGCCCGCCGAAAGCCATCGGAAGATACGACTCCAACGCGCCTGACACGTCCAGGAAGGGTCCAAACTGAGCGCACCATTCACTGCGCGCGGCCGCGTCGGGAAACCCCTGGAACACCGCCACCTCGGGGTCCCTTTCACTCCAGCACCCCCACTTTGCGGATGCTCCGGTCAGCGCGACGACATTCGCCGAGATCGAGATCGACCCCAGGGCGTCGCCGTCCGGCTCGAAGCCGATCGCAGCCCAGTAGTCGTCCTCACTGGCCTCGACGGACAGGGACACCGCCGGGTATCCCAGCCCCTCGGGGACATAGAATTCGTCACAGTCCGGCTCGAGAACTAGCAGATCGATATGGTCGTCTCCGTGCCAACGGGCCATCATGCAGAGCGCTGGCCAGATTTCCGGAGCGAGAACCACATCGAACTCACAGAACAACGAGTCTCCCGCACTCTCCCTGAAAACCTGGTCAGGGAACCTGGCATCAAGATTGAAGGTCACCGCGCTACGGGAGCGGATGGCAAGATACTCGTCACGGTCCGACATGAGCGAACTCTCGCCTAGCATCAGTAGTCCCCCAGTCTGATCTTGATGTCGGCCTTCTTCGATCCCGGCCTGTAGTAGTCCGCTGTCCATCCTTCGACAGTCTTGGCCTTGCCTCGCAGGAAGTACCGTGCCCCATCCTTCTGATATTCAATGTTCGGCCCCCTTTCGAGGCAGGTCCATCCGTTAGCCTCAAGGTTCTCTCCGAATTCCGTAGGACCGACATCCGTCCGCACATTCTTCATGCGGGCCTTGGATTCTGTGATGTCCTCGTATTTCGATGTGGTCCGGCAATTGCTGTTGTGAACCAGGACCGGAGCCTCACCCGCCAGCACATAGTACGTGCGCTCGCCGGGCGGTCGTCACCTGCATTTTCGCTGGTCAGCGAATTCTTGCCGGTCCGTGGGTGTGCGTGGAAGTGCCGTGCTGTGCGCCCGTGTTGCCGTCGGCGTTGCCGTCAGACGGCTACGTGCGTGAGGGCGGTGGAGTGGGCTTTGGCCGGTGTCCTGCCCGGGTTGGGGTCGGGCATGGTCAGGGGCCGTAGGCTCGCCAGTTCCTCGACGCCGCCCGCACGGACGGGCTCCACGCGCTGTACGAACTCGCGCTGCGCACCGGACTCCGCAAGGGCGAACTCCTGGGCCTCCTCTGGGAAGACCTCGACCTCACAACCGGAACGGCCAGCATCCGCCGCTCGCTCCAGCGCACCCGCACCGGCGGCCTCACGTATCTGCCCACCAAGACCCGGGCGTCTGAGCGCCGTATCGCGCTCCCGACCGAATGCCTCTACTCCCTCAAGGAGCACAAACAGCAGCAGGACAAGGAGCGCGGGACAGCAGGGTCAGCCTGGCAGGACAGCGGCCTCGTCTTCACCACCCCTACCGGCCGGCCTCTCGACCCGGCCAACCTCACCCGCCGCTTCCGCAGCTTCCTCGACCGGGCCGGACTCCGACGCATCCGCTTCCACGACCTCCGGCACTCGACCGCCACCCTGCTCCTGGAACAGGGCGTCGACCTCGTCGTGATCAAGGAACTCCTCGGCCACGCCCACATCGGCGTCACCGCCACCGTCTACGCCCACGTAAGGCTCCGCCTCCAGCGAGACGCCATCGACACCCTCAGCACCGCGCTCGACAGCCCGGAGATCACCATGACGGCCAACGGCGACGGCGACGAACCGCCCCCTTGCGCCGCCCTCGTCCGCTGACGTTGCCGTCAACTACTGCCGTCACCCCACGCAGAAGCCCCGCCAGAAACGATCTGGCGGGGCTTCATATTTGCGCCTGTGTTCCCTCATAGGCCCCAGGTGGACTCACGGAACTGCCGCACCTCGGGCGCGCCCGTCACCCACTCGGAGATGCGATTCCCGTCCTCGTCGATTTCACGGTGAGGCTCTACGTACCGCCACGGCTCTTGCGGGTCGAACGGTTCATCGAGCTCATCCAGGAAGATGAGCGAATTCTGGACGTGGATCACATCCCCGTCTCGATACATTGGCCAGCAGGAGATGAAATTACTGGCCGCCGGATCAGTGATCGAAGCAATGAGGCAAGAGGTCACCTTCTCGGAGCGTTCGATTTCCCTCAGCGCACTCTCCCAGCTTCGACAGTATTCATCCACTGACCAGAAGCTCAGGTCCATCAGGAATGTCTCCGTGAAGCTGCCGACCCAGATCCTGCCGACAGCCTCAGATGGTGACGGGGTCGCACCCTCCGAAACCGAATCATCGATCACCTCGATCGAGAATCCACTATTCCTTGAGGTAGTTGAGATCTGGGTCATAGGTTCCGATCCGTTGCCCTCTGCGGTTGAACATCTTCCAGCCGTCCGTCACGTTATGGCCATCGACATCAGGCGTGATGTAGTTCTTCCCGTTGGAGAAGACGACCTGGCCATGGGAATTGAACGGCGCCTTCTGCGCGGGAATTCTTGTTCTGTACCCGAGTGCACCTGCCCTATCGGCCACGGTCCCGGCATACAGCTCTCGATTCTGCCGACTGCGCTCAGCCACCGAGTCCGGGTGGTAGGGGTCGCCCTTGAGTGCAGGGGAAGAGGTATATCCCTCCGGAAGGTCACAGTTGCTGTTGTGAACGAGTACCGGCGTGGCGCCCGCCAGCACATAGTACGTGTGGAAGCGGGGTCGCCGTCAGCTGCAACTTCGCTGGTCAGGCTCCGGTTTGACAGCCGTTCCACGTCCGTGCGTGTGCACTGAAGTCCGCCGGTGTTGCCGTCACTACTGCCGTCAGTGGTCTACACCGCCTGGGGAATTCCAGGAATTCCGAATGCGTGTCAAGCGGCTTTGTCGTGCGGGGTGAGGCTGATGGTCAGGTCGGCGCCGAGAGCCTGAGCCAGGCGGCGCAGGAGGGGAAGCGTTGGAACGGTCCCGCCGCCTTCGAAGCGGGAGATCTGCGGCTGTTTCATCCCGCACCGCTCGGCCAGCTCGGCTTGGGACAGCCCGAGCTCGATGCGCCGGTCGTGGACGAGTTGCCCGAGCTCACGGGCGAGCGCGGTAGGCGGGTCCTGCATGGTTCCTCCCCGCCTCAGGCCGCTGGGGCGACGATGGTGACGGTGGGCTCGTCTCCGCCAGCGAGGTGCACGTCCACCGTGAGGTCCAGCGCGCGGGCCAGGCGCATGATGACCGCGATGGGCGGCAGCTCGGTGGCCGTCTCGATGCCTTCGATGTCATCGACATCGACGTGCATGCGCTCGGCGAGGTCGGCCTCGCTCAGACCCAGCTGCTTACGCCGGTCGTAGACGGCCTTGCCCAACGTCATGGCGAGACCGGCCTCTTCGTAGACCCGGTCGTACTCGGGGTCAGCGTCCAGGTGCTCGCCCAGCAGCTGGCGGTGGCGACGGGTCCTCCATTCGCTGTGGTTCATCGGCTCTCCTTGAGGTTGCGGCTGTAGAGGTCGTGCTCGGCGGCGGCTTCATGCTCTGCCTCGCACCATCGCTGTGCGGCGTGGGCGCGGTCCACTTCGGCCTGCTCACGCATCTTGGTCTTGCGGAACACGGTGAGCAGCACGACGCGTCGGCCGGGCGCCAGCCAGTAGGTGATCCGCTGATGAGCATCGCCGAGGCGGAAGCGCAGCTCGCGGAGCTTGCCGCCCAGGTGGCGGGAGTGCGGTTCGTCGAGCGTGGTGGGCTGCTCGGCGAGCAGGTCGGCGACGCGTTCGGCCTGCTTGTAGTGATGGGCGGGAATGCTCTCCAGCCACAGCCGTACCTCCGGCTCGATCTCGATCGAGTAGCGCCCGCCGTCCATAGCGCCGATGATATATGGCACGGAGTGCGAGAGCGCGACTTCGTAGCTCAGGTCATGTGCCGTTGCCGCGATCGCAGCCACTCCGGCGTCGCACGCCCCCATGGTCCCCCTCATCCTGATGCGGCGGCGGTGCCGCAAACCAGCGGCAACCGGCCGGGGCGGCGCAGGGCCGGCTCCTTCCGGCGGGATCGGGCCCGAGCGGGAGAGGCAGCGTGCGGCCGGGCTGGTGCGTCGCCCAGTCTGGCGGCGCGGGGACCGGGGCGGAGGGGTCGGTCTGCCACGGGCGGCCGGGAGCTCGCTCCCCGCCGGGGGCGACGCCGGCCGCCGCCCTCGGTGACCGGCGAGGGATGTTGAGGGTCGGCCCCCTGGTCGGCCCTTGCCTGCGATCCGGCCGTAGGACGGTCGTAGGCGATAGCTTGCTGCGCGAGGAGCCCGGCTCGTTCGTCCCGGCGATCTGGCCGGTTGCCGCTCCCGCAGCCCGGCTGCCGCGTCGGCTCGGTGCGCGCCCAGTAGCACCTGATCGCGGGAGTCAACGGTGGGGTTTGTCGGCGACGGCAGCCAGCCTTGGCAGGCGGGGGCCGCCTTGAACCTCGTAGAGCTCCCGTACCCCGCAATCGTTCCGACCGCCTCGCGCCCGTCGCAGGCGTTCACCACGCCGAGCGGCTCGGCGGACGTCACCGCCCCGGCGGCCGGGCGGTCGGCGCTGGAGCGCCGCGCGAGGCTGACCGGCAGGCTGGCGAAGCTCGCCGCCGCCGGACACCTCGCACCCCTCGCACAGCAGATCGGCACGCTCGGCGGCTGCGCGCATCCGATCCGCCTCACCGGACACCGCACCCGACTCGACAGCGCGACGGGCGAGATCCTCGACCACATCGATTCCGGGCAGCTCCCGGCGGGCGAGCTGCTGGTCCGCTGCGGCAACCGCCGCGCCACCCGCTGTCCGGCCTGCTCGACCGTCTACCGGTACGACACCTACCAGCTCATCGCCGCCGGACTGCGCGGGGGCAGGACGGTCCCGGCGAGCGTGGCCGCGCACCCGCGCGTGTTCGCCACCCTGACCGCGCCCGGCTTCGGGCCCGTCCACAACCAGCCCGACTCCGGCCGCTGCCACTGCGGCCACACCCACCCCGACGACAACCCGCTCCTCGGCACCCCGCTCGACCCAGAGCGCTACGACTACGCGGGCGCGGTCCTGTGGAACGCGCACGCCCCGGCCCTGTGGGCACGCTTCACCACCCACCTGCGACGCGAGATCGCCAAAGCCTCCGGGCTCACCCAGCGCAGCCTGCGCTACCACGCGACGCTGTCGTACGCCAAGGTCGCCGAGTACCAGAAACGCGGCCAAGTCCACTTCCACGCCGTCATCCGCCTCGACGGACCCACCGGCCCCACCAGCACACCACCCGCCTGGGCAACCACCGAGCTCCTCAACCAGGCCGTCCGTGCCGCCGCCGCGCGCACCCGCGTCCACCACGCAGGTAAGCCCCAGGACGAAGGCCGCAGTGGGTGGTTGGTGTTCCGGTTCGGGCGGCAGGTCGATGTCCGGGCGATCCACGGCACCGACTTCACCGGAGACGGCCCAGTCACAGAGCGGCACGTCGCCGCCTACATCGCCAAGTACGCCACCAAGGGCGCCGAGACCACCACCGGCACCCTCGACCGCCGCCTCCGCCTCCTCGCCGAACTCGTCACCCACGACATCACCGACCACGCCCGCCGCATGATCCACACCGCCTGGCACCTCGCCACCAGGCCCCAGCACGCCCACCTCCGCCTGCGGCAATGGGCCCACATGCTCGGCTTCCGAGGCCACGTCTCCACCCGCACCCGCCACTACTCCACCGCCCTCGCCCACCTCCGAGCCGAACGCGCCGCCTGGCGAACGGGCCAGCCCGACGCCCAAACCCCCGCCCAGGCGTCGGCGTCGGCGGAGACGCAGGCCGGCCAGACAGGCGGCAGTCCAGTCAGCGACCGCGCCGGACACTCCACTGACCTGGCCGCCGGTCACCGACCCGGTCACGGTCATTCCACCGGTCACCGTCCCGGTCGCCGCGATATCGCCGCACGGCCCGACGGTTCGGACACCACGCTCGTCATCTCCCACTGGCAGTACGCCGGAACCGGCCTCCTGCCCGAACTCGAACACCTCGCCGACCTCCTGGCCGCGAAACGGCAGACCCGACCCGAGCAACCGACCCGAACCCGACGCTCGAAGCGCTCCGGCGACCGCGCCGGTCACCCGGTCGGTCACTCCACTGATCGGCTGACCAGTGCTGTCCGGGCGGGGGCCGTCGCGTGACCGCCGGCACGGAACTCCTCACCGTCCCCCAGGTCATGGCTCGCCTCCAGCTCGGCTGCTCTGCCGTCTACGACCTCGTCCGCACCCGGCAGCTCGCCTCCATCACCCTCGGCCGCGCCCGCCGCATCCCCACACACGCGCTCACCGACTTCATCCGCACCCGCCTCGACCAGGAAGCCGCCTGATGACCACGCCCCGAGACAGCAGCCCCTCCCGCCGCGTGCGCGCCAACGGCGATGGAACCGTCTACCAGCGCAAGGACGGCCGCTGGGAAGCCGCCGGATACGTCCTCGCCCCCGGCAACACCCGCAAGCGCATCCGCGTCTACGGCACCACCCGCAAAGACGCACTCGCCAAGCTCACCGAGAAGACCGCCTCCAGCAACCGCGGCCTCCCCGTCCTCTCCGCGCAGGGCAGCGTGGCCGCGTACCTGACGTACTGGCTGGAGAACGTCGCCCTCCACCACCTGCGCGAAACCACCCACACCCGCTACACCACCTGCGTCGACCGGTACCTCGTCCCCGGCCTGGGCAAGAAGAAGCTGGCCAAGCTCACCGCCAAGGACGTCCGCACCTGGCTCAACCAGCTCCGCACCATCTGCCAGTGCTGCACGCGCGGCATCGACGCCCGCCGGGACCAGCCCCGCTGCTGCGCCGCCGGCCAGTGCTGCCACAAGCCGCTCTCCCCGCTGACGCTCACCTACATCCACTCGGTGCTCAAGTCCGCCCTGGAGCACGCCGTCCGTGAAGAAGAGATCCCGCGCAACGTCGCCCGCAACGTCCGCACCGGCACCCCACGACCCCGCCGCTTCGAACCCCTCACCGCCGACGAAGCCCGCCACCTCCTCACCGCAGCGCGCGGACACAGGCTGCACGCGCTGTTCGAACTCGCCCTCCACACCGGACTCCGCAAGGGCGAACTCCTCGGCCTGCGCTGGGAAGACCTCGACCTCGACGCCGGCACCGCCGCAATCCGCCGAACCTTGCAGCGCACCAGCGCAGGCGGGCTCACCACGCTGCCCACCAAGACCCGGGCCTCCGAGCGCCGCATCGCCCTCCCCACCCGCTGCGTCCAGTCACTGAAGCTCCACGACGAACAGCAGAAGACCGAGCGTGAGGCCGCGGGCACCGCGTGGCAGCACGACGGGTACGCGTTCACCACTGCGCAGGGCCGACCGATCGACCCGACCAACCTCACCCGCACCTTCACCACGCTCCTCCGCAAGGCCGGCCTCCGCCGCATACGCTTCCACGACCTCCGACACTCCACCGCCACCCTGCTCCTGGAACAGGGAGTCGAACTCGTCGTGATCAAGGAACTCCTCGGCCACGCCCACATCGGCGTCGCCGCCACCGTCTACGCCCACATACGCCTCCGCCTCCAGCGCCAGGCCATAGACACCCTCGGCACCGCCCTTGACACCTGGCATCGACGAGTCGACCTGCGACAACGGCGATGACCCGCCGATGTGCGGAGCCACCGTCCGCTGACGTTGCCGTCAACTACTGCCGTCACCCCACTCACAACCCCCGCCAAGACGCATCCGGCGGGGGTTCGAGTTTGCTAACGCCATTCACCACAAAGGCTTCGGCATGAGCATCACTCACCCAGCAACCAATGTACCAGTGGCGCAACCTCAGATAGTTTCAGAATTGGCCAAATTCGACCTTTCCAGACAAAACCATGAACTACGTCGCCCTGGATGAGAAGGTAACAATGGGACCATCTTCGGAACCGATAACCCGAACATCGAAACTCCGGTGAGGAAATTCGGCAGACAACGCAGCACTCCACGTTTTTGCAACACATGCGGCAAAGAATTCCTGCGCCCGCCAGTCCTCTTCAACATCATCCGAATCGACAATCTGCCAGACTCGCAACTGATTCAGCGTCGCCTCAATTTTTCGGATGTTACCGGAGAGGCTCTCACGCCAGGATTTAAAATTCGACTCTTCGTAAGCACGATCCCACAGCACACATCCCTCCACTTCGACAAAACGCGGCCAGAAGATCCGAGAGAATGCCACCATCACCCCTAGATCGCCATGACCTTTCACATAGTCTAGGTAATCAACTCCCCCTCCCCATTCCTCCACCCAGGACTTAATTCCGGGGTAATCCATCGGGTCATTCAAGGTTAGCTCCTCGCGTCACTTGCATAGAGGGTCAGTCATTCGAACCACGCAGAGAGATGGTGGCAACCAACAGAGATCCAGAAATTCAGAGACCTCAGGCGCCCGCCATGTTACTGCGAGCGCCTGAGGTGGTGCACTTCTACCAGTATTCAATTATCTATGGTCGGCTTGTATTTCAGCCATCCATATCTGACTTGGCCTACCGGCAGCCGCATAGCTCTTCCTCGGGGCGTAGAGGCCGCGGCATCTTCTCCCAGTTGCGAAAAACCTGGCCCGTTTTTGGATTGACATGCTTTGCCATATCGAGAATATGCGGGGCCGGTATTCCGGCATGCGATGCCGAGTTAGGATCAAGGTCCGCGCGCTGAGAAATTATACCTTCCTCATCATAACGCGCATACGCAGTAACCGTCCCATCCTCTTTCTGACGGAAAAGCGTTTCCCCGGGGTTAGCAGTCTTGGGAAAGCGACCGCTGACCTGCCGCGCACCCGAGAGGCTCAATCCCCCTGTATTGCAGTTGTGAACGAGTACCGGAGTCTCGCCCGCCAGCACATAGTACGTGTGAACGTCCGCAACAGTGAGGTTGTACGTGTCCTGATAAGCACCGTAAGTGCGGGTCGCCGTTATGGAGACCGTGGCGCCGTCGTCGGTGCGCAGCGTCATGCCCGGCTCGAGGTCCCCGGCGTCGAGCCAGGCCTGCTCCGATTCGGACCAGAAGGGGTGGTGGTCCGTCGTGGCGACGATCTCTGCGCCGTCTTCCGTGGAGACCGTCAGGTCCACGTAGGACTTGTCGTCCTCCGTCAGGATCGTGGCGGTGACCGTCTTGAGTGCCGTCTGCCCTGATACGGGGTCGGTGGCAACAACCTTGTCGCCGACTTCCAGATCCTCGATGGGCTTGGTCTCGCCATCCTCCATCAGGACTTCGGTGCCCGCGACGAAGCTGTGCTTGCGAGCGCTGCAGGGAGGCGCGGACATGATCCAGTCAAGGAACTTGCCGCCCTTACGGCTGGCAGCAATGCCGTCCCCGAGCACGGGGACCAGGGCGACCAGGCTCCAGCCGGCCTCGCTCCAGTTGCCCTCCGTGGCATAGAGGACGGCGTTGCCGACGTCAGCGGCGGCTCCGAGCCCGGGAGTGAAGCCGGCCGCGTCGAGGGCGCGATGGGCCTCGGCCCTGTTCCAGTCCCTCTCCTGCTTCGGAACCCACTGGCAGCCGACGCCGTCCTTTCGGCTGGCGCACTTCATCTGCTCCTGCTGGATCCTGACGTGTCTCTCGTTGACGCCGCCGCCGTACCTGGTCTTGACCGTGACCGTGGTGCGCCTGTTGTTGCCCGTCGAGATCTGCGTCTTCGTGGAGTTGTAGATCCATGTGCCGTTGGGGCCCATGGTCATGTAGTCCCTGGTGTAGCCGCCCTTTCCATCGCTGCAGCCGCGCTCACAGTCAGTGATCGGACGCAATCCCGTTGGGTCGGAGTACGACACCGGGCTGCCGTTGGCGTACGTGTATCCGTTCATCTGCATCGGGTCGGTCATGTCGATGAGCGGGTCGGCGCTGATGAAGCGGCCGGTGGTGGAGTCGTACTCGCGGGCGCCGATGTGGGTCAGGCCCGTGGCGGGGTCGTCGATGCCGACTCCCAGGTAGGTGCGGCGGTCGGGCCAGTCGGCGGGCTCGGTGCCGCGGGGGTTGCCGTACGGGTCGTACTTGCGGCGCAGGATTCCCTGGCCGGCTGTCTGGTCGACGGAGTTCGTGGCCGTGTTGTGGTGGTCGGCGAGCAGGACGGTCAGCTTGTGGCCCGTGGTCTTGCCGCCCGTGCTGCGGACCGTGGTCGGGGCGCCCGGGTGGCTGTAGTAGCGGCGGGCGTCCATGGCCTGGCCGGAGGCGTTGACGGTGATCTCGGCTTCGCCGAGGTAGAGGGTGCGGGTGGTGCCGTCGTCCTCGATCAGGCGGTTGCCCGAGGCGTCGTACAGGTAGGTGACGTTGGGTGTGCCGTTGTCGTCCGTGTCGACCGACGTGAGCTTGTTGCGGCGGTCCCACGTCAGGGCCTGGGTGTCGCCGCCGATCACCCGCTGGGTGGTGTTGCCGAAGCTGTCGTAGGCGTAGGTCTGCTGCGAGTTCACCGTCGAGCCGGGCTCGCGCACGGTCGACTCGACCTTGGTGAGGGTGTGGGGCTGGACCGTGGGTGCGGGCTGGGAGCCGCCGATGGTGGTGCCGTGGGTGTAGGTGTGGATGTCGTCCAGGTCCGGGTCGGCGAGGTCGTGGACGGTCATCCGCGTGCGGTTGCCGATCGCGTCGAACGCGTACGACTGCCAGTAGCCGCCGCCGTCGATGCCCGGGGACACCTCGGCGCGGTCGGGGCCCGAGCCCTGGGCGCCCGACGCGGTCGGGCAGCCCGTGGTGCCCGTCCAGGCGTGGACCAGGCGGCCCATCGGATCGTAGGCGAAGCACTGGCGGTCCACGCGTGACGACGACTGGGTGTCGGTGATCGAGGTGATGTTGCCGACGGTGTCGTAGCCGTACGTCAGTGCCGAGATCCGGGACGGGTTGAGCGTCTCGCGGTCCGTGACCGACTGGTGGATGCGGCCGGTGTTGGCGTTGTAGATGTTGGTCGTCCACACACGCCGCGGCGCCTCCCCGGAGACCGTGCGCAGCACCTCTCCGTAGGGGCTGTAGCGGGTGTCGGCCGTGTACCAGGCGAGTCCCGACGTGGTGACCGGTGCACCCTCGCCGTCGTAGCGGGTGATCACCTTCTCCGCCGCCAGACCACCGGGCGTCGCCGGGAGCTGGACCGACTGGAGCCTGCCCGTCTCGGTGTAGGAGTGGGTGTAGGCGTAGGTGCCCGCCAGGCCCGTCGTCACCGACGTCGACGGGATCGTGGTCTTCGAGCCCGTCGGCCGGTACTCGCTGTCGTAACCGGTCACCTCGCTCGTGAACGCGGCACCGTTGTGATAGCGGGTGGAGGCGACCGGGTGGCCCTTGGCTCCCGGCAGCGAGTCGAACGTCCACTTGGCCACGAGGGACCCGGTCGGTGAATCGTCGCGGAGCTCGGTCTGCCGGCCGAGGACGTCGTAGAGCGTGTGCTGCTCGCGGCCCTGGCCGTCCTTCGACCAGACCCGCTGGTCGAGGGCGTTGTAGCCGAACGTCGCCGATCCCATGTCCGGGTCCGTCGACGCCGTCAGCCGGCCGCGCGCGTCGTAGGTGTACGTCCAGTCGTTGCCCTCGGCGTCCGTGACCTGGGCGAGCTTGCCGCGCGGGTCGTACACGTACGAGGTGTCGGTCTCGGTCGTGAGGTCGGTCGCGGTGAAGTGCTGGATCAGGGAGGTCCGGCCCAGCGCGTCCGTCCAGGTCTTCGCCGCGCGGCTGCCTGACAGCGGCGTCGTGCCGTCGGCCGACATGCCCGTGCGGGTCAGCGTCCAGTCACCGGAGTACTGGACCGTGGCCGAGTGCTGCGGCACGTCCTCGTGGAGCGTCGTCGTGCGGATCGCCCGGCCGAGGCCGTCGTACGCCGTCTCCGTGGAGTTCGGCACCTCGAACACGGTTTCCGGGAAGAAGAGCAGCGCCTCCGGCTCGCCCTCCGCGAGGTAGCCGTTGTTGGTCTGGCGGACCGTGCCGCCCGCGTTGTACAGGGTGTCGGTGACGATCCGGCCGCCGCCGAGCGCCTCCGCCTGGGTCTGGCGCGGCCGCAGCAGACCGTCGTAGATCGCGACCGTGTCCTCGTAGGTGCCGTTGTCGCGCAGGGTGCGGGTGGTGACGGTCGGCGGCTTGTTGTCCGCGATCTGGTACGTGAAGAGTGCCGACGCGCTGTCCGTGCCCTGGGTGCGCGACGGGGACCAGACACCGGTGACTCGACCGAGGTTGTCGTAACTGCTGCTGGTCTTGCGGCCGTTGGGGTCGGTGACGGACAGCACGGTGCCGCGGGCGGGGTCCGAGTCCGAAGTGGAGGTGTGTCCCAACGCGTTGGTCGCCGTGACCTCGAAGGCCGGCCCGGTGACGGGGCTGTAGGCGGTGGTGGTGGAGTTGCCCGCGGCATCGGTGACCTTGGTGACGCGGCCCAGCGCGTCGTACGTCGTCCGCTGGGAGGTGACCCAGCCGGTTCCGGCGGCGTCGACCGTGTCGGCCTGGAACGGCAGGCCCTTGACCGGGTTGGTGCCGAAGGCACCCAGCGCGTCGTACGAGGTGCGGACGTCGGAGACGACCTGGTCGCCGGTCGCGGAAGCGGCCGCGGCGCAGTCGCCCACTGTCGTGCGGGACCGCTCGGGCAGACCGATCAGGTGCTTGCCGATGTTGTGGACGTACGAGGTCGTCGCGCATGTCCGGTCGCCCGTGGTCCAGCCGCCCGAGCCGTCGGGGGTGAGGCTGCGGGTGTACGTGGTGACCGGGAGGTCGTGGGTGGACTCGTACGTCGTCGTCGCCCGTACCGTCCGGGTGGCACCACCGCTGACCGTCTGGATCGAGTCCGTCCGGGTCGTGCCCGTGCGGTACGCCTCCAGCGCGGGCAGGCCCTCCCGTGCCCGGGAGGCGGTCTTCCTGCTGTACGGCCAGGTCAGTTCGCGCGCGACGACGCTGCCGCCAGCCTTGGTGTAGGTGATGGTCTCCGCGACCCGGCCCTGGTGGGCCGGCAGATCCTCGCCCAGGGTCTCGGTGCCCGTGGAGTCCTTCACGGTGACCGCGGTGCGGCCGGCGTCGCCGGACATGCCGCGGAAGTAGCGGGTACGGGTCTGGGACTGCTCGGTCGCGTCGGACTGGCCCGCGTTGGCGGTGACGCCCTTTTTCACGACCACGCCGGCGTAGCCGCGCCACTGGTCGTACGTGCGCAGCTCCGACTTGGTGAACTCGTCGGTGCCCTTGGCCCAGGCGGCGCCGCCCTCGTAGGTGTAGTCGGTGACCACGTCGGGCTGCCGCGCGACCCGGTCCTTCTCGGTGACGCTGTCGACGACGTACTTGTTGAACCACTCCAGCGGCGGTGTCTCCAGGTCCGGGTCGGGCGACCAGTGGACCGGGAAGCAACGGGAGGTATTGGCGGAGGGTGCGGGGTGGGTCGTGCCGACGGGGCACGGGTCGGAGTAGTCGACGTGTATCTCGGCACCCGTCTCCGTGCGGATGGTCTCCACCCGCAGTCGGTCGAAGTCCGGGGTCTGGTCGGTGGTTCCCTTCGCGACACGGTTGGGCATGTCGACGACGTTCGCCAGGAACGAGACCGGCGGGAGCGAGCTGCTCAGCTGATTGCCGTCCTCGTCCCGGGCGGTGCCGTAGCCGGTGCGGGTGATCGACTCCAGCCAGAGCGGCGGATGGGTGTCGGTGCGCTGCTTGGGGAACGACTGGTGCAGGTTCCAGCGGTCGACCAGGGACATCGACGTCGTGCCGGGAGTGCGCTGGCCGTAGGTGGTCACCGCCGTCAGCCGCATCCGGCTCCAGAAGGTGGGGGCGGAGACGTAGCAGTTGGCGGCGCCGGCCTTGCAGTGCAGCGTGGAGGGGGTGTCCCACCACGGCTGCTTGTCCTCGTAGTTCTTGGACTCGAACTCGGTGTCCGAGCAGTCCGTGGCGCCTTCCCTGGTGCAGCGCTCGTCGGCGGTGAAGACGACCTTGCCGGCGGGGGTGCCGGTCAGGTTGTCGGAGCGCAGTCCGTAGAGGATCTGGGTCGGATGGCCGCCGCGGACGTAGGGGACCGCCTGCTTGAACTTCTCGTTCTTGGCGTAGCGGTTGGTCTCCTGCTTCCAGTCGACGACCATGGCGTTGCCGTGGACGTCCTCGACGTAGTCGAGGTTCCAGCGCCAGGCCTGGGTGCAGGAGGAGTCGGCGTACGCGGTGGCGTGGCACGGTTCGCCGTCGTGGTTGCCGAAGACCGGCACGGTGAAGGCGGAGTTGGTGGCCGTGGCCCGCCCCGGCAGGGCGTTGCGGCCGAACCAGTAGCGGGTGCCGTCGCGGGTCGTGACGACCCAGTACTCACCGTCGTACTCGCCGGTCTGGGACGCCTTCGCGCTGCCGTCCTTGGCCTTGTACTCGACCCTGGCGCCGTCGTCGTTGGCGGCGACCCATGCACCGCTGGCATCGTCGTGGACCAGCTCGGTCGACGAGCCGCCCAGCGACATCACGAGGTTCTCGCTCGCCCAGCACAGGTCGGACTTCTTCTTGTCGGCGGTGTTGTCGTTGTTCGGGCTGTTCTTCCGGTCTTCCGGGCTTCTCTGCACTTCACTCTCATGGGTGAAGGCGGGTATGTGGCTCGTCAAAGGGCCTCCGAGATGGATGGGATGGGTCAGGGGTGGTGGCGGCGCCGGCGGCCGCCGGGCAGATCCCCCGGCGTCGGTAAGATCAGCGCTCTCATGGGGGGTGCGATGCGAACATCGGGGCTGGGCGGCAAGGGGCAGAAGTACGCGCTGGCCTCGGATGAGGTCGACAGCGATTTCTGGGGTTTCGCTCACGAGGCCGAGGGGCTGTTCACGCCCCTGCCGGATGAGGAAAAAGCGCGCCGAGTGCACCTCGCGGGTTGCCTCCCGCAGGGTGGCCTACTGAGGTGCGTTGACCACGTCGGCAGTCGTCGTGCCGTGGCGGGAAACGCCTGGGTCGAGCTCCTCGACGGCGACGGTGCCACCATGGGGTCCTACTTCGTCAACGACGTCACCGTCATCGACGTCAAGCCCTCCGCCAGCGGTGTCGGCCTCGTCGACCTCACGGTGACGCTTTGGTGTGAGAACGCCCTGCCCGGAGCGGAACGACTGTGGGAGCTGGTCCGCACCGGGCACCTGAACCACACCGGAATGTGGCACGAACTCGCACCCGAGGACCGACACGCGTGGCTGTCGGTGGCCCTGTGGTCCCGGGAGTACCAATGCCAGGGGAAGCCCGATGCGCCTGCGGGCCAGGTGTTCACCTTGGACGGCCGACACATCGTTGGCAGGGACACCTTCTACTGCGCGATCGGTGAGGCCATCAACGGACCCGGTGGATACTTCGGCTGGAACCTGGACGCTCTGGACGACTGTCTGAGAGGCGGCTGGGGCGCGACCTCTCCGTTCACCTTGCACTGGGAGTTCTCGGCCGAGGCTCGGACGCGGTTGGCAGAGCGCGTGCCCGCCGGTGATCGCGAGCTTGCGCTGTTCGACCTCCTCCTGGAGATCTTCGAGGAACGGGGCGTGCGCGTGATCCTTCGATGACGTCTGGCCGCTTCCAGGCATCGGTCTGGGGAAGGCTGAGCGTTCTCACCGAAGATTGGTGACTGTGAGGGTTTCGCGCCGACGAGTGAGTACCGAATTTCTCCTCATGTACCCGATCCGCGACCATAGAGGACATGGAACACTTTGCGCCGGTGAGCGTCCTTGCCCTTCGTCACGTCCTTCCGCATCCGCAGGCGCTGAAGAAGGGGGCGGGTATACGTCCGTTGATCGATGGCCGTGATGTGTTGCAGGAGATCCACCCGGACGGCGATTCGAGCTGCTACCAGGAGACGTGGTTCGGTTCGCCCGAGACATGGCCTCTGTGGGCCGGCGACGAGCCTCGCCGTGTCGAACTTTCGAACAACGACTGCGACACCGGTTGCTGCGGAGGAGTGTTCGTCACCATCCAACGCTTCGGCGATCTCGTCGAGTGGACGAACTGGGAGAACACCAACGACAACCGCGTCCCCGTCCCGCCTGAGATCCACTTCGACGCCACGCAGTACGACGCCGAACTGGCCCGGGCCGTGGCGGACCACAGATGGGAGGAGCCCGTCGACACCGCAGCACGCCTGCTGGCCCACCGGATCGCCGCCTCCGACTGGTTCGAGCGGTGGAACTGCCAGCCGTTCTCGCACGGCATCCGTGTTAGTGACCGCGGAGAGTCTCCTGAAGTGATCATGCCCTTCGTGACCGATGGTTTTGGTCCGGGCAAGGGGCTCCGCTGGTACGCAATGCCGGTGTCCATGCAGGAGCCCGTCGGAGACCAGGTGCGGCGCTTCGTTGAACGGATCACGGCCACCGACCCCCGCGAGAGCGCAAAAGGCCCATGAGAGGGTAGGAATCTGCCCGCCGATGGAGGGCGCTAGGTCACAGTCACTCAGACTTCGATCAGAACGCTCAACCTTCACTGCGAGCGAAACGAAGGTCATTCGGCCTCCTTCGGACGGCGCCGTGTGGGGATGCCGAGGTGGACAGATGGTCGCTGGGCTCGGCGTCGGGTCTCGTCGCGCTTGGCGCGGAGGAAGGTGAGTGTGAGGTCGATGCCTTCGATCTCGCCGATCCAACCCTCGGCTTCTGCTTGTGCCCGGCGGTGCAGCAGGTCGGCTTCCAGCTCGGTGAGCCGGGCGAGCATCTTGGGGTTGACGTGGAGCATCGGGCAGCGGATGCACGCGTGCTCGTGCTGGCAGGGGGTGCCGTAGGGGCGTCCGCATGAGCCGAGCTCGACCTTGCGGCGGTCGAAGTGCTCCTGGAACTCGGTCCACTCCTGCTCGGTGGCGTCCCGGTACTCCTCCGAAGGCCGGACCTGACGCCTCTGATGGAGGTGGGCCTGGTAGTGGCGGATCACGTCCTCGTCGAAGACGGCTACGTAGCCGCGGGTGGTCTGGATGCTGAGGTGGCCCAGCAAGGCGGCGCCGATGTGGATGGGCAGGCCGCTGTTGACGAGCTCGGTGGCGAAGATCCTGCGGAAGTCGTGCGGGGTGAACTTCAGCCCGCGGAACCCGGGGTGCGTCTCGGCCAGGTCCTCACAGCGTCGGCTGATCATCTTCTGGATGGTGCCGGGGTTGAAGATCTTCGAGCCGATCGCTCCGTTCTGGCGTTGGAAGAGGAAGGGCATCGGCGCACTCCAGAGCTTGTCGTGCGGGTCGTAGCGACTGACCAGGGGAATTGGCCTTCCCCGCCGGCCGTGGCGCCGGATGATCGAGGCGATGACGTGGAACAACTCGGCCGACATCGGGATGACGCGCTCGCGGTCGGTCTTGGACGGTGCGATGACCAGCAGGGCGATGACCTCGCCATTCGCGCGCTGATACTGGCGGATGCTGAGGTGGGTGAGTTCGCACATCTCCTCGATGCGGACGCCGGAGTGCCGCAGGGTCTCCACCGCTGACCAGTCCCAGAAGGCGGCCTCCTCGTCTGCCTCGATGTTCACCAGTTCGCCGGTGTCAAGGTTCAGCACGCGGGTGGGAACGGCGTCGCCGTGCCGCAGCAGCTTCTGGTCCGATTCGCTGATCACTCGGCGATATGCCGTGCCGGCGTGGGTGAACTCCTCGCCGTCGGCAGCGTGGTCGGCGTGTTCGAGCAGGAGCCGGGCTTGGTCGTAGCGGGATTCGACGTGCTCGACCAGGACGGGCAGGAGCGGCTGGCGTTGCCGAGTGCGGTCCGCGGAGCGTTCGGTCCCCTTCCGCCGGCGGACTCCCAGGCCATGGAATTCACCGGGCGGGACGGGACACGGTGCCACCCAGGCCCCCCAGCGTTCGGGTTCGTCAGCAGCCCAGGTGTGCAGGTCGTAGTAGAAACTGCGGACCGAGATGACGATGTCGTCCTGGCCCATCCGGTGGGTGCCGTCGTCCTTGAGCCGGATCGTCTCGCGCCAGCGTGTGTAGAGGTCCGGGGCGATCCGCAGGCCCTGCTGGCCAGGGTTGAGCTGTTCGATCCTCACCCAGAAGTGCTTGACCAGCAGGATCGCGAGCTGCTTCAGGCTGGAGTAGTCGAGATCAGCTCGCCGCCGACCGAAGTAGTCGATCAGCAGACCACGGACGGCCTGATCGCGGACCCCGTACTGGTCGACGAGCTCCTCGATGGTCCGCTGGCCGCGCATCATCGCCGCCCGCATGGTCGTCGGCGTGGAGGGCGGGAACCGGCCCATGGCGATCAGCGCCGTCCACATTCCGTGCCCGAACAGGCGGTTGGAGGCAGGCTGACCGGGCTGAAGTCGGCAGCGGGCCAGCCGGTTGTCGTGCGCGTACTGGAGGATCGACGCCGGCGTGACGTCGGCCAGCGCGACGCCCTGATAGGTCAGGAGGGTGCACATGTCGAGCACTGCCTCCCGCTGGTGCTTGAGCCGTAGCTCCTGTGCGGCGATGTGCTCCTCGAAGGTGACCAGCAGCGGGTCGTTCTGCGCGGAGACGAACAGAGGCGTGAAATTGTTCAGCTGGTTCTGGCGGAAGGCGAGCATCGTGGGCTGGACGACGCGGAGACAGAACAGCGTGCGGACCCCAGGGGTGATCGCGAGCCCGGTCGTCCTGCGGGCACCGAGACTGTTCGCCTTGATCAGTCCCTTGCCCAGAGGGCTGGCATCCCACCGCTCCTGCCAGGTCTGGCCCGGGTGGGTGGACAGGTACTGAAGGATCCCGCGTGTGGCCTGGGCGCGCTGGTGGCGCGTGACGGTGGAAGCGTCCTCCCAGACGTCGAAGGCCAGCTTGGAGATGTGGTTGATCGAGACACTGGACAACTCTCCGTGCGGTCGCGGCGGGGGATCCGAGATCGCAGGCTGCGGTTTCATCGGGCCGCCCACGAACCGGCTGGGAAAGGTGAGACCCTCCACGATGGGCCCGTGCCGGCGGCTGACACCGGTGGTCGGGCTGGCCTGTGCCCTAGGCACCGAACACCGCCTTGATGTCGTCCGCGGAGTACCCGGTGGGGTAGCTCGTCGCGGGCCGGGGCGTGCTGTAGTGCTCGGCGAGCTTGTCGAACATCTCCTCCACCCGGGCGGTCAGGTAGCGGCTGGTGGTCTGGATGTTGGCGTGCCGCATGATCGCCTGGACCTCGACCGGCGTGAGCTTCCCGCCGTTCGCCATCCGGGACGCCGCCGTGTGACGGAGGTCGTGCAGGGTCCAGTTCGTGCCCAGCAGCTCGTTCGCCCGCTGCATGATCCGGCGCATCGCCCAGTAGGACAGGGGCCGATCGCTCCCGCTCCGGGTCCGCCAGACTGGCTCGTCCCGTGACGGCGTTCCCACTTCGTCGAGGTAGCGGGCCAGCCGGACGAACGCCTGCGGCGAGGCCGGCACTGCTTCCCGCTCCCGGGTTCCCTTGGAGATCACGTAGATCCGCTGGCCGGCCCAGTCGATGTCGTTCACCCCGACTCCGAGCAGCTCGACCGCGCGGGCGCCGCTGGAGACGTAGAACTCCAGCAGGGCGCGGTCGCGCTCGCATCCCATGCGATCGAACAGCTCATCCCAGAGCAGGTCAGGAATCGAGCGGGGCGGACGGTCGGAGACCTTCTGCCGAAGCCGAGCCCGACCCACGACCGCCCTCGGCTCCAACGGGCTGCGGTGCGCGAGGGCCCGCCGGCGCTGCGGCGACACGGGTACAGGGTTGACCACCGGCCCGTTGCCCTTATGGGCGTGGTACCCGTAGAAGCCGCTGATCACCGACAACGCGTGGTTGATCGTCCTGGGCGCATAGCCGGCACGGAGGGTCGGCTTGCCGGTCCTCAGGTTCACCGATCCCGGCGCGTCTCCACCCGCCCGCGTCCGCTGCCGCTGCGGATTTGAGGCCGTGCGTAGCCACCCTGCCAGCACCGCGACCTCAGCCTCAGTCGCCCTCTCCCACGCCACCCCCAGCAGCCACAGCAGTCGAAACCACCGCAGCAGGCCGTACCCGTAGCTGCGTACTGTCAGCGGACTGCAGTCGTTCAGCGCCAGGTCCCGCAGGTAGGGGGTAGCCGCCTCGATCTCGTCGTCGTACGCGTTCACGACGACGTACGGAGGATGGACGCCCCGAGCGGGGACAACGGCCCCAACCCGGGGCAGCTCGGCCCGACCCTCGATCAGTTCATGTCGCAGTTCCAAAGGGTTCCTCCTCGTCGATCGCACTGACCATCACGTCGATCAACGAGGGGAGTTGGTGCAGATAACTGTGCAGGACCGATAGCGGCGCTCGACGAAACCGGGGTGGTAGTCCCAGCCGTCACCGATCCAGGAGGCCTGACCGTTGGCGACCGAGGTGCGGCCGTCGACCGACTGCGAGGAGTACGTGAACGCGACCTTGGGCGCGGGGCCGGCCGGCGGCGACGGGACGGTGAGCGGGTACGTCCAGGAGAACCCGCCGCCGCTGCCGCCCGCGGTCCAGGTGCCGGTCGCGGACAGCGGGGTCGCCTTGTACGTGCCGCCCGCGCCCGAGGCGGAGTCGGTGGCCGCGAGGACGACGGGGCCGCCGCCGGCCTGGGGGGACAGGCCCTGTGCCTGGCTCGCGGCGGGATCGACGGTGGCGCGGACGGTCTCGGCGGAGGGGTCGTTCTCGCTCGGGACGACGACCGCGGTGGTGCACTCCTCCAACTCGGGTGTGGTGAGGAAGCACTCGGGGAGCTGGGTGAGCCGGAGGCGGGAGGACCACTCGGTGCCGTACAGGTCCTCGAAGGTGCCGTAGTCCAGCTCGATGTCGACGGGCGTGGAGCCGGTACCGGGGGGCGTGACGGTGATGATCGCGCCGTCGACGTCGGCCGCTTCCGTGGTGGTGCGGGGTTCGACCTCGACGTCCCAGGTGCCGCTGGGGGCGGGCGGGTCGGGCTCGGTCTCGGTCGGGGACGCCTGGCCGATGCGGACGGGCAGCGTGCCGGCCTGGACGAGCTCTCCGCCCGCGTCGTCGAGGGGAACGGCGGCGTTTCCGCCGGCCGGGGGCGCGACATCGGTCGGGTTGTACTCGGCCGGGGGCTCGACGGGGTCGCCGGACCAGGCCGCGTTCTCGTCGATCCTCACCGCGTCCGGGTCCGCGGGGGCGTCCTGCTGGAGTGCGACCAGGTTGGGGCCGTTGCGGGGGTCACCGGGCGGGATGGCCCAGGCCTGGGCCGGCAGCAGCGTCGCGACGAGCACGGCCGAGAGGACGATTCCGGTGCCGCGGGGGGCGGAGGTGCGGCGGCGGTGTGCCGAGCGCCTTCGATTGAGGGGCGAGACACGCGTACGAGGCAGGCTCCCTCGTCCGGGCAGGCGAAGCGTACGTCCCGAATCGGACGAGGACATGGAACCCCCCACTTCCACTGCGCGCCGGAACGGACAGCACGGGCACAGGGAATCGACAAATAGCCCGGCGATTGTGCAGGTGGACCGCACACAAAATCCACAACAGCAGGTCGCCTGTGACGTCAATCACGATCACGAAAGGACGGATTGTCGACTGAAGGGAATTGACGGCGCATCAACCATCGAATCAGCGGGATCCGACAGCAGGACGTCATTCGAGATATGCCGGCGAAAGCATTCCAAAGATCACCCGAGGGTCGTGAACAATATCCCGGGATGCCCTCTTTTCAAGGCTGCCGGATCGGGCGGGACAGCTGCTCACCGGCGCACCTCTCACCGAGTGGACGCATTCGGCGGGCCTGCGGTTCCGCTGGCCCGGGCACCGGCCGGGCGGTGACGAAAACGTGAGGATGAGTCATGCTCTGCTGCGCACGCATCTGCACAGAGCAGGAGTTCCGAGGGCAGCTCAGCCATCCAGGCGCCCGCGGGGGGAAAGGAAACGATGGACGCCTCGAAGAACGTGGAGAGTACGGAGAATTCTCCACCACAGGAGGAAGCGCGGACCGAGGAAAAACGCACGGAGCCCGCGCCTGGCGATGACACGAATTCCATCGAACCACCCCTTGGCCGCGCCGAATTGAAGCAGCGTCGCAAGCGGCGCGGATTCGCCGTACTGGCCGCCGTGCTCGCCGCCGCCATCGCCCTCCCCGTGGGTGTGCACCTCACCGGCGAACGCGGGCAGCAGCCCTCGCCGCGCGCCGGGCGTGACGCCGCCCGTCAGCACCCGGTCGAAGCCGCCGAGGCGGCCCGGGAGGCGCGGCGCACCGGCAAGGACGTCGAGGTCACCGCCCGGCACACCCCGGACTCCACCACCTGGGCCCGGCCCGACGGGCTGCTCAGGACCCGAACGTACAGCGACACGATCCGGGCCAGGGTCGGCGGCGAGTGGAAGCCGGTCGACACGACCCTGCACCGCGTGGACGGTGGCTACGCGCCCCGGACCGTCAACGATCCGCTGCTGTTCAGCGCGGGCAGCGCGGACGGCCCCAAGGGCGGCGCAGGAGAAGAGGACGACGGCGGGCGGGCCTCCCGCTCGACCGTGCGGACGTCTCTGGCCGGGGTGGGAGCGGTCGGAACCGCGCCCTCGGACGGCACCTGGACCGACCTGGTCCGCATGAGCACCGGCGGCCACGACCTCGTCGTGCGCTGGCCCGGTCCGCTGCCCGAGCCCCTGGTGAACGGGTCCCGTGCGCTGTACCGGAACGTGCGCCCCGGCATCGACCTGCTGCTCACGGCGCGGGACGGCGGCTACTCGCACGTCCTCGTCGTCCACACCCGTCAGGCCGCGCAGGACCCGCTGCTGGACCGGCTCGACTACCGGCTCTCCTCCCCCAGCCTGAGCTTCACGCTCGACGACGCCACGGACGTCGTCAGTGCCCGTGACAGCGCGGGCGAGGAGATCGCGTCCTCCCCGACCCCGTACGTGTGGGACTCCGCCGGGGCCGTCAGGGCCACCATCGGCGAGCCCGTACCGGCGCCCGATCCGGCCGTGCGCTCCACGGCACTCGCCCTGCCGGGTCTCGCCGGGCCGCAGCCCGGGAGCCACGACGGTGTCCTCGACGCGAGCCTCGGCGACGGCGGCGTGCTCGGCCTCGACGTGGACGAGAAGCTGCTCACCGATCCGGAGACGGTCTACCCGGTGTTCATCGACCCCTCCTTCAAGGGGCGGAAGAAGAACTGGACGCTGCTGTACGCGAAGTACCCCAGCTCCAGCTTCTACAACGGGCAGAACTTCAACGACGGCACCAACGACGCGCGCGTCGGCTACGAGTCGACCACGGGCGGGCTCTCCCGCTCCGTCTTCACCTTCGAGTACGGCTCGACCCTGCACGGGACGAAGGTCCAGTCGGCGACCTTCCGCGCGCTGCAGACGTACTCCTGGGGCTGCTCGTCCCGTCAGTACAACCTCTATCTCACCGGTGCGATCTCCAGCTCCAGCACCTGGAACAAGCAACCGAGCTGGACGCGCGTGCTGTCGAGCCAGACCAACGGGCACGGCTACAAGTCGGGCTCCTGCCCGGACAAGTGGGTCGCCATGGACATCAAGTCCGCAGCCCAGGAGGCGTCCGACAAGAAGTGGACGGCGCTCACCCTGGGGCTGCGTGCCGCGAACGAGAACGACACCAACGCCTGGAAGAAGTTCCAGGCCAACGGGGAGAGTTCCCCGTACGTCGAGGTCGTCTACAACCGGGCCCCGAACGAGCCGACGGGTTCGCTCATGAAGACCTCCCCGGGCGGCACGTGTGACACCGCCTCGCCCTACCTGTCGATCGGGAAGCAGGACATCACGTTCAGCTCCTCGGCCTCCGACGCCGACGGAAACCTCAAGTACCTGCACCTGAAGGTCTGGCGCACGGGATACCCGAGCAGCCCGCTGCACGACGCGGACCATGCCACGAACAGCACCGGCGCCATGACGCCGTACACCATCCCGTGGTCCAGTTTCACGCACGGCGCGACGTACACGTGGTCGGTGTACTAGAAGGACGCCGAGGGGGCCACCTCCGCATGGGGGCCTCCGTACACGACCGCGCTCTGCCAGTTCACCGTCGACCACTCGGCACCGAACAGCCCGGGCGTCTCGTCCGCGGCCTTCCCACCCCCCGGCGACGACGGCAGCACCTGGAGCACGGCCGCCTTCGGCACGGCGGGGCAGTTCGTCTTCACGCCCAACGGGCCGGCGACCAGCGTGAAGGAGTACCAGTACAGCTTCAACACGGCCTTCGACAAGAAGGCTCTGCCCGACGCGGCCAACGGCGGCCAGGCGGTCGTCACGCTCCAGCCGCCGCACGCCGGCCCCAGCGTGCTCTACGTACGCAGCGCCGACAGCGTCGGTAACATCTCCGGGGTCACGAAGTACCTGTTCAACGTGCGGCCGAGCCCTCAACTGGACGCCGCCGGGGACGTCACCGGCGACCAGGTGCCGGACGTCTACACCATCGACCCGTCGGGCAATCTCCTCCTGTACGCCAAGACCCAGGGCACCGACCGCCTCCACTTCTCCATGGCGGCCGCGTACTCGGCGGCCGGGGATTCCGCCGCACTGCTCGACGACGGGTACTGGACGGATGCACTGATCACGCACAACGGGGACTGGCTGCCCGGCGACGGCGTCCAGGATCTCGTCGCCCGGATGCCGGACGGGAAGCTCTACGTCTACCCCGGTGACGGATACGGCGGCTTCGACGTCGGGCAACGCCGGGAGATGCTGCTGCCGGGCGGCGCCCCGGCCCCCGGGACGCTCACCCAGATCCTGTCCGTCGGTGACGCCACCGGCGACGGACGCCCCGACCTGCTCGCCACGGCCGGCAGCGGCCTGTGGGCCTTCACCGGGTACACGGGGTCGAGTTTCAGCGCCGTCACCCAGCTCAGCGGGGACGACTGGTCGCAGCGGGATCTCGTGCAGGTCGACGACGTGAGGGGAGGCTCCGGGCTGGATCTCGTCTACCGGACCGACAGCACCGGCAGGATCTACCTCCGGCAGGGCAAGCTCGCCGGCGCCGGTACCGATCTGTCCTCGTTCGCCGTGCAGACGGCCGCCGAGGGCGGGGTCGACTTCCTCTACGGCAGCGCGGGATGGCACTCGGACGACGTGCCGTTCGTCCTGGGCACACCCGATGTGACCGGCGACGGAGTACCCGACGTCTGGGCCGTACGGTCGGACGGCAACGCCTCGGTGTATCTCGGGAGCGGCACCGTCCGGCTCAGTTCCACCGCGATGTTCAACGTCATCAACACCAGTGTCGGGACCAGCTGGAACGGTCACACCGCCATCGGCTGACCCGCCGTACGCGAAGAGGGCGGCCCGCACACGGTGCGCGGGCCGCCCTCACGTGCGCGGGGGCGCCGTCGCAACGCGGGCCGCGGTCACGGTCGCGGTCGCGGTCGCGGTCGCGGTCGCGGTCGCGGTCGCGGTCACAGTCGCGGTCACGGTCGCCGGAGCGGACGCGCGGTCAGCTGAAGATGATCATCGAGCCCTGTCCCAGGCTCCGGGTCGCCGCCGCGTGCAGCCCCAGCCAGACATGGCGTTCACGGGCGAACGGGCTGTCGTCGTAGGGGATGGGACCCGCCGGCTCCTCCAGGGAGGTGGGGCGGGTGGGCGGGGCCGGGGCGGACGGGGGGTTGGCGGGGTCGATGCCGATGGACGAGGCCACGTACTCGAGTTCGCGCAGCAGGCCCTGGGAGGAGCCCAGCGGGCCGCCGCCGGCGAGGAGTTCCTCGTTGGACAGGGGCTCGGGGAAGTCGACGGGAACGTAGGCGCCGGCGTGGTCGTAGTGCCACACCAGATGGGACTGCTGGGCCGTGGACTCGAACATCTCCAGCAACTGCTCGTAGTCGCCGCCCAGTTCGTCGACGGGCGTCACCGCCAGCCCGCAGAGCTGGAGGAGGTACGCCCGGCGCAGGAAGTGCAGGGCGTCGTAGTCGAAGCCGGCGACCGGGGCGACGTCGCCCGAGAGGCCCGGCATGTAGGCGAAGACGGGAACGTTGGGCAGACCGGCCTCGGTGAGGGCCTTGTCGTACGAGGCGATCTCCTCGGCGAAGGGGTTGTCGGGGCTGTGGCACAGCACATCGACGAGGGGGACCAGCCAGAGGTCACAGGCCAAGACGGGCTCGCTCTCCATCGGAGTCGTAGCAGGTTGTGCGATGGTCGGGACAGCGTAGTGCTACTAGCACATCGCGCACAGTCAGCCGTCGCCGGACGGCCCGGCCCGGGTGGCGGCACCGGTCCGGGGGTCTGCAGGTCACATACCCATCCTCGGCCGGTCCGCGCGGTCCCGGGGCCCGCGAGTTCCCGCCGGTGCTCGGCCCCCGGACGGCGGGTGCTCCGAGGGCGGGTCCTCCGAGGGCGCCGCTGCCGCCGCCGGGAGTACCCCGCCGGTGCCGCTTCCGGCCGCTCGGAGCCCTCCACCCGCGCCCGTACCGCCGGTCCGGGTCGCCTGTGCGTTCCGCCGTCCTCACCGGGGCCGCGATCCCCGCCGGTTCCGCCGTTCTCACTCCGCACGCCGCTCCAGACGCTCCGCCCAGCGCAGGGCGAGGTCGTCGTCCACCGCGACCAGTGCCCGGGCGCCCGTGGCGTCGCCGCCGGTGATCGCGTCGACGAGCTGCTCGTGGCCGCTCCACAGCCAGTCCCCGAACTCGGGATCGGCCCGGAGCCGGGGCACGGCGAAGACCCAGGACTGCACGCGGAGCCGGTCGAGGAAGTCGGCGATGTAGCGGTTGGTGACGAGGGCGCCCAGCTCACGCCAGAACCGCAGGTCGTAGCCGATGAGGACGGTCAGGTCCCCGCAGCGGGCGGCCCGTGCCGCCTCCTCCGCCCGGCGGCGGACGGAGACCTGGGCCGCGCCCGTCGCCTGCCGGGCACCGGGGGCGCCGCCCTCGCGGAAGATGCCGTCCATGATGAGCGAGCGGGCCTCGATCATGCCGCGGAAGTCCTCGACGGAGAAGCGGTGCACCTGGAAGCCGCGGTGCTGGTTGGAGTCGAGCAGGCCCTGTCCCGCGAGGTCGACGAGGGCCTCGCGAACGGGCGTGGCGGAGACGCCGTACTGCTCGGCGATCTGCTTGACCGTGAACTCCTGTCCGGGAAGCAGCCGTCCGGCCAGCACTTCGTCCCGCAACGCGCCGGCGATCTGCTGCCGCAGGGTGTTGCGGGTGACAGCTCCGCTCGCGGGCATGATGTCGGTCCCCTCCGTCCGGTTGCGGACACCCTAAGCCCCGCGACGGCCCAGCTCCGGCCCGCCCCGCATCGTCCCGGGGCCCGCCCCGGCCCGCCCCACATCGTCCCGGGGCCCGTCCCGGACGCACCGCGTCATCCCGGGGCCCAGCTCCGGCCCGCCCCACATCGTCCCGGGCCCCGCTCCGGCCCGCCCCACGTCGTCCCGAGCCCCGCACGAGCCCGGCAGCTCGGGCGCGGCCCCGAGTCCTGGGCCCGTCCACCCCGGACGGGCCGCCCGGTGCCCGCCGCCCCGGCCCCGGCCCCGGCCCCGGAGGAAGGTAGGAGGAAGGTAAGGGCACCCCGACCCCGGTCCCGGCGCGGGCAGAAGGGCCGAGACCCGCGGTCCCGGCCCGTGACGGGGCGCACGGGCCCCGGCTGCGTCGGACGGCGTGTTCCGTCGGCCGCCGCGTCAGACGGTGTGTTCGTCGGCGACGGTGAGGGCGGCGTCGAGGGCGGCGAGGCCCTCCTTGGCCTCGGCCTCGGTGATGTTGCAGGCGGGGACGGCGTGGGTGCGGTTCATGTTGATGAAGGGCCACAGGCCGTTCTTCTTGCAGGCGGCGCCGAAGGCGGCCATCGGGGCGGCCGCTGCGCCGGTCGCGTTGTAGGGCACCAGCGGTTCCCGGGTGTCCCGGTTGCGCACCAGGTCCAGGGCCCAGAACGCGCCGAGGCCGCGCACCTCGCCGACGGAGGGATGGCGTTCGGCGAGTTCGCGCAGGCCGGGGCCGAGGACGTGCTCGCCGATGCGGGCGGCGTGCTCGACGACCTGCTCGTCCTCCATCACCCGGATCGTGGCGACGGCGGCGGCGCAGGCGAGCGGGTGGCCGGAGTAGGTGAGGCCGCCGGGGTAGGGGCGCTTGTCGAAGGTCGCCGCGATCTCGGCGGAGATGGCGACGCCGCCGAGCGGCACATAGCCGGAGTTCACGCCCTTGGCGAAGGTCATCAGGTCGGGCACGACGTCGTAGTGCTGGGCGGCGAACCAGGCGCCGGTGCGTCCGAAGCCCGCCATGACCTCGTCGAGGACGAACACGATGCCGTACCGGTCGCAGATCTCGCGGACGCCCGCGAGGTAGCCGGGCGGCGGGGTCATGATGCCCGCGGTACCGGGGATCGTCTCCAGCACGATCGCCGCGACGGTCTGCGGGCCCTCGAAGGCGATCGTGTCCTCCAGGTGCTGCAGCGCCCGCGCGCACTCCTCCGCCTCGGTGGTGGCGTAGAAGGGCGACCGGTACAGGAACGGCGCCCAGAAGTGGACGACACCGGCGGAGGCGGTGTCGGAGGCCCAGCGGCGCGGGTCCCCGGTGAGGTTGATCGCGGTGGAGGTGGCGCCGTGGTAGGAGCGGTACGCGGCGAGGACCTTCGCCCGGCCGGTGTGCAGCCGGGCCATGCGCACCGCGTTCTCGACCGCCTCGGCGCCACCGCTGGTGAAGAAGATCTTGTCCAGGTCGCCCGGGGTGCGCTCGGCTATCAGGCGGGCGGCTTCGGACCGGACGTCGACGGCGAACGCCGGGGCGAAGGTGGCCAGCCGGCCGGCCTGTTCCTGGATCGCCTCGACGACCCTCGGGTGCTGGTAGCCGATGTTGGTGTAGACGAGGCCGCTGGTGAAGTCGAGGTAGCGGTTGCCGTCGTAGTCCCAGAAGTACGAACCCTCCGCGCCGGCCACGGCGAGCGGGTCGATCAGGCCCTGGGCGGACCACGAATGGAAGACGTGGGCACGGTCGGCAGCCTTCACGGCCGCGCCGGCCTGCGGGTCGGGTTCGACATGAGGGGTCATACAGCCAGGTTAGGGAGGGGCGGCTCGGAGCCGACATGGCCACCTTGTATGGCCTCGGCCACTTTCATGGGCAAGGTGTCGCGGCATGGGAACACGACCCGGGTATTTGACAGCACGCTGTCGTTATGACAGTCTACTGTCATCGGGGAGAACTTCTATCGCAGGGCCAGGGAGGCCGGCATGACCGCCGACACGTCATCCGCCAGCAGCACCACCGCCGTCGCCGATACCGCGCCGGCCGGGCGGGCGGTCCACGTCGCCGTCTACGACACGTTCGCCGACTGGGAGACGGGGCACGCGACCGCCTGGCTCGCCCGCACCGGCCACACCGTGCGCACCGTCGGCCCCGACACGGACAGGCCGGTCACCACGATCGGCGGTCTGCGCATCCAGCCCGACCTGGGCCTCGACACCCTGCGGCCCGAGGACAGCGAGCTGCTCATCCTCACCGGGGCCGACCTGTGGGACACGGACGACGAGCTGGCGCCGTTCGCCCGCAAGGCGCGGGAGTTCCTGGACGCGGGGGTGCCCGTCGCCGCGATCTGCGGGGCCACGGCCGGGCTGGCCCGCGAGGGACTGCTGGACGACCGGAAGCACACCAGCGCCGTCCCGTTCTACCTGGCCGCCACGGGCTACGAGGGCGGCGAGTACTACGTCGACTCCGACGCCGTGACCGACGGCGACCTGATCACCGCCGGCCCGACCGAACCGGTGGCATTCGCCCGTGAAGTGCTCGGCAGGCTCGGGGCGTTCGAGGACGGCAAGCTCGACGCCTGGTACCGGCTGTTCCACGACTCCGACCCGGAGGCGTTCGAGGAGCTCAACGCATGACGGGCGGCAGACGCGACGGTGCGGGCCGCGGCCCGCACCGCGCACCGGCCCGGACGGACCACGAGCGGATCCGGGCGCCTCGGGGCCCCGGCGCCGCCCCGGCACCCGGGCCGGCACAGGGACCGGGCGGCAGCCCGGACCATGGCCCGCGCAACGGGCCGGACCACGAAACGGCCGTCGCACCCGCCCGGGAGCCGGCTGCGAAGCGGTCGGCCCGGGAGAGGCAGGAGATGCTCAGCACCGCCGCCATCAGCGTCTTCCGGCTCAACGGACAGTTCCTGGGCGTCGCGGAGGAGTTGGCCCGCCCGGCCGGGCTGACCTCCGCCTGGTGGCAGGTCCTCGGTGCCGTGCTGCCCGAGCCGCTTTCGGTCGCCGGTATCGCCCGCGCCATGGGCATCACCCGGCAGAGCGTGCAGCGGATCGCGGACCTGCTCGTCGGCAAGGGCCTCGCCGAGTACGTGCCGAACCCGGCGCACCGCCGCGCCAAGCTGCTCCGGCCCACCGACGAGGGCAGGGCCGCGATCGACAGGATCAACCCGGGGCACGCCGAGTTCGCCGGGCGTCTCGCGGACCGGCTCGGCGACGAGCAGTTCACGGAGGCGGTACGGGTGCTGGAGCGGCTCTCCGCCGCGATGGAGGCGCTGGCATCCGACGGGCGGCAGGAGACCGCGGACGGGGACGGGCCCGCGGGGGCGAGCCGCTGACGCGCCCTCCACGCCCCGGCGGGCGGCGGCCCAAGCCCCCGGCGGCTCCCTCCTGGTGTGGACGGGGTCGCAACAGGCCGGAACGCGGGTGCGATCCAGCCTGATCCCGGCGGGAACGCGGTTGCCTGTGGGCGCCGGCTCGGGGCGCACTATTCTCGTGCGATCGGGCACGCGCACAGATCCGTACGCGCGCACACGTACACGCACACGTGCGTGTACGTCCACGTATGTCGCACGTATGTCGGGGGAGGGGCGCTCGGCCATGGAGCAGCTGGCATCCGGAGATCCGCGCCGCATCGGAGCGTACCGACTACTGGCCCGCCTGGGCGCCGGCGGCATGGGACAGGTCTATCTGGCCCGCTCCGACCGGGGCCGTACGGTCGCCGTCAAACTGGTACGGCGGGAGCTCGCCGAGCAGGAGGAGTTCCGCAGCCGGTTCCGGCAGGAGGTCGCGGCCGCCCGCCGGGTCGGCGGAGCCTGGACGGCTCCGGTGCTGGACGCGGACACCGAGGCCGAGGTGCCGTGGGTGGCGACGGGCTATGTCGCCGGGCCGTCCCTCCACTCGGTGGTCTCCGGTGGACGGAGCGGCCCGGCCCACGGGCCGCTGCCCGAGCACTCCGTACGCACCCTCGCCGCCGGACTGGCCCGTGCGCTGACGGACATCCACAGCGCGGGCATCGTGCACCGCGACCTGAAGCCGTCCAATGTCCTGATCACCATCGACGGGCCCCGGGTCATCGACTTCGGCATCGCCCGCGCCCTGGAGACCGTCGCCGACGGCGGACTGACCCGCACCGGGGCGCTGGTCGGCTCGCCCGGGTTCATGGCCCCTGAACAGGTCCGGGGCGACCGGATCACCCCGGCCTGCGACGTGTTCTGCCTCGGCTCGGTCCTGGCGTACGCGGCGGGCGGGCGGCTGCCGTTCGGCTCCGCGGACAGCGGCGTCCACGCGCAGATGTTCCGCATCGCCGAGGAGGAGCCGGATCTGTCCGGGGTCCCGGAGTCGCTGCGGGAGCTGATACGGGACTGCCTGCGCAAGGAGCCCGGAGCCCGGCCCACGCTGGAGCGGATCCGGGAGCGGGCGGGGGGCGTGTCGGAGGACTCCAGCGTGCCGTGGCTCCCGGGCGCCCTCATCGCCCAACTCGGCAGCCACGCGGTGAAACTGCTGGAGGTCGAGCACCCGGAGAGCTTCACGGACGCCACGGGGGCAGGCCCTGCGGCAGGGGCGCCGGCGCCCGGATTCGGTCAGCGCTCCCCGGACGCCGTGCAAGGCCCGCCGGCGCCGGGTCATGCAGCGCACGATGCCGCGGCACAGGGCTCCCCGGCGCAGTTCCCCGTCGACGGCGCGCGGGCCGCCGCGGGCGGCAATCCACCGCCCGGTGACCTGCCCTCCGCGCCGGGACACCCGGGCGGCGCCCAGGGCGCGGCGGGTGTGCCGGGTGTGCACGCCCTTCCCACGATGGCCGGCCCTCCGACTCCTCCCCCGGGCCCGGCGCCCACCCCCACACCGTCCCCGCCTCCCGGATGGGCGGCGCACCATCCGGCGCCCGCCCCGCACACCCCGCACACCCCGCACTCCGCAGCCCCTCCGTACGGCACCCATCCGCAGTACGGCCCGCCGTCCGTGCCCGGGGCGCAGCGCAGTGACAGACGGGGCACGGTGGCTCTCGTCGCCGTGGCGGTGGTGGTCGCGGTGGCGGCCGGCAGCTCGGTCTACGCGCTCATGAACGGCGAGCACACGCGTTCCCCCGCCGCACCGGGCCCGTCGACGTCAGCGCCCCGCTCGCCCGGCGCCTCCGGGGGACAGGACGGGCCGACCGCCGACGACACGCCCGCGACGACGGAGCCCTCCTCCACCGCACGCGCCGGGATCGTGCCGGAGGAGTACAGGGGCACCTGGCAGGCAGAGTTCACCACCGCGGACGGCAACACCAACACGCGGATCATGACCATCACCAGCGGCTCCGCCGGCGACACCGTCATGACGCTGAGCGGGCGGGGAGCCAACTACGACTGCCGCTGGTCCGCCACCCTGCGCGCCTCCGGCCCGCCCCTCGAACTCGGCCCGACGCAGGTCACCTTCGGCGACCGCCGGAGCTGCTCGCCGGGCCAGTGGAGCCGTCTCGACATGCCCGACGACCGGACGATCGTGCGCGAGCTGGTCGGCTCGGGGGGAGAGCCGCTGACGTACACGAAGGTGGGCTGAGCCCGAGGTGGGCCGGGCCGGCCGACACGGGCGGAGCACGGCTGACCGGGACGGGCGGGTGCTGCCGACAGGGGCGGAGCACGGCTGAGCAGACCTGGACGTACCGGAGGGGCCGGGTACGGCCGACACAAGCGGGGCACGGCTGAAGCACACCGGGACGGGCCGGGGGTGGGTCGGGCTCAGCGGCGGTTCCAGCGGAGGGCGAGCGTCCCGTCCCCGCCGAGCTCGGGCTCCACCTGGGTGCCGAACGCGCGCCCGGCCCTGCTCAGCACCTCGCACAGCCAGCCGGAGTCCGACGGCGACGCATGGTGGAGGGTCATCCGCCGCGCCTGCATGGGCACGATCCGCAGGGCCGCCAGCTCGCCGGTCGCCGCGTCCAGCGTGGGGAAGTAGAGCAGTCGCAGGTCGTCGCGGTAACGCTCGTAGCCCGTGATGCCCTCGTAGTCGTCGATGAGGTCGCCGCAGCCGTACAGGATGAGCTTTCCGCGGTGCACCTGGAGCGGCCGGGGATGGTGGGAGGAGTGCCCGTGGACGAGGTCCACGCCGCCCTCGACGAGCCGGTGGGCGAAACCGCTCTGGCTCTGCGACACCCCGTACCCCCAGTTCGAGCCCCAGTGGATCGACACGACTGCGAGGTCGCCGGGCTCGCGCACCTCGCGCAGCCGCCGGACGAGCACGTCGGCGCTGCGGACCGACAGGTCGGGGACGTAGTCGACGCCCGGCCTTTCCTCGGCCGCCGCCCAGCGCGAGGGGACCCCGGCCGACGCCATCCCGCACGACAGGACCAGCACCCGGCCCCCGCTCCTGGTGGGAACCGCGACCGGCCGCTGTGCCTCGGCCCGGTCCCGTCCGGCCCCGGCCGGCCCGAGACCGGCGCGGCCGAGCACGTCCACGGTCTCCTCCAGGCCGCGCAGTCCGAAGTCCAGCACGTGGTTGTTGGCGAGCGCGCACACGTCGGGCCGCGCGGCCGCCAGGAACGGCAGGTTGTCCGGGTGCATCCGGTACGTCACCGCCTTGCCCGAGGCGAAGTCGTCGCTGGTCGTGACGCTGCTCTCCAGGTCGATCACACGGACGTCCGGGTCGAACCGGTCCAGCACGCCGAGCGCCGCACCCCAGGGCCAGGTGTAGTCGACGGGGCGCGGGATCGCCCCGTTCACCGCCTCCGCGAGCGCCACGTAGTCCCGGGCGTCCCGGATGTAGCTCTCCCGCAGCGCGGGATCACCGGGGTGCGGAAGGATCTGGTCGACACCCCGGCCCGGCATGACGTCGCCGCAGACGAACAGCGTCACGAGATCCCGGCCGTTCATGCGGCAATCTTCCCACGCATGACCGTTTTGTACGGGTGTACGGACACTCGGGCACGGGGCGCTCAGGGTGCACGGGGCGCACGGGAAGGGCCGCCGGCGCCAGTCCCGTCACACTCCGCAGCCGGGACGGCCCGCCGGTCCGAGCGCCGGAGAGCCCCACGGCGCTCCCCGGCCACCAGGCCGACGCCGCGGAGACGCTGTCAGCCCAGCAGCTCGCAGGCCGCCGTGCACAGCAGCAGCGGGTGCACGAAGCGGTCGTTCGCGACGGGCGGGACACGCCAGGCCAGAGGCCAGGTCGGCCCGTCGAGCGCCGGGACGGGTACGTAACCGACGCCTCCGGCACCCGAGTTGTAACGGGTCACCCCGCGCGGCCACGAGCGGTGGGCCGTACTGGCCGCCGGGAGCAGGAAGTAGACGCCGCGGCAGCCGTTCGCCTCGGTGACGATGGGACCGGGGTCGCCGCCCGTCATACGGTCCAGCAGATCGGCCAGCCGGCGTCCGTCGTCGCCGTCGACGCGTACGGCGTCGAAATGCACGCCCGCCTTGCGGAGCCGGAATCCGGAGACCGGGATCCAGTCCACGTCCACTCGTCGATTATCCGTATTCACGGCGACAGTGTGATGCCGCCCGGATAGCGTTCTCCATAGCCTTGCGAGGCAGGTCGGACACTCTTTGACCTGCGCGAACCTGCCTTGATCAAGGTCGAATTCGGCGGGGACGGATGGAGACCGGTTGAGTCCGGTTGAGTCGAATGGTGATCGCAATGGCGCGAGCGGAGAACAAACAACTGGCGGGTCCTACGGCACGGCTCGTGGCGGACGTCGCCCGCAAGTTGCGCGTACGGAAAGGCTGGACGCAGGAGCAGCTCGGGAAGGAGATCGGCTTCACGGGTTCGGCGGTGAGCGCGATGGAGACGGGCGCACAGCCGGCGAGCGACGCGATGCTGGTGCAGCTGGAGCGGGTGCTCGGCGACGGGATGGACATCTTCGAGCAGGCGAGGACGTACGTACGGCTGGAGAAGTACCCGGCGCAGTTCAAGGACTACGCGCTGCTGGAGCAGAAGGCGGTCGGGCTCCATCTGTACGCGACGCTCGTGGTCCACGGACTGTTCCAGACGGAGGAGTACGCGCGGGCGCTGATCGGCGGCGGGTATCCGCCGCTGCCGGAGCAGCGGGTGGAGGAACTGGTCGACGCGCGGTTGGCGCGGCGGGCACTCTTCGAGCGGGAGCCGGTGGCGCTGATCGAGGTGGTGCTGGAGGAATCGGTGTTACGGCGGACGATCGGCACCCATGAGGTCATGCGTGGCCAGATGCGGCACCTTGCGCAGTGCGCGCGGCGGCGTAACGTGACGTTGCAGGTGCTGCCGTTGGAGGCGGGGATGGGTGGGGAGTACGCCGGCGATCGCGGCGCGATGGAGCTGGTGGAGACGCCGGAGCACGACCACCTGGTCTTCCTGGAGATCCAGGGTGAGAGCCTGCTGATCAAGGAGCCCGCAAAGGTGAGTACGTTGACTCAGCGGTATGCGAAGATCCGGGCACAGGCCCTGGGCCCTCGTGAATCGCTTGGCCTCATCGAGCAGTTGGCAGGAGAGCAGAGATGAGCAGCACCCTGCGCTGGTTCAAGTCCAGCTACAGCGACAGCGGCGGCGGCAGCTGCGTCGAAGTGGCCTTCGACTGGCGCAAGTCGTCCTACAGCAGCGACTGCACCGGCGCCTGCGTCGAGGTCGCCGCCTGCCCCCACGCCGTCCACGTCCGCGACTCCAAGGACCCCGAGGGCCCGGTCTTCACCGTGGCCCCCGGGGCCTGGGCGGCGTTCGTCGGCCACGCCGCCGGGGCGTAGCCGACAGGCCCGGGAGCCGGTCAGTCCTGGGCCGGCATCACCCGGGTCACCTTGCCCTTCAGATCGGCCTCCAGATAGCCGGCGACATGGTCGTCCACGCGATAGACGGCCAGCCCCAGCGGGGTGCCGAAGGTGTCGTCTGGAGGGCGGACCAGGACGTAACGCATGGTCGGCTGCTTCACGTTGAGGTCCTTCTCCGCCCGCTTCAGCAGGGCGGGGAGGACGTCCCAGTCGAAGTCGTCCAGGCTGAACGGGCGGTCGCCGCCGATCAGGGAGCCGCTGATGATGCCCTTCTGCACGCCCTGTCCCGGGCGGTAGGTGTAGCTGTCGTACTTGGTGTCGCTGCCCTTGAGCATGATCTCCGCTGACACGTAGTCCGGGTAGACGCTGAAGTCGCCCGCGCGGTCCGTCCCGGTCGCGGCCTTGATCTCCTTCACCGCCGTCCGGATGCCGTCCGGGGTCAGCAGATCGGTCTTCGCGTCGACCTGGGACGCCGACGCCGACGCCGAAGGGGCCGCCTCGGGCGGAGCGGGCGTGGCGCCCTTCGTCGCGGTCGAGGCGGGGCCGGGTGAACTCGCCGCCGTCTCGCCGCCCTTGCCGCCACCGTCCGGCAGCAGGGTCCACACCAGGACGCCTGCCAGTACGGTCGCGACGGCGGACGCGGCGATCGCGACCCGGCCCTTCGCACGGCCGCCCGGACCCGGCGGCGTCTGCCGTGTGGGGCCCGCCGGGTAGGGGGTCGGCGGGCCGACCGGACCCGGCACGGCGTCGTGCGGAGCCGACGGCCCGAAGCCCATCGGCGGCCCGAAGCCCATCGGCGGTCCGAACCCGCCCGGAGCTGCGGTCGGTGCGGCCGTCTGCCCCGGCGGAGCTGACAGCCGGTACGACGTGGTGCCGCCCGCCCCGCCAGGAGCAGTCGGAACACTCGGCGGACTCGGCGCGCCGGGAGCCGGGTTCCGGCCCTCGGCCGCTTCCGCGAGCATCCGGTCGGCGGTCTCCGCGTCCGCCCGGCCGGCCGGGTCCTTGACGAGCACGGCGCTCAGGAAACCGGTCAGCGATCCGGCCTGGACGGGCGGCGGAAGCTCCTCGCTGAGGAGGGCCGCCAGCGTCGCGAGGGTGCTGCCCCTGCGCAGCGGGTGACGCCCCTCGACGGCGACGTACAGCATCATCGCCAGCGACCACAGATCGGAGCCAGGGCCGCCCTCGCCACCGGAGATGCGCTCGGGCGCCATGTAGTCGGGCGTGCCGATGACGGACCCGGTCGCGGTCAGCGCCGTGGACTCCCTGATGGCCGCGATACCGAAGTCGGTGAGGACGGGACGGCCGTCGGGGCGCATCAGGACGTTGGCGGGCTTCACGTCCCGGTGCTGGATGCCGACGTCGTGCGCGGCGCGCAGCGCTGCCAGCACCTCGCGGCCGAGACGGGCGGCCTCGGCGGGCGCCAGCGGCCCCTTCTCCAGCCGGTCATGAAGTGATCCGCCGGTCACCAGCTCCATGACGAGCCACGGGTAGGTGTGCTCCCCGCCGTCCACCACGTGGTGGATGGTCACCACATTGGGATGGTCGACGCGGGCGAGCGCCCGTGCCTCGCGCAGTACCCGGGCCCGGAGCATCGCCGCGCCCTGCGGGTCGTACTCGGCGAGACCCGGATCGGGCGGCCGTACCTCCTTGAGCGCCACGGCCCGGTCCAGGACCAGATCGCGCGCCCGCCACACCATGCCCATACCGCCGCCGCCGAGCCGCGC